>JBIOWI010000126.1:0-37628 GCA_044868325.1 Hyphomicrobiaceae bacterium
GGGTGAGGGGCAGCCACAAGGGCTACCCTCTCCATGTTTGCCTTCGACGGCTCGCCGGAACGGTCGCATCTCAGCGAGTATGCACCCCCGCGCTGAGAGGTGAGCGCCCCTGGCTGCCCCTCACCCCAGCCCTCTCCCCGTCGCCCTCGGGATCATGTGGCGAGGTCCCCATCGAGGAGAGCCCGAGGGCGACGGGGAGAGGGGGCCTGCGCATCTATGCAGCTTTGGATGGGAAGCTGCGCTCCCCGCCGCGTGGTGGCGGGAGAGCCATTTTGTTAAGCGTTTCCCGAATGTTGCACCCTGTCCCGTCACGGGACGTCTCACATCCGGGAGGACCAGACATGCTCAAGTGGCCGACGCTGGCTGCTGCCGCAGCTCTTGCGATAGGGCTCCAACCTGCGGCCGTCGGGGCGCAGGAGACCGACCTCGTCTTTGCCATTCCGGTGCAGAGCCTGACGGTCACCTCGCATTGGGTCGCCCATGACGCGGGCTTCTTCAAGAAGGAGGGCCTCAACGTCACCGACCGCGTCCTGGTGGGCGTCGCCTCGCCCAATGCCGTGCTGGCCGGCAGCGCCGATTTCACGGTCGGCACCGGCCCCGTATTCCTGCGGGCCGCTGCCCAGGGGCAGAAGTTCCTTGCCATCGCCAATCTGGTGGACCGGCCGCTGGTCGAGGTCGTGCTGCGCAAGGACGTGGCCGATGCGGCCGGCATCACGCCGGCCACGCCGCCGCGCGAGCGCGCCAAGGCCATGAAGGGCAAGACCATCGCCATCCAGGGCGTGGGCAGCATCGTGCACGCCTGGCAGCGCTACGTCGCCAACATGGGCGGCCTCGACGTCGAGAAGGACGTGCGCATCGCCCCCATGGACCCGCCCGCCATGTTCCCGGCGCTGATGAACAAGGCCGTCGACGGCTACACCACGTCGATGCCATTCACCACGCAGTCCGTGGTCGACGGCTCGGCCATCGTGCTCGCCAGCTCCGTCACCGATGCGCCGGAGCTGCTGCCCTTCGCCTACGCCATGGTCTACACCCGCCCCGACTACTGCAAGCAGAAGCGCGACGTCTGCGTGCGGGTGGCGCGCGCCTACCAGGGTGCGGCCAAGATGATCCAGGAGAAGCCCGAGGAGGTCTACGAGACCGTGCTGAGGAAGCGCCTGGCCAAGTCGCCTCCGGACCTGCTGGCCGAGGCCTGGAAGGTGGCCCAGAAGGCTCACTCTAAGGACGTCCGGGTGAACACGGCGATGCTTGAGAACTCGCAGAAGATGAGCCTCGACGCCAAGCTGCTCGATCCCAAGGATGCCCTGACGAAGTACGACGATCTCTTCACCGACGAGTTCGTCAAGTAGCGTTTGGCGCAATGGTGTCAGACCCAGAGGGTCTGACACCTACACCGCCCGCAGCAGGACGTGGCGCTTCTTGCCGAGGGAGAGCTTGATGACGCCGTCGGCGAGGTCGCTCTTGGTGAGCCGGGCCTTCTCGTCGGTGACGGCGGCGTCGTTGACGCGCAGGCCCCCGCCGGCGATCTGGCGGCGGGCCTCGCCGTTGGACTTGACGAGGCCGGCCTTCACGAACGCGGCCAGCACGCCAAGGCCGCTTGCCAGGTCCCCGGCGGCGATCTCGACGCTGGGCAGGCTCTGGGACAGGGCCCCCTGCTCGAAGGTCTCCTGGGCCGTCCTGGCGGCCTGCAGGGCCTTCTCGCGGCCGTGCAGCATCGAGGTCACCTCGGTGGCCAGCACCTTCTTGGCGTCGTTGATCTCGGCGCCCTCGAGCGCCGCGAGCTTGCCGATTTCGTCCATGGGCAGCGTGGTGAACAGCTTGAGGAAGCGAGACACGTCGGCGTCTTCCACGTTGCGCCAGAACTGCCAGAAATCGTAGGCACCCAGCATGTCCTCGTTCAGCCATACGGCGCCGGCCACGCTCTTGCCCATCTTGGCGCCCGACGACGTCGTGAGCAGCGGCGTGGTCAGCGCGTAGAGCTGGTGCGTGCCCATGCGGCGGCCGAGGTCGATGCCGGTGACGATGTTGCCCCACTGGTCGGAGGCGCCCATCTGCAGGTTGCAGCCGTGCGTCCTGGCCAGCACGACGAAGTCGTAGGCTTGCAGTAGCTGGTAGTTGAACTCGATGAAGCTCATCTCCTGGTCGCGCTCGAGCCGGCTCCTGACCGAATCGAGAGTGAGCATGCGGTTGACGGAGAAATGCCGGCCGACATCGCGCAGCATCTCGATGTAGTTGAGCTTCGTCAGCCACTCGGCATTGTCCAGCATGACGGCGTCGGTGCGGCCTTCTCCGAAGGTCATCAGCCTGGCGCAGGCGCGCTGCATGCTGGCCTTGTTGGCCTCGATCTGCTCGATCGGCAGAATCTTGCGCGTCTCGTCCTTGCCGGAGGGATCGCCGACCCGGGTCGTGCCGCCGCCCATCAGGACGATCGGCTTGTTGCCGGTCCGCTGCAGCCAGGAGAGCATCGTCAGCACGATCATGTTGCCGACATGGAACGACGGCGCCGTGCAGTCGAAGCCGATGTAGCCGATGGCGGCGCCCTTGGCCGCCAGTCCGTCAAGACCGGCGTGGTCGGATGCCTGGTGGATGAAGCCGCGCTCATCCAGGACATTGAGAAAGTCGGACTTGAATTTGGCCATGGACGGCAGCCCGTGGGGTTTGAGCGAAGAGGCGAACGCGGTTAGGGTGCCCGCGAGGTTGGCGGAACATGCACGAGCAGAGAGGCAGTAGGCAATAGGCAGTGGGCAGCGGTCGGGGGTGCCGGCGGAGTTGCCAGTGGCACGCTGGCCGCCGGTACAAGCGATCCCTACTACTGCCTATTGCCTACTGCCTCGGCGAGAGGACCCTCCATGACCCAGATGCTGCGCGCCATCGGCCTGATGAGCGGCACCTCGATGGACGGGATCGACGTGGCGCTGATCGAGACCGACGGAGAGGACACCGTGGTGCGCGGGCCGTCGGCGACCTTGCCCTACGATGCGGCGTTCAGGACTCGCCTGGCCCAGGCCGTCAGCGACGCACGCGAGCTGACGGACCGGGGGGCGCGTCCGGGCTGTCTCGCCGACGTGGAGCGCCAGCTGACGGAGCATCACGCGGCTGCGGTCTCCCGCTTCCTGGCAGAGCACGGCGTGAAGCCTGCCGATGTGGCAGTCATCGGCTTTCACGGCCAGACCGTCTTGCACAGGTTGGTGATAACCAGGGTGACCGAGATAGGTCAGCCCAAGGCCGTGCTCGACCCACCTGCCGTGTCCGTCGTCGAGCGGCGGCAGACGCTCACGGTTCAGATCGGCGACGGGGCCGCCCTGGCGCGGGCCACGGGCATCGATGTGGTCTGGGACCTGCGGGCGGCGGATGCCGCCGCGGGCGGCCAGGGGGCGCCGCTGGCGCCCGTCTACCACCGGGCAATGGCGGCGCGGCTGCCGGCGCGGCCGGTGGCGGTCGTGAACATCGGCGGCGTGGCCAACGTCACCTGGATCGGCCGCGATGGCAGCCTGATCGCCTTCGACACGGGTCCGGGCAATGCGCTGATCGACGACTGGATGCAGCGCCGGACGGCCAGTGCCGTCGATACGGACGGTGCAACGGCCGCAGCCGGCAAGGTGGACGAGGCGACGCTGAACGCGCTGCTGATGCACCCGTATTTCGGGCAGGTGCCGCCCAAGTCGCTCGACCGCAACGCCTTCGCCATGGATCCTGTGCTGCGGCTGTCCGCGGCCGACGGTGCGGCCACGCTGACGGCCTTCACCGCGGCCGGCCTGGCGCGGGCGCGCGCGCATTTCCCCGAGCAGCCGCAGCTGTGGGTGATCTGCGGCGGCGGCCGCCGCAACCGCACGCTCATGAGCATGATCGCCGCCGAGGTGGAGAGCGCCGTCGTCCCCGCCGAGGCCGCCGGCCTCGACGGCGACACCGTGGAGGCCGAGGCCTGGGCCTACATGGCGGTGCGCTCGCTCCGGGGGCTGCCGATCACGTTTCCCGGCACCACCGGCGTGGCGGCGCCGATGTGCGGGGGCGTGTTGACGCGGGGCGGCTAGGAGCTCTAGCGGAAGGCCGCGCCGCGGCCAGCGTTGGGTGTATCGTGCTGGCCGCAGCGGGCCGCGAGCTGAATGCTGCGCCCAAGCGGGCTATGGCTGCTTGTTCTTGGCCTCTGGGATGGCACGAACCTCCTCACCAGCAAGCCGCAGCCGGATGCGATCGGCCATCCGCTCGAAGTCGTCCGCGCTAATCGTCACGACTCTGTCGCCCAACCCAAGCCATCGGCCGACGGCAACCTCGATGGACTCGACTTTGCCGTCGGGCGCTCTCGTGACCTCAACGACCTGGCCGAGGTTCTTGTCGTCGGAGCTGTAGACGGGCACGCCTCTCAAGCTCGCCAGTCCCTGTACCGCCTGGCGGAGCCCGGAAAGGACCATCTGGCACGACTGTGAAAGCGAGCCGCTCTTCTGCACCAGGCACTGTCCAATCCTCTCCGCCTGGCCGCATTGCGCTTCAATGTCGTTCCAGCAAGCGTCGGCGATACGCTCGACGCGGTTGATTGCGCGCTCGAGACCGCGCGAAGCGCGATACAGCGCAAACTGGCATCTGCGGCTGAGTTGATCCTCATGCGCCTGCATGCACAACAGCACGCGCCCCTCACCCGGGGTGATGCTGCCGCAGAAATTGCCGATGTCGCTGGCGCAAGCGCCCTGCACTGCCTCGATTGCCGCAGCCACGCGCTCCCTCAGAAGATTGGATTGAGCTGACGCCATGGAGGGAGCCCAGATGACCGCCAAGCACGCAGCCGAAATCAACGCCGTCCTTTGACCGTTCCTCATAGCCGATCTCCGTGTTGTTGATTGCCGCATCGTACGGCGCACCAGGATGGCAACGGGATCGGTACAAGCCCCTAAGACAGATCCGGGTTTCTGCTGGTTCGACAGGCTATGGTGCAATTTCTGCGAAGGCCAACCGCCAAACGCGAGCGCAGCTCAAGCCTTAACGCTTCTCGATCTTGTTCCTCTCGATGACCGCGGCCCATTTGGCGATGTCGCGCTTGAAGAAGGTGGCAAGCGCCTCGGGCGTGGTGGGGTCGGCGACGATGCCCATCGCGAGGAGGCGCTGCTTGAGGTCAGGGTCGGCCAGCACCTCGGCCACGGCCTTGTTGAGCTTGGCAACGATGTCGGGCGGCGTGCCGGCCTTGACGAACAGGCCGTTCCAGGCGGTCGCCTCGAAGTCGCCGGCGCCGGCCTCCCTGGCGGGTGGAACGTCGGGCAGCAGCGGAAAGCGCTTGGGCGCGGTCGTGGCCAGCGCCCGCAGCTTGCCGTCGTCGATATTGCCTCTGAAGGCGGCGAAGGCATCGATGCCCGCATCGATGTCGCCGCGCAGGATGGCCACGGTCAGGTCGCCCGAACTCTTGAAGGGGACCCACTGGAACTCGATGTCGGCGGTGGACTTGAGCATCATCGCCGAGAGGTGCTGGGTGCTGCCCGGATTGACGGTGCCGATGTTGAGCTTGCCGGGGCTGTCGCGCGCGGCCTTGACGAGCTCGCCGAGCGAGCGATAGGGCGAGTCTGCCTTGACCGCGAAGAAGAACTCGAAGGCGCCGAGCTTCGACACCGGCGCGAACTCGGTGAGCGGATCGAACGTCAGGTTCTTGAACAGGCTCACGCTGATCGAGGTGCCGTTGGTGAGGAGCGCCAGCGTGTGTCCATCGGCCGGCGCCGAAAGCACCGCGCGAGCCGCGGCGATGCCGCCGCCGCCGGGATTGTTCTCCACCACGACCCGCTGGCCAAGTTTCTCGCCCAGCTTCTCGGCCACCAGCCGCGACGTGGTGTCGGCGACACCGCCGGGGCCGAACGCGATGAGGAAGCGGATGGACTGGCTGGGGTAGGCCTGCTGCGCCCATACCGAGTCGGACGCCACGGACAGCGCCAATAAAACCACTGTCGCCGCCGCCCGCAGGGTTATCGATTTAGTCCTTGCCTGGCCCCACATGGTCGCTTTCCTCCCAGAAGTCTGCATTCAACTCTGCCGATGCGCCGACACCGCTGCTCGTAGGGCGGCCAGACTCTGTTCGATGGTTTGACCTGCCGTATCAATCACAACATGCTCACGATCCCACGGTTCGAATTGGCGCATCAAGACATCCTGCCAAGTGATCAAACCGGGAATGTCCGTCTTGCGCGTGTCAACTCGGTATCGATGCTCGACTTGGTCGGAGCAGACCACCAGGATTTCGACAAGATTCACGCCCGCGCGGCTGGCAGCATTGCGCCAAGCGTCGCGCGTTATCCGCAACGGGTTGACTGAATCCGCCACCACGCTCAGCCCGAGGCGCAGGTTCTCTTCTGCAACTGCATAGCCGACACGGTATCCTGCCACGCCTACGGACATGTCCTCGGCTGGGGCGATGGCGCACTCAATCGTGTCGATCCGCAGGTAGACTACGCCGAGCTGCCGCGCCAACTCCCGGGCAAGTGTGGTCTTTCCTGTTCCTGGAAGGCCCCCGAAAGCAATAAGCATGATCGCCCCGCGTACCGTTTCCAGTGCTCACAGAGAGCCCGCAATGGAGCATAGCGGTGGCGAAGCGGCGGAGGCAAATCCGGTCACGGATTGCTCGCAGCGGCATGATCCGCCGGCCGGTCGAGGTCGGCGTGCCAGGCATCGTAGCCGTAGAGCCAGGCGGTATCGGAGCTGCCTTCGCGCATCCAGGTGTTGGCGCTGGAGATCGCCTGGACCCGGGATGTGCGCGGCTTGCGGTGTGCCTCGTAGCGGCGGAAGGCGCCCTCGATGTCCTCGCCCTCGACGTCGGCCAGGCAGCGGGTGAGGACGCCGCCGTCCTCGATGGCGGTGGCGCCCCCCTGGGCCATGTACGGCGTCATCGGGTGGGCGGCATCGCCCAAGAGGGCAGCCCGGCCCTGGCTCCAGCGCGCCAGCGGCTCGCGCTCCAGGATGGCCCATTTGTGGCAGTCGGGGCAGGCCTCCAGCACGGCCCGCACATCGCGGTGGAAGCCAACGTACGCCTCGCGCAGCTCGCGGACGTCGCCCTTGGCCGACCAGGACTCGCGCGTGAGCCATTCGGCGGGCTCCGGCACGCTGGTGACGAAGTAGACCTCGCTGCGCTGAGGGGTGGTGTAGTAGACGACGATGTGGCGGTCGGCGCCCCACCATTTAGTGCGGGACGGGCCGATGTCGTAGCCGTTCATCAGCTCGGTGGGGAACACGGCACGGTAGGCAATGCGGCCCCTGTGGATCGGCGCGTCCGGGCCGACGATGATGTCGCGCACCACGGAGTGCACGCCGTCGGCGCCGATGACGGCGTCGGCCGTGGCGCGACCGCCGTCCGCGAACGTCAGGGTGACCGAGTTCGCGGACTGGTCGACGTCGACAAGCTTCCGGTTGAGATGGATGATCTCAGGGGGCAAGGCCGATAGCAGCGCCTCGTGCAGGTCGGCCCGGTGCATGCAGAGGTATGGCGCGCCGTAGAGGCTCTCCGGCATCGGCAGCTCGCGCGTGACCTCGCCCGTGTCCCAGGCCCGGTTGAGGTGCGAGTAGGGCGCGAACGAGACCCGGCGCAGACGCTCGCCCACGCCGATCCGACGCAGCACCTTCAAGGAGTTGGGCATCATCTGGATGCCGGCGCCGATGCGAGCGAAGCGCGGGGCCTGCTCGTAGATATGCGCCTCCATGCCGAACTGGCGCAGCGTGGCGGCCGCGGCGAGGCCGCCGATGCCGGCGCCGACGATGGCGATAGAGAGGGGCTTGGCCACAGGGTCTCCCGGCGGATGCTCAAGGCGATTGTTGCGGCTTCACGCCGGCCGCGCCGCGGTCTTCGCTTGCGCGCCGGTCCAACTCCGGTCGGAGCCTCGCTAGGCAGCGGCCAGGTTGCGCAGGACGAACGGCAGGATACCGCCGTGGCGGTAGTAGGCCAGCTCCTCCTCGGTATCGATCCGGCACAGCACCTCGATGGTCCTGGCCCTGCCGTCGGCGCCGGCGATCTCCACCGCCACCTTCTGCCTGGGTTTGAGGCCGGCCAGCCCGCGGATGGTGACCGTCTCCTGGCCGGTGAGCCCGAGGGCCTGCCAGGACTGGCCGTCGTCGAACACCAGCGGCAGCACGCCCATGCCCACCAGGTTGGAGCGGTGGATGCGCTCGAAGGACTGGGCGACGACGGCCCGGATGCCTAAGAGCCGCGTGCCCTTGGCCGCCCAGTCGCGGCTGGAGCCGGTGCCGTACTCCTTGCCGGCGAATACGACGAGCGGCACGCCCTCCGCTTTGTAGCGCATGGCGGCATCGTAGATGGAAAGGGCGTCACCCGACGGATAGTGGAGGGTGTTGCCGCCCTCCTTGCCGCCCATCATGATGTTCTTGATGCGCACGTTGGCGAAGGTGCCGCGCATCATCACATTGTGGTTGCCGCGCCGCGCCCCATAGGAGTTGAACTCGGGCGGGCGCACCTGGTGCTCGATCAGGTACACGCCCGCCGGGCCGTCCTTCTTGATGGAGCCGGCGGGCGAGATGTGGTCGGTCGTGATGCTGTCCTGGAACAGGCCCAGGACGCGGGCGCCGATCACATCGATGATGGGGGCCGGGGCGGCGGGCATGTCCTCGAAATAGGGCGGGTTCTGGACGTAGGTGGAGCCGGAGCTCCAGCCGTAGGTGAGGCTTGGCTTGGCCTTGCCCATGGCCTGCCACTTCTCGTCGCCCGTGAAGACGGCGCCGTAGCGCTTGGCGAACATGTCGGGCGTGACGGAGCTGCGGATCAGCTCGGCGACCTCCGCCGAGGTGGGCCAGATGTCCTTGAGATAGACGGGTTGGCCGTCCGAGCCCGTGCCAATGGGCTCGGTCGTGAGGTCCTTGTTGAGGGTGCCGGCGATGGCATAGGCCACCACCAGCGGTGGCGAGGCCAGGTAGTTGGCCTTCACGTCGGGGTTCACGCGGCCCTCGAAGTTGCGGTTGCCGGAGAGCACGGCGGCCACCACCAGGTCGTTGGCCCGCACCGCGTCGCCGATGGCGTCGGGGAGCGGCCCGGAGTTGCCGATGCAGGTAGTGCAGCCGTAGCCGGCCAGGTTGAAGCCGAGCGCGTCGAGGTCGTCCTGCAGCCCCGCTTTGGCGAGATAGTCGGTGACGACCTGGGACCCGGGTGCCAGCGAGGTTTTCACCCAGGGTTTGGCCTTCAGGCCCTTCGCGCGAGCGTTGCGGGCCACCAGGCCGGCGGCGATCAGCACCGAGGGGTTGGAGGTGTTGGTGCAAGACGTGATGGCGGCGATCACCACATCGCCGTTGCCGAGGTCGTAGTCCGCCCCCTCCACCCTGACGCGCTGGTCGAGTTTGGCGCCTTTGACGATCTCGGGCAGTGCGGCGGCGAACCCGGCCTTGGCCCCCGCGAGGGGCACGCGGTCCTGCGGGCGTTTGGGGCCGGCCATGGACGGCTCCACCGCGGAAAGGTCGAGCTCCAGCACGTCGGTGAACACGGGTGCCGCGCCCGGCTCGCGCCACATGCCCTGGGCCTTGCAGTAGGCCTCCACCAGGGCGACGCGCTCGGGCGCGCGGCCGGTGGCCTTCAGGTATTTGATGGTGTCGGCATCGACGGGGAAGAAGCCGCAGGTGGCGCCGTACTCGGGGGCCATGTTGGCGATGGTGGCGCGGTCCTCCACCGAGAGGTGGTCCAGGCCGTCGCCGTAGTACTCGACGAACTTCTCCACCACGCCGCGCTTCCGCAGCATCTGCGTGCAGGTGAGCACCAGGTCGGTGGCCGTCACACCTTCCTTGAGCCTGCCGTGGAAGCGGAAGCCGATCACCTCGGGGATCACCATGGCCACAGGCTGTCCCAGCATGGCCGCCTCGGCCTCGATGCCGCCCACGCCCCAGCCCAGCACGCCCAGCGCGTTCACCATGGTGGTGTGGCTGTCGGTGCCCACGCAGGTATCCGGGAAGGCCTGCGTCCTGCTCCCGATCGCTTTCGTCCACACCGACTGCGCTAGGTACTCCAGGTTCACCTGATGGCAGATGCCGGTGCCGGGCGGCACCACCCTGAAGTTGTTGAAGGCGCCGGCGCCCCAGCGCAGGAACTCGTAGCGCTCCTTGTTGCGCTGGTACTCGATCTCGACGTTCCTCCTGAAGGCGTCGGCGGTGCCGAAGTGGTCCACCTGGACCGAGTGGTCGATGACCAGGTCGACCGGCACCAGAGGATTGATCCTGGACGGGTCGCCGCCCAGGTGCCGCATGGCGTCGCGCATGGCGGCGAGGTCTACCACGGCCGGCACGCCGGTGAAGTCCTGCATGAGCACGCGGGCCGGGCGGTAGGCGATCTCGCGGGTGGAGGCCTTGGCCTTGAGCCAATCGGCCACGGCCCGGATGTCGTCGGCCCTGACGGACCGGCCGTCCTCGAAGCGCAGCAGGTTCTCCAGCAGCACCTTGAGCGAGGTGGGCAGTCTGGAGATGCCGGCCAGGCCGTTCTTCTCGGCGTCGGGGAGCGAGAAGTACTCGTAGGTCTTGCCGGCGACGGTAAGCGTCTTGCGGCACTTGAAGCTGTCGGGATGGGGCGCGGCCGTGCTCATGAGGGATAGGTCTCCTTGACAATGCGTCGCGTGCGCGCGCGAGACGAGGGGCAGACCCTTCGCATACAACTCGGCCTTAAGCGAGAGGTTGGGAGGCGAGGGTCTGACCCCGCCGGGCGGGGACGGAATTGCAACCGTATAACGAGTCTAGTATGCGCCGCAGGGTGCGGGGAAGGCCCTAAAGGATTGTAGCGCGGCTGATATGAAGCTTGTGGCGGAGAAGCTGTGCGCAAGGCGGGGCGGGCGCATCCTGTTCGCCGGCCTGTCTTTTTCCGTGGCGGCCGGGGAGGCCCTGCTGGTGACGGGTGCAAACGGCGCAGGCAAGACCACGCTCCTGCGCATCCTGGCCGGCTTCCTGCCGCCCGAAGCGGGGCAGGTCAGCCTGGAGGGCGGTGCCGTGGATGCGGGCATCGGCGAGCAGTGCCACTATATTGGGCACGCCAACGCAGTTAAGCCCGGCCTGACCGTGGTGGAGAATGCCGCCTTCTGGAGCGGCTTTCTCGGAGACGGGCCAGGGGGAGCGGCAACAGCCCGCCTCGATCGGGCGCTTGCCACCTTCGGCCTGGAGGCCCTGCGCGACATCCCCGCCGGCTATCTCTCAGCCGGCCAGAGGCGGCGCACGGGGCTGCTGCGGCTGGCCCTGGTCCGGCGCCCGATCTGGCTGCTGGACGAGCCGACGGCCTCCCTGGACCAGGCGGGGCAGGAGGTGCTGGCCGGGGCCGTCAACGCCCACCTGGCCGCGGGCGGCCTGGCGGTGGCGGCCACGCATCTGCCGCTCGGCTTCGACCGGGCGCGCGAGCTGCACCTCGGCCGAACGGCGGCGGCCGCCGCATGAAACCGTTCTGGCACTTGGTGCGGCGCGATCTCCTGCTCGCCTGGAAGGAGGGCGGCACCGTCGGCGTGGCGCTCGGCTTCTACCTGGTGGTCGTGACGATGCTCCCCCTGAGCCTCGGCCCGGACCTCAATCTGCTCTCCCGCATCGCCCCCGGTCTCCTGTGGGTGGCCCTGCTGCTCGCAACCTTGCTGTCGCTCGGGCGCCTGTTCGAGACCGATTTCGAGGACGGCTCGCTGGAGGTGCTGGCCATTGGCCCTCTCCCACTGGAGGCCGTGGCTGCCGCCAAGAGCCTTGCTCACTGGCTCACCACCGGCATCCCCCTGACGGTCCTGGCGCCCGTGCTGGGCCTGTTGGTGAACCTGCCGCTGGAGGCCTACGGCGTGCTGGTCCTCACCATGCTGGCCGGCACCCCCGCCGTCAGCTTCATCGGCGCCATCGGCGCGGCCCTGACGCTGCGGGCGCGCCGCAGCGGCGTTCTCATCGCGCTCCTGATGCTGCCGCTCTACGTGCCCACGCTCCTCTTCGGAATCGAGGCCATCAGCGCTGCGCTGACGGGCAGCGGCGGATTCCTGCCTGCGTTCCTGATCCTGGTGGCGATCTCGCTGGCCTCCGTGGTGCTGGCTCCCCTGGCTGCCGCCTTGGCGCTGCGGTTCCAGCTCACGTAGGTTGCGTTAGGCCCGAAGGGCCGTAACGCAACGTCGGCAGGGCGTTTGTCATTGTTGTGTTACGCACTTCGCGCAAACGCGACGGGCTACGGCCGCCTCCAGCAGACGCAGCACCACGTCGGCCGTGCCTGCTTGCGGTCTCGGGTTTGACTGGATATATTACAGGAAATAATCCTATGGAGGCATGCCCATGAGCACCTCCCAGACGCGCGCCGTTCGCAATTACCGATCCCGCCTCAGCAAGCGTGGACTGGCGCGCTTCGAAGTGCTCGGTCGGGCCTCGGACCGCGATCTCATCCGGTCGTTGGCGCGACGGCTGGCGGAGGATAGCCCCGAGGCGACAAGGCTGCGCGCCATCGTCGGCCGGACAGTCGCAGGCGAGCCACCCAGGAGGGGGGGAATACTCGCGGCGCTGCGCCGGTCGCCGCTTGTTGGCGCCGATTTCGATCTCAGCCGTCCTCGCGAGGAGGGGCGCAACGTCGAGATTTGATGCGCTATCTGCTCGACACCAACATCATCAGCAACGTTGTCAAGCCGTCCCCATCGGAGCCTCTGATGGCGTGGATGGCGGAGCAGAACGACGAGGATCTTTTCATCTCCTCCCTCACGATTGCCGAGATCAGGCGCGGCGTGCTGGAGAAGCCGGCGGGCAAGCGGCGCGACCGGCTCGATGCTTGGTTCCTCGGTCCGGAAGGGCCGCAGGCGCTGTTTGCCGGCCGTATCCTGCCGTTCGACGAGGCCGCCGCTTTGATCTGGGGGAGACTGATGGCCGACGGAAAAGCGAAGGGCAAGCCGCGAGGTGCGCTCGATACGATCATAGCAGCCGTCGCCCAGGCCAATGCCTGCGTCGTCGTCACCGACAACGAGAAGGACTTCGCTGGCGTCCAGGTCCTTAACCCGCTGAAGCCGGCGTAGGTTGCGTTAGGCCCGAAGGGCCGTAACGCAACGTCGGCAGGCGCTTGCCATTGTTGCGTTACGCGCTTCGCGCTAACGCAACCTACACGTCCGCTCCAGGTCGAGGCCCTCGCCGCGCTCGTCCGCAATCTGGCGTACAAGGGTAGTCTTGCCCACCTGCCGCGGTCCAAGAAGGACCACCGCCGCCTGCGCTTCCAGACGCTGACGCAGAACCGGTTCAATCGCTCTCGGGATCAGTTTCATGCCCGGAATCCTAACACCGGGCGTTCGATTTCCGGGCATAAAAAATACGGCTTCAGAGCGGCGTCATGATGCAGACCTCTGTTTTAATGGGGGAATTCCAACACCAAGGGGTCCGGCCCGTTTACTTAGGTCTTGCCGCCCTTCCTTGCCTCCAGCGCCGTCCGCGCCGGATGCTTGGAGAGCGACAGCTCCTTGGAGGTGATGAACTCCAGAAGCGCCGGCACGCCCCGCTCGGTCTCAGCGATGCCGCGGCGGATGGCCGGGACGATCTCGCCGGGCTCGGTGATGCGCTCGCCGTAGCCGCCCAGGGCCCTCGCAAACTCCGCGTAGTTGCCGGAGATATCGGTCGCCCGGTACTTCTCCGTGGAGACGCCCATGATCGGCAGCTCCATCGCCATCGAGAAATTGTTGAGCAGCACCGACAGGATGGGGATGCGCTCGCGTACCGCCGTCTCGAAATCCATGCCGGTGAAGCCGATGGCCGCGTCGCCCCACACGTTGATGCACAGCTTATCGGGGCAGGCGAGCTTGGCGCCCATGGCGAGGCCCAGGCCGTAGCCCAGCTGCGTCGTCTTCCCCCAGCCGAGATAGCTCAGCGGCTCCCTCGCCACCCAGAACGGGGAGAGCTGGTCGCGCGGGCTGCCGGCGTCGTGGGTGATGATGGTGTTGGCCACATCCACCGTCCTCTGCAGGTCCCACAGCACGCGGTAGGGTGTCATGGGCGTCTCGCCGGAGGTGAGCTTGGGCAGCCATTCCTTGAGCCACGCCGCCCGCACCTCGGCGATCTCGTCGGTCACCGAAGTCCAGGGCCGCCGTTGCACCCCGCGCCGGTCCAGCTCTGCTAGCACCGCATCGAGCGTCAAAGCGGCATCTCCGATCAGCGCCACCTCCGCCTCGATGTCCTTGTTCACATGATCCGGGTCGAGCGTGGCATGGATCACGCGCTTGCCCTTGGGCATCTGCACTCCGAAGGAGGTCTCCGTGAAGGAGCATCCGACGCCGAGGATCAGGTCCGCTGCATCCAGGAAATGCCGTACCGTCCTCGGCATCGCCGCCCCGCCCGACCCCAGCGCCAGCGCATGGTCCTCCGGGAACGCGCTCTTGCCATCGAGGCTCGTGCATACTGGAATCGCCAGCCGCTCGGCCAGCGCGCGCAACTGCGGCCAGGCCCTCGCGTAATGGATGCCCTGCCCGGCATAGATCGCCGGCCGCTTGGCCGTGACCAGCATCTCCACCGCCGCCTCGACCGCCTCGGGGTCGGGGCCGCTGCGGGTCGACAGCACCGGGCGATAGTTGAGCGGCTCCGGCACCTCCTCGTCCCAGATGTCGTGCGGGATCTCGACCAGCACCGGTCCGCCGCGCCCGTTGCGCAGCCGCGAGAAGGCGCGTCGCATGACGTTGGGGATGTCGGCGGGCACATTTAGCGGCTCGGCCGACTTGGCGATGCTCCGCATCGACAGCGTCGCGTTGTAGTTCGGCTCGATGTGCGCCAGCCGCCGCGGATAGCCGCCCGGCATCACCAGGATCGGCACCGATTCCGCATAGGCCTGGGCGATGGCGCCGTAGGAGTTCTCCGTGCCCGGCCCCAGCTGCATGACGAACACGCCGGGCTTGCGCCCCGAGCTCAAACGCGACATGGCGTCCGCCATGTGGATGCCGGTGCGCTCCTGGCGCACGACGATCGGCCGGATGTCGGCCATGGCGGCGTATTCGAGGAGGTGGTTTACCGGGTAGCCGATGATCGTCTCGACGCCCTCCCGCTTCAGGATCTCGGCAATCGCGTCTCCAACCTTCATCGGTTCAGTTCCTTCCCGGCGACGGGGTCAGCCCCCTTGCTGGAGACGGGGTCAGACCCCTCGGCTTCGCCGTTTGATGCTTCAATGCGAACGCCGATGCGAGGGGTCTGACCCCGATACTGCGAGGGGTCTGGTCGCGCCGGCTCCGCCCCCGCCTCGAAATCCTCCCGCCGCCACGCCCCGCGGTGCCGCACGGCCAGCCTCGCGGCGCCCGCGGCATCGCAGGCGCCGGTCGTGGCCAGCGCGATCCTCAGCTCGTCGGCGAGCGTCAGCGCCACGTGCCGCGCGCCGTCGGCTCCCAATGCCGCCAGGCCCAGCATGAACACCCGCCCGGCCAGCACCGCGTCGGCGCCGCACGCCAGCGCCTTCAGCACGTCAAGCCCGGACAGGATGCCCCCGTCCATCAGTAGGCACATGCGCTCGCCCACCGCGGCGCGGATGGCAGGCAGCACGTCGATCGAGGCCGGCGCGGCGTCGAACTGGCGCCCGCCATGGTTGGACACCACCACGCCGTCGCATCCGATCGCCAGCGCCTTCTCGGCATCTGCCGGATGCATGACGCCCTTCACCACCAGCGCCCGGGGCCAGCGGTCGCGGATGCGCGCCAGCGTGTCCCAGGTCACGCCGGAACCCGAGCGCGCGGCCTTCACGAACAGGTCGTACGCGCCTTTGCGCGCGCCCGGCCGGCAATAGGGCGCCATGTTCTCGAAGTGCGGCATGCCTGCCCGCGCCAGCGCTGCCAGCCACGCCGGCCGCATCAGCGCTCCCGCCATCATCCGGGGCGTGATCCGCCGGGGTGCCCCGAAGCCGTTGCGCGAGTCGTTCACGCGCCGCCCCGGCGTCGGGATGTCCACCGTCACGGCCAGCACCAAGGCCCCGGCCGCCTCGGCGCGGCGGACCATGTCGAAGCTCACGCGATGGTCCTGTGCCGGCATGGTGTAGAGCTGGAACCAGAAGCTCTCCGGCGCGATCTGTGATACCTCCTCCATGGGGGCCGTCGCCATCGTTCCCGTCATGTATGGAAGGCCCGTATCGCGCGCCGTCTCCGCCAGCAGGCGCGTCGCGCCGGGCCAGATGGCGCCGTCCATGCCCACAGGGGCGATCACCACCGGCGCCTGGTAGCGCCGCCCGAACAGCCGCACCGCGGTGCTCGCGCCCGAGACGTCGTCGCAGTAGCGCGGGACGATCTCGATCTCCCTGAGGGCGGCGATGTTGCGCGGGCGGTTGATGAGGTCGCCGGTCCCGTCGTGCAGGTAGTCGAACGCGAAATAGGGAATCCGCCGCCGCGCCCGCGCCTCCAGCGCAGAGAGCGCCGGATACCGCATCCGCCATCTCGCCAGCCGGCGGTCACGCGCCGTCATCGAAGCTTCTCCCTGCATCGCCGGCGCTTGCCGCCCGCGGGCGATCCATCGCCATAGCTTCAATGCCAGTTGGGGCACGGGTGTCAGACCAGAGGGTCTGACACGAAACTAACCTATCCAGCCGGGGACGTGAGTTCGACTGGTGAGCCACAGGCAAGCGCTGCGCGGATTCCCCTCCCCCTTGTGGGGAGGGGTTAGGGGTGGGGGGAACCACAGGGATCAACCCGGTCGCACACACCTCCGGGATTCCCCCCCACCCTGTCCCTCCCCCACAAGGGGGGAGGGGACGCTGCGGCGCGCTCCGTTTCATCATCAAGGGTCGGCGCCAGCCGGTGAGCGGCTGATATGACACCTTCAATGCTTGGACTTCTCGAACGCCGCCAGCGATTCGGCGCTCGCCTCCTTCTGGTGCTTGGCCTGCCACTCCTTGTAGGGCATGCCGTACACGACCTCGCGGGCGGCGTCCTTGGTCAGCTCGACGCCGCGCTCGGCCGCAGCCTCCTGGTACCAGTTGGAGAGGCAGTTGCGACAGAAGCCGGCTAGGTTCATGAGGTCGATGTTCTGCACGTCGGTGCGCTTGCGGAAGTGATCCAACAGCCGCCGGAATGCTGCAGCCTCCAGCTCCGTCGTCAGAGTCTTGTCGAGCTTGGTCATCTTTCTATCTCCGTTCTTGTGCCGCGCGGGGGCCGCGGAGGCGGCAACCTTGGTGTCGCATGCTTCAGCCCGATCGAAGCGCACAGCCGCGACCGACGCCTCGGCCACAGCACGCTCCACGATGCGGGCCATGCGCCGGCTCCAGACCTCCTGCCCGGCCGCGTCGCGGATGAGGTCCTGCCGGATCTCGACGATGGCGTTGGCGAGCCCGCGCCGGGCGCCGTGCTGCCACAGGCAGTCGCCCTCGAGCTGGCCGGCATAGGGCTCGTTCTCGCCCACGATCAGGTCGCCCTCGGCGTAGAACGCCTCGAGCAGAGCCCTGGCCAGACGCGCATCGTCGCCGAACAGCACGCCCACGTGCCACGGACGGAGAAACTGCTTCCAGCTCTCCGTGAACGAGTGGATCGACAGCAGCAGCGGCGCGATGCCCGCCTCGAGAAAGCGGTCGATGACGGCATCCACCGCCTGGTGGTAAGGCTCGTAGTAGAGGCGCAGACGTTTCTCCCGCTCGGCGGCGTCGAGCTTGCGGTTGCCAGGGATCACGGCGCCGTCGGACAGACGCATGATGAGCGTGGGATCGTCGCGGCCGCGGTTCGGATCGATCAGCAGCCGCGAGTAGCGGGTCAGCACTGCCGGTGCGCCGAGCGCTGCGGCCAGCGCACGCGTGACGGCCGCCGCGCCGATGTCGTAGGCAATGTGGCGCTTGAGCTGCTCGGGCGGCAACCCCAGCGTGCCATAGCCGGACGGGATCGCGTTGTCGGCGTGATCGCAGAGCAGGATGAGCCCGCGGTCGATGCGCCCCGGCAGGACGCAATAGCCCAACTCCTCCTGTCCGGCGATGCCGGAGCCCCGCATTCCACGATCGGCCATGATGCAGCCATACTAGAGCGCGAGGCGGGAATTTGTCACCCTTGACCGGTGGCCGCGACTTCACGAAATGGCGCCTGGCGCTGGGGGGAGCCGGACACTCAGGGGACGTTCAGGGCATGACGACACGCGAGGCACCGGTCGGCAACACGCACGCCCTGCTGACGTCGCTCTACGACGCCGCGGTGGCGGCGGCCCATCCCGACGTCTGCCTTCCCATGCATCTGCCGCCGGTGCCCGCGCGCGGGCGGCTGGCGATCGTCGGAGCCGGCAAGGCGGCCGGCGCCATGGCGGCGGCGGCGGAGCGGC
Organism: Hyphomicrobiaceae bacterium; assembly: GCA_044868325.1. Lineage (GTDB taxonomy): Bacteria > Pseudomonadota > Alphaproteobacteria > Rhizobiales > Hyphomicrobiaceae > AWTP1-13. The sequence goes on from JBIOWI010000126.1 coordinate 18,181, forward strand.
ACTATCGCGAGCGCGGCGTGCTCGACAAGGTCGCCGGGTTCACCACGGCGCCGCACGGGACGGTCGCGGCACTGCCGGCAGCCGAGCGCCCCGTCTCCATTCGGATCGTTGAGGCACGACATCCGACTCCGGACGAGGCGAGCCTCAGGGCGGCCGAGGAGACGCTGGCGCTGGTGCGCTCGGCCACCGCAAACGACCTTGTGCTGGTGCTGCTCTCCGGCGGCGCCTCGGCACTGTGGGCGGCGCCGGCGGCGGGGCTCGACCTCGCCGGCAAGACGGCGCTGACGCGCGGGCTGCTGAAGTCCGGCGCCGACATCCACGAGATGAACCTGGTGCGGCGCCATGTCTCGCGCATCAAGGGCGGCCGGCTCAGGAAGGCAACCGCGGCGCCCGTGCTCACGCTCGCCATCTCCGATGTGCCTGGTGACGACCCCGCCACCATCGGCTCCGGCCCTACGGTTGCGGATGCTACCACGCTGGCCGAGGCGCGCGCGGTGCTCGCCCGCCACCTGCCGCGCATGCAGGCGCTGGGCCTCCAGGTGCCGCCGCAGGTTGTGGAGATTCTCTCGGACTCCGCCAACGAGACGCCCAAGCCCGACGATCCGGCCTTCGAAAGCGCCGAGTACCGCATCGTCGCGACTCCGGCCCGCTCGCTGGCTGCTGCGGCCGAGGCGGCGGCGCGCGCAGGCTATGCGGTCGTGAACCTGGGCGACGGCGTGACCGGCGAGGCGCGCAAGGTTGCCGAGGCGCACGCCAGGCTGGCGCTCGAGGCGCACGCCGCCGGGCGCAGGACGGCCATCTTGAGCGGTGGGGAGCTGTCGGTCACCGTGCGCAACGCCCAGGGCCGCGGCGGACGCTGCCAGGAGTACGCGCTGGCGCTTGCAGTTGCATTGGCACGACAACCCGGCATCTCCGCCCTCGCCGCCGATACCGACGGCATCGACGGCGGCGAAGGTCTCGTCACCGATCCGGCCGGTGTGGCGATCGACCCAGGCACCCTTTCCAGGGCCTGTCACGCCGATGCCAAAAAAATGCTCGACAACAACGACGCCACGGCGTTTTTTGAGGCCGCGGGCGGGCTGATCGTGCGTGGCCCGACCCATACCAACGTCAACGATTTCCGTGCCATCCTGATCGACCCGTGAGGCCAGCACCCGTTCCACAGACTAGGCTTCCGCTCGTCCGTCGCGGCGTGGCGGCGGGGTGTGTGGCGGTGTCGGCGGTGCTGGCAGCACCGGCCCTCGCCGATCTCAAGCTGTGCAACACCACGCCCAACCGCGTCGGCGTCGCCATCGGCTACCGCGACGCGGGCGGCGGATTGGTGACGGAGGGTTGGTGGACGCTGCCGGGCCAGACTTGCGAGACCCTCTACAAGGGGCCGCTCCCCAGCCGCTTCTGGTATGTCCACGCCGTGGACTACGACGGCGGTGGAGAGTGGGCCGGCAACGCCTATATGTGCACCATCGACAAGGCGTTCACCATCAAGACTGCGGGCGATTGTGCCAAGCAGGGCTACAACCGCACCGGCTTCTTCGAGGTGGACGTGACCAACTCCGCCGACTGGACCATCCGCCTCACAGATCCCAGCGAAGGGGGCGCCAGAGCCAAATGAGACGCAGCCGGCGCACGAAGATTGTCGCCACACTCGGTCCTGCGTCGCACGCCCCGGAGATGATCGAGCGGCTGTTCGCCGCGGGCGTCGACGTTTTCCGCATCAACATGAGCCACACCGCGCACGACGCGGTGAAGAAGCTGCATGCCGCCGTGCGCTCCGCCGAGGCCAACTTCGGCCGCCCGATCGGCATCCTCGCAGACCTGCAGGGGCCCAAGTTCCGCATCGGCGCCCTGGAGGGCGAGCGTGTGGAGCTGGCGGAGGGCGTCACCTTCCGCTTCGACACCACCGAGAGCCTCGGCGGGCCGGAGCGCGTGTTCCTGCCGCATCCCCAGATCTTCGACGCCGTGGAGGTGGGCCACACGCTCCTCCTCGACGACGGCAAGATCCGCATGACCGTCACCGACAAGGGCCTCTCCAGCATCGACGCCACCGTGGCGGTGGGCGGCATGCTGGCGAGCCGCAAGGGCATCAGCCTGCCCGACACCGTGCTGCCGATCGGACCGCTCACCGAGAAGGACAAGGCCGACCTCGATTTCGCGCTGCGACTGGGCGTCGACTGGGTGGCGCTGTCGTTCGTGCAGCGCGGCGAGGACGTGCGGCTGGCGCGCCAGCTGATCGGGCAGGCCGCGGCGGTGATGTCCAAGATCGAGAAGCCGGCCGCCATCGCCGAGCTCGAACCGATCGTCGCCAACTCCGACGGCCTGATGGTGGCGCGCGGCGATCTCGGCGTGGAGATGCCGGTGGAGCGCGTGCCCGGCTTGCAGAAGCGGATCGTCGGCCTGTCGCGCGCCGCCGGCAAGCCGGTGGTGGTGGCCACGCAGATGCTGGAGAGCATGATCAGCTCGCCGGTGCCGACGCGGGCGGAGGTATCGGACGTCGCCACCGCCGTATTCGACGGCGCCGACGCGGTGATGCTCTCGGCGGAGTCCGCTGTGGGCAAGTATCCCGTCGAGGCGATCCGCACAATGGACCGCATCGCCATCGAGGCGGAGAACGATCCGAGCTACGGGGCGATCGTGCACGCTACGCGCACGCCGCGGCTGGCCACCGCCGCCGACGCCATCGCCGCCGCGGCCCATACGGTGGCCGACACGCTGCAGCTCGCCTGCATCATCTGCTACACGGCCACCGGCTCCACGGCCCTGCGCGTGGCGCGCGAGCGGCCGGGCCTGCCGGTGATCGGCCTCTCGCCGGTGGTTGCCACGGGCCGCAAGCTGGCGGCCGCCTGGGGCGTCCACTGCGTCCTGACCTCAGACCCGGAGAACCAGGCCGCCATGGTGCGCAAGGCCTGCCGCATCGCCTTCGAGGAGGGCTTCGCCAAGCCTGGCGAGGGCGTCATCATCGTCGCCGGCGTGCCGCTGGGCTCTCCCGGCACCACCAACATGGTGCGCATCGCCTACCTCGACGCGGCGGGCAACCCGGTCGCCGAAGGGGTGTAGAGTCGCGATCGGGGTCGGACCCCTCGCGCATGCGCTCGGCCAGGAGTTCTACCGCGTCGCGACAGCGGTCGTCGTTCGCGACGACCCGGCGGAGGCGAGCGCAGCATCCCTTCCCGATCGAGAGCGCCTTCTGAGGCCCTGAAACGCGGATGACGCACAATAGGCCGGTCTTCCGGTTTGCGCCGAGCCCCAACGGGGAGCTGCACCTCGGGCACGCCCTTTCCGCTCTGGTGGGCTACGAACAGGCTAGGGCGGCCGGCGGGCGGTTCCTGCTCCGCATCGAGGACATCGACGCCGCCCGGATGCGGCCGGAGTACGTGGCCGGCATCTTCGAGGACCTGCGCTGGCTCGGCGTGGACTGGGACGAGCCGGTGGTCTTCCAGTCCGCCCGCATGCCGGCCTACCGCGATGCGGCCCAGCGGCTGGAGGCACTGGGCGTTCTTTACCCATGCTTTGCCACGCGCTCCGAGATCGAGGCCGCCGCCACCGGCGCCAAGGACCCCGACGGCGCCCCGCTCTACCCGGGGCTATGGCGAGGACGGCCGGCAAGCGACGTTGCGGATGCGCGTGCCGCGGGCGGGCCCTGCGCCCTGCGGATCGACATCGCCGAGGCAACCCGCATGGCGGCCTCCGTCCTCGGCGGCCGTCCCCTCGCCTTCGTGGAGACCGGCACCGAGGATGGCGCACCCCAGCCGGTCGAGGCCCGCCCGCAGCGCTGGGGCGACGCGGTGATCGTCCGTAAGGATGTGCCCGCCAGCTATCACCTAGCCGTCGTTGTGGACGATGCCTGGCAGGGCGTGACCCACGTGACGCGCGGGCGCGACCTCTACGCGGCGACCGACCTGCACCGGCTTCTGCAGGTGCTGCTGGGCCTGCCGGAGCCGCTCTACCATCACCACCGGCTGATCGTGGACGCCGGGGGCCGCAAGCTCGCCAAGAGCGCCCGCGACACCAGCCTCGGATCGCTGCGGGGGCGCGGCACAAGCCCCGACGAGGTCCGCCGCCTCGTCGGCCTGGACGCCCAGCAACGGCGTTAAGTCCTCCGCAATATATTCGATGTAGAGCTGCTGTATTGGGGCGGTCGATTCGCTCTCAATCTGGCTATACATCGCGCGAACATTGGCCATCATGCTGCATCCTGGCGGTCTCTGGACAGATATGCTTGCGTTGGCTGCCGCCCTGACAGGGCTGGCGGCGCGCCCGCGCGTCGTCGCGCGTCTCGACCGGCCACGTCGCACGGCTCCTGCCGTCACCCGCAGGGGCGTGGCTGAGACTCCTCGCAGGCTCCAGCCGGCGCAGGAATGGGAGCTGGTTGTCCGCCGCACCGCCCAGGACCTGGAGAGGGGCACTGCGCTGGCCGCACTGCAGGCGAAGGCGGCGGTGAAGCTGGCCGCGGCCGAGCACGCCTACAACCGCCTCGCCGCCGACTTCGCAAAGCTCTGCCGGCAGCCGGCGGCAGAACCGGCCACGCCCGTACGCAGCCTCGTCGACGCCCCCGCAAGAGCCCCGCGCGTGCCGGATAGGGTGGCCGGGCCGCGCCCCCTGGCGGCCTAGCCCAGCTTGCTTCCAAAGAGTTGGTGCAAATGTGTCAAGTTTCGTGAAGCCGATTCGGCAGTCGGGCGTCGGCAATCGCAACAAGAGAGCAAGCGGCGAAAAAAGGATCGTCTACCCCGACTGCCGACCCCCGACTGCCGGGCATGACTCGCCGGTCTGAGGCAGTGCCTCGTTAGGTTTTCAGCGGGGCAAGCCGTCACGACACCGACGGCCGGCACTGCTCGTCGGCGGGGAGCGGGTCGCAGCCGGTCTTGGCCACGCACCTCTCCATGGCCTCCTGCAGCTCCCGGCGCCAGATGCCGTCGATGCGGCCCTCGTAGAGCCCGGCCTCGGTGAGCCCGCACTGGTAGAGCCGGGTCATCTCCGTGCCGCCGTAATACATGGCCCTGGTGTAGTCGCTGAGCGCGCCTTTCGGATCGCCCATGACCTGGCGGATGTGGGCGCGGGTGTCGAGCGTGTGGGCCGCGGTCGGCTCCAGCCGCAGCGATTCCTCCACGTCGGGAAGCCCGGTGGCGGCCTTGCCCCAGCGAAATTTGGCCCAGGCCCGGTTGTTGAGCGCCACCGCGAAGTTGGGCTGCATCTGGATGGCGACATCGTAGTCGCGGATGGCGGTGCCGTACTCGCCCTTGAGCGAGTAGGCCAGCGCCCGCATGGCGTAGATGCTGGCAAGCTGCCCCTGGTTGGCGACGCCGCCGCCCTCGATCAGGGCGGTGCATCCCGAGATGCGGCGCTCGTTGTCCTTGCCGAAGCAATCGAGCTGGCTCGCCGCGTCCTGCGCGTCTGCGCGCGCCAGGGCGGCGGCACCTACGATCATCAGGGCAAGCGTGGCGATCGATCCCGCGCTGCGCTTCATCCTTGTCCTTTCACGGCAAAATCACCCCATCGACAAGCAAGACGCTGGAGCGGCAGGGCGTAAAGCAAGCCTATATCAAATGCGCTGCGCCCCGGGTTCCACAATGGGCTCCACAATCCGCAGGGCCACGGGTCATTTTCTCGTGCGCGCGGTGTCTAACCCACCACGGCGCCGCGAATATGGCGGATGCGGCTGTGCTGGGCCCGGCCGCCCGATTTGTCAATGACTGTGGCTGAAGGACTGCGGCCCTACTTGAAGTGCTTGGACAGCTTCAGGCCCTGTCCCTGGTAGTGCGAGGCGATGCCCACCCCGTAGAGCTTGCTGGGCCGCTCCGCCAGCTCCTCGTAGACCAGCCGGGCGATGGCCTGGCCGTCGTCCAGGATGAACGGCACCTCCAGGGTGCGCACCTCCAGGACAGCCTTGGAGCCGGCCCCGCCCTCCTCGGCGAAGCCGAAGCCGGGGTCGAAGAAGCCGGCATAATGGGCGCGGAACTCGCCCATCATCGGGTCGATGGGGATCATCTCGGCGGCATAGTCCGGCGGGACCTGGATGCGCTCCTTCGAGGCCAGGATGTAGAACTCGTTGGGGTTGAGGATCAGCCGGCCGTCCTTGGGGGCGGGGATCGGCTCCCAGAAGTCCCGCTTGCTGTAGCCGCGCTTGTCGACATCCAGGAGGTCGGCGAACTTCAGCGCCCGGTAGCCGATGATCGCGCGCCGCCCGGCCCCGCGCAGGTCCACCCCCACGGTGAGCCCGTTGCGGATCGTGGCCTTGCCCACGGTGCCGTTCACCAGCGGCATCCTGGCATCGAGCTTGCGCAGGTCGGCATCGCTGATCTCCGGCCGCCAATAGCGGTCCTGGCTGCCCGCCCGGCGCAGGAAGCGCATCTGGCTGAGCCGCGAGCCGGTGCGCGCCTTGACACTGAAGGTGCGGGGGAAGATCTCGGCGTAAAGCTCGCCCTCGTAGCCGGCCTCCACCCAGTCGAACGCCTCGCTGCGGTCGGTGATGAGCCGGGTGAACACGTCGATGCGGCCCGTAGAGCTCTTCGGGTTGGCCGCCGCCGAGATGCTGGGCGGCAGGCTCAGCCGCTCCTGCAGCTTCACCAGGTAGACGCACCCCTGCTCCAGGACGGCGCCGTCGTCCAGGCTGAACTCGTGCTGCTTGAGCCTGTCCAGCCGCTGCGCCACGCTCTGGTGCCGCCCCGGCAGGAAGCTCGCCCTGATCCGGTAGGCCTTGCTGCCGAGCCGCAGGTCGAGGCTGGCCGGCTGGACCTGGTCGGGCAGGATCTCTTCGCGGGCATCGATCTTCCTGCGGCTCTTCAGCGCCTCGATCTGCTGGGCCGGCAGGAGGCCGGGCCGGCCCGCCAGCTCCACCCTGGGCAACCCGTTGAGCCCACTCCCCGGCACCCGCTCCGAGCCGCCGGCAGGGGCCTGGAAGAGCGGCACGACATTCCGGCCGGCCCCGGTCGGGCCGCCCTGTCCGCCACGCTTCGCCTTAGTGGGAGCCATGCGCAGTCCCCTAGCACGCCGCCGGGCCGCTGTTCAGGGCCGTTCAGGCCGGTCTGGGCCGTTACCAACAGTCGGCGCGTACGGCGATCCACACCAAGGCCGCCGGCGCAACCGATGCGTGCCGTTACTGCATGCCGTTGCTTGACGCCACACGCCGCGACAGGCTAAGTCGATACTGCAACAACGTGGTGATTTGGCCGGCCGGCTTGCAGCCACGCAAAACAACTCGCTAAAATGGCCGCGCGCGTGGACCGTCTCGATGCGCCCGGCTGACATGGGCGCAGTACGAGGCGGTTTTTGCTGCCTGCGGGGCCGGACAGGCCCCAGGCGGCCAAGGAGCGCGCAATGACCGACAAGACCGAGCCCGCGGACGCCGCCGAAGCCTGGAGCCCCGAGACGCGGCTGGTGCACGGGGGCACGCTGCGCTCCCAGTTCGGCGAGATCTCCGAGGCCCTCTACCTCACCCAGAGCTACGTCTATGCCTCCGCGGAGCAGGCCGAGGAGCGCTTCAAGAGCGAGGCCGGTGGCTTCATCTACAGCCGCTATGCCAACCCCACGGTGGCCATGTTCGAGGAGCGCATGCGGCTCCTGGAAGGCGCCGGGGCCGCCCGCGCCACGGCTACCGGGATGGCCGCGGTTACATCGTCCCTGCTGTGCTTCCTCAAGGCCGGCGACCATATCGTGGCGGCACGCGCCCTGTTCGGCTCCTGTCGCTACGTGGTGGAGGACCTGTGCCCTCGCCTCGGCATCTCCTCCACGCTGGTCGACGGCCGCGACCTCAACGCCTGGCGGGCGGCCATGCGTCCCAACACCAGGGCCGTCTTTTTCGAGACGCCCGCCAACCCCACGCTCGACCTGGTCGACATCGCCGCTGTGTCGGAGATCGCCCACGCCGCCGGGGCGGTGGTTGTGGTCGACAACGTGTTCGCCACGCCCATGCTGCAGAAGCCCCTGCAGCACGGTGCCGACATCGTGGTCTATTCCGCCACCAAGCACATCGACGGCCAGGGCCGCTGCCTCGGCGGCGTCGTGCTCGGCTCCGCGGCCTACGTCAAGGATCACCTGCACAACTTCCTGAAGCATACGGGGCCCTCGCTCAGCCCGTTCAACGCCTGGGTGATGCTGAAGGGTCTGGAGACGCTCGCTCTCCGGGTGCGCGCCCAGTGCGAGACCGCCACGAGGATCGCCGACCACTTGGCGGGCCGCCCCGAGGTGAGGCGCGTGCTGTTCTGCGGCCGCAAGGACCATCCGCAGGCCGCGCTGGCCAGGCGGCAGATGACGGGGCCGGGACAGGTCGTCACCTTCGAAATCGAGGGCGGCAAGGCGGCCGCCTTCCGCTTCCTCAACGCCCTGCGCCTCATCAGGATCTCCAACAATCTGGGCGATGCCAAGAGCCTCATCACCCATCCCGCCACCACCACCCACCAGCGCCTGAAGCCCGAGGCACGCGCCGAGCTTGGCATCTCCGACGGCATGCTGCGCCTGTCGGTCGGCCTGGAGGCCTGGGTCGATCTTACGGCTGATGTTGACGCCGCTCTGGCCGCTTCTAGAATTGGTTGATCCGTGCCCAAGTTTGTCCTGCCCGAACGCTCCGCCTACCCATTTGCCCACTTGGCCTGCGCCCTAGCCCGCCGTTCTCGACCATGTACGAAACCGTCACCCAAGACATCCGCGTGCGCGTCACGCCGCAGTACCTGGAGGAGGAATCCTCGCCGCACGACGGCCGCTACGTGTGGGCCTACACGGTCTTGATCGTCAACGAGGGCAGCGAGACGGTGCAGCTGCGCTCCCGGCACTGGCGCATCACCGACGCCAGCGGGCGCACCGAGGAGGTGAAGGGTCAGGGCGTGGTGGGGCAGACGCCGGTGATGGCGCCGGGCGCCTCGTTCCGCTATACCTCGAGCTGCCCGCTGACGACCCCGTCGGGGATCATGATGGGCACCTACCAGATGACCACCGGGGAGGGCCGGCGCATCGACGTGACGATCCCCGCGTTCTCGCTCGACAGCCCACACTCCAAGCCGCGCCTGAACTGACCGACTCGAGCCGAAGGACCAGATGCCAGCCCCCGTCGCCGCCGCCAAGGACCTGCTGGCGCGGCTCGTTGCGTTCGACACGACGAGCCACAAGTCCAACCTCCCGCTGGTCCGCTTCGTCGAGGACTACCTGCGCCGGCACGGCGTCGAGTCCACCCTGGTTCCCACCCCGGACGGCCAGAAGGCCAGCCTGTTCGCCACCGTCGGTCTGTCAGGCGTCGGCGGCATCGCGCTCTCCGGCCACACCGACGTTGTGCCGGTGGAGGGGCAGTCCTGGAGCAGCGACCCGTTCACCCTGGTGGAGCGCGACGGCCGGCTCTACGGCCGCGGCGCCTGCGACATGAAGGGCTACCTGGCCTGCGTCCTGGCGATGGTGCCCGAGCTCACGGCCCGCAAGCTGACGACGCCAATCCACATTGCCTTCTCCTACGACGAGGAGGTGGGCTGCACGGGCGTGCGCCCGATGGTGGCGGAGCTCGGCAAATCGCTGCCGCTGCCGCGCATGGTGCTGGTCGGCGAGCCGACCGGCATGGCCGTGGTGGACGCGCACAAGGGGCCGATGCGCTGGGTCGTGCGCCTCACCGGCAAGGCAGCGCACTCCTCGATGCCGCACCTGGGCGTCAACGCCGTTACCTACGCGGGGTATCTCCTGGGCGAGCTGGCCCGCATCGAGGCCGAGCTCAAGGAGGCGAGCCGCAACCCGCGCTTCGCTCCGCCCTACACGACCCTGCAGGTCACGCAGATCGCGGGCGGGAACGCCTCCAACATCGTGCCGGCGTCCTGCTGGCTCGGCTGGGAGATCCGCCGCCTGCCCGGCTTCGACGGCCAGGCGCTCGACGCCCGCTTCCGACGCTTCGCCGAGGAGCGGTGTGCGGCCCCCATGCGGCAGGCCTCGCCCGAGGCCGGCATCGCCATCGACCTCGTCAACGAGGTGCCGCCCTTCCAGGCCGATGCCGGCGCGGGTATCGTGCCGCTGACCCTCAAGCTCGCCCAGCAGAACGAGACCTTCGCCGTCTGCTACGCCACCGAGGCCAGCCTGTTCCAGGCCGGCGGCGCCCCCTCTGTGGTCTGCGGCCCCGGCGACATCGCCCAGGCCCACACGCCCGACGAGTACCTGGAGACCGCCGAGCTGGAGAAGTGCCTCGCCTTCCTCGCCCGCGTGGCTGACTGGGCGGAGGGCTGATTCGCGCCCTCCGAATGCGACCATGTCCCGACGCCCGACCCGCCGAGATGTCGAGGAGCAGGACCGCTACGAACTCGTGCGGCATGCGACCTTCCGGCGTGCCGCGGATGCCGTGACCACCGCCTTCGTGGCCGTGCCCGAGGTGCGCGCAGTTGCGCTGTTCGGCTCGGTTGCCCGCCCGCTGGAGAGGGAGCTGTCGCACTTCCCGCATTTCCGGCGCTTCGGCATCGAGACCCTCCACTACTGCAAGGACGTGGATCTCGCCGTCCAGATCGACCGGCTCGACAACCTGGCCGCGCTCAACAAGGCCCGTGGTGCCGCCGTGGCAACAGTCCACGCGTCAGGCGGGCCTGGGGTGGCCCACCACCAGGTCGATATCTTCCTGTTCGGTAGCGGCTGGGGCGACTACCTCGGGCGGCTGTGCAGCTATGGCCAGTGCCCTAAGGGCAAGCGCGAGTGCTACGTGCCGGGATGCGGGAGCGAGCCTCTACTTCGGCAGCACGCGGGCTTTGTCCTGCAGCCCGATGCCCTGGCCCCCGAGCGGTGCATCCTGCTCTACGAGCGCGACTGCGGCATCTTACGCCGCGCCGCCGAGATTGATGACGCTGGATCGCGCGGGCCTGAGGCAAAGCCTCAAGCCGCCACCCGCCGAAACGGCCGGTAATCCTCCACCGCCCGCGCCAGGATGGCTCGGATGGTCGCTGCCGAATCGTCGGCCATGCCGGCGCGCAGATCCGCCAGCACGGCGTCCAGCTCGTGGCGCGGCAGGCAGGGCTCGCGGCTGCGCATGATGCGCGGATGCTCGGTGGGGTAGATGTTGGCGCCCAGCAGCAGCTCCTCGTAGAGCTTCTCGCCGTCCCTCAGCCCCGTGTACTCGATGGCGATATCGCCATGGGGATGGGTCTCGTCCCGCACCTCCAGCCCCGTCAGGCGGATCATGGAGCGGGCGAGGTCGTCGATGCGCACCGGCTCGCCCATGTCGAGCACGAACACCTCGCCGCCCTTCGCCATGGCGCCGGCCTGGACGACCAGGGCGGCCGCCTCCGGGATCGACATGAAGTAACGGATCATCTCGGGATGGGTGACGGTGAGCGGCCCGCCGGCCTCGATCTGGCGCCGGAAGCGCCGCACCACCGAGCCGGAGCTGTCGAGCACGTTGCCGAAGCGCACCATGGCAAAGACGGTGCGGCCCCCATGCTGCCCTGGGCGCTCCGCGGCGCGCGCCTGCAGCGCCATCTCGGCAAGCCGCTTGCTGGCTCCCATGACGCTGGTCGGGCGCACGGCCTTGTCGGTGGAGACGAGCACGAGCCGCTCCACCCCGCAGGCCGCGGCGGCATCGGCCAGGCAGATAGTGCCGAACGTATTGTTGCGAAGGCCCGCCACCGGGTTGCGCTCCACGATCGGCACGTGCTTGAAGGCAGCCGCATGGTAGATGGTCTCGACGCGGCTCTCCTCGATGGTCCGGCGTACCAGGCCGGCGTCCAGCACCGACCCCAGCACCGAGACGATCGCCGGCCGCCGGCTGCCGGACCAGTCGGACCTGTCGATCAGCCCCTCGGCCTCCATCTCGATCTCGTAGAGATGCGCCTCGCTCCGCTCCAGCAGCACGAGACGGCGCGGACCCTGGCGCACGATCTGGCGCACCAGCTCCGACCCGATCGAGCCGCCGGCGCCGGTCACCATCACCGACTTGCCGGCGATGTTGCGCGCAAGCAGGGCCGGATCGGGCGGTACCGGGTCGCGCCCCAGCAGGTCCTCGGTCTCTATGGGTCGCAGGTCGCTCACCGTGAAGCGGCCGGCGGCCATGTCCTCGATGGCCGGCAGGGTGCGCACGCGCATCATCAAGCCTTCGAGCTGCCGCAGCGCCGCCTGCCGCTCCTGGCGCCGCGCTTTCGGCATGGCCAGGAGAACCTCGTCGATATCGAGGCGTACTATGAGACCGGGCAGGCGATCCGGCGGGTGCACCTTCAGTCCGCCGACGTACTGCCCGCGCAGGGTAGGATTGGGGTCGATGAACGCCACGGCCTCACAGTCTCCCGCGCCCTGCAGGGCTTCGAGCAGCTGCATGCCGGCGGTCTCGGCGCCGTAGATGAGCACCCGGCTCGCGCGCTCCTCCGTGCGCGTAGGAACCGCCACGCCGGCACTCCGGAGGAAGCCGGCGGCGATCTGCCGGCTGCCCCAGATGAACGCGGTGGCCAGCACGGGATAGAAGAGCACCACCGAGCGCGGCACGCTGTAGACGCCTGAGAGGTACACCAGCAGCCCCCAGTAGAGCCCCGACAGGCCGACCGCGGCCGCGGTGAGCGCCACCCCCCGCCCCCCGATGAAGCGCGTGACCAGGCGGTACACGTCCATCTGGAAGAAGGTGGCGACGCCGATGCAGGGCGCGGCGCCCAGCACGATGAACAGGTCCCAGCTCGTCGGAAAGAACGGCTCGCCGAGCCGCACCGACATGGCGAGCCATAGCGCGAGGTTGAAAAGCAGGAAGTCGTTGACCGCGAGGATGACGCGCTTCTCGTGCCGGCCGAGCCCCACCAGCCACATCGCCAGGCATCGGGCGTGCGTATCGAGATCCGTCAGGCGCTGATGCTTCATCGACACTCGAACACCCGGACGCGGCCGGCCGAGCCGCTGCTCGTGCGCTTGGCTTGACTGCCTCGATCGAATAAACCGCAGCGGGTGGCCTGTGAACCGCACAATCCCCGGTATCAACAGGCAGGCGTCAGAGAAGAGCCACCGCGACCGTTCGGGTCCGTCAACGGATATCTGCATATGACAGGTCGGGGCGTCGCTGGCCGCCGCGGCGCAGACCGCGACCAATGGCCTGGGGTCGCACGCTCGCGCTTAGCGCTACTGCTCCCGGCCAAAAAGGACCGCCGCCCGGAACGGCATCAGCGCCATGAGCGCCATGAGGTGACGGGCGTGCGGGCAGCGCCTAGACTGCGCCCGCGCCTACAACACCAGGGATACGGGACACTTCTGATGCGCGTGGCAATGATCGGCTCCGGATATGTCGGCTTGGTCTCCGGGGCCTGCTTTGCCGAGCTCGGCCATACGGTCGCCTGCGTCGACAAGGACGCCGCCAAGATCGAGGCCCTGCAGAGCGGCAGGATGCCGATCTACGAGCCGGGCCTCGCGGAGCTGCTCGCCAAGAACGTCGCCGAGCGCCGACTCTCGTTCACCACGAAGCTGGCCGACGCGATGGACGGCGCGGCGGCCATCTTCATCGCCGTGGGCACACCCTCGCGGCCCGCCGATGGGCTCGCCGACCTCACCTACGTCTATCAGGCGGCGCAGGAGATCGCCCAGGCGCTGCGCGGCTATGCGGCGATCGTGACCAAATCGACGGTGCCGGTGGGAACCGGCGACGAGATCCAACGTATCATAGCCGATATCCGGCCCGATGCCGACCTGTCGGTCGTCTCCAACCCGGAGTTCCTGCGCGAGGGGGCAGCGATCCAGGACTTCATGGCCCCCGACCGGGTCGTCATCGGCACGGACGATGCGCGGGCGCGCGAGGTCATGAACGAGCTCTATCGGCCCCTGGCCGAGAAGGGCACGCCGATCCTACTCACGGCCCGGCGCGGAGCCGAGCTCATCAAGTACGCCGCCAACGCCTTCCTCGCCACCAAGATCACCTTCATCAACGAGATCGCCGACCTGTGCGAGCAGGCCGACGCCGACGTGGAGGAGGTGGCGCACGGCATCGGCCTCGACCACCGCATCGGACCGAAGTTCCTGAGCGCCGGCCCCGGCTACGGCGGCTCCTGCTTCCCCAAGGACCTGCTCGCCCTCCTCAAGGCGGGCCTCGATTTCGGCGTGCCGATCCGCTCCATCGAGACCATCATCTCCATCAACGACCAGCGCAAGCGCGCCATGGCCCGCAAGGTCGTCGCTGTCTGCGGCGGCAGCATCCGCGGCAAGCGGATCGCCGTGCTGGGCCTCACCTTCAAGGCCGAGACCGACGACATGCGCGAGTCGCCCGCGGTCGCCATCATCACCGCCCTGCAGGACGCCGGCGCCCGCGTGCGCGCCTACGACCCGCAGGGCATGATTCACGCCCGCGCCATCCTCAACGACGTCGACTACGCGCCCGACCCTTATGCCTGCGCGGAGGGCGCCGACGCGTTGGTCGTCATGACCGAATGGAAGGAGTTCCGCGCCCTCGATCCGGCCCGCCTCAAGTCGCTGCTGAAGCGGCCGGTCGTGGTCGACCTGCGCAACATCTACCGGCCCGAGGCCATGGCCGGGCACGGCTTCACCTATGTGAGCGTCGGCCGGCCCAAGGTCGGGTAGCGTAGGGTGCAATAAGCGAGCGAAGCGAGCGCATTGCACCGTTTCGGCCTACGGCGGGCAAAGACGGTGCAATGCGCTCCGCTTATTGCACCCTACGCTTCGGCTTCGACGCAAAACAACACACCGGCTGCGTGGAACCAGATCGAATGAGCCAGAACGCCACTCCACCGAAGGTCTCGCCTGAGCGCCGCATCGGCGTGCTGCTTCTGAACCTTGGCACGCCCGACGCCACCGACTACCGGTCGATGCGGCGCTATCTCAAGGAGTTCCTCTCCGACCGGCGCGTCATCGAGGAGCCGCGCCTCAAATGGTGGCTTATCCTCAATCTGATCATCCTCACCGTGCGCCCCGGCAGGAAGGGCCGCGACTACGACAAGATCTGGAACCGGGAGCGGGACGAGAGCCCGCTCAAGACCATCACCCGCGAGCAGGCGGAGAGGCTGGCCGCGACCCTGGCGGACGAGCGTATCGTGGTCGACTGGGCCATGCGCTACGGCAACCCGGCCGTCGCCCCCCGCCTCGCCGCGCTGCACGCCCAGGGCTGCGACCGCATTCTGCTGCTGCCGCTCTATCCCCAATACGCCGCAGCCACCACGGCC
Organism: Hyphomicrobiaceae bacterium; assembly: GCA_044868325.1. Taxonomy (GTDB): domain Bacteria; phylum Pseudomonadota; class Alphaproteobacteria; order Rhizobiales; family Hyphomicrobiaceae; genus AWTP1-13. The sequence continues at coordinate 33,261 of JBIOWI010000126.1, forward strand.
ACGGCCTGCGACCAGGCGTTCCGGGCGCTGATGGCGATGCGCTGGCAGCCCACCGTCCGCGTCGCTCCGCCCTATTTCGACGATCCGGCTTACATCGACGCCGTCGCCGGCTCGATCCGCGACCATCTCGCCAAGCTCGACTTTGAGCCCGACGCACTGACGATGTCGTTCCACGGCATGCCGGAGGCGTATGCCGAGCAGGGCGATCCCTACCCCGCCCACTGCCGGGAGACCTCGCGGCTCGTGCGCGAGCGGCTCGGCTGGCCCGAGGCGCGCTGGCATATGACCTACCAGTCCCGCTTCGGCAGCGCCCCGTGGCTGCAGCCCTACACCATCGATACCGTGGAGCGCCTCGCCAGGTCCGGCGTGAAGCGCCTCGCCATGGTTGCGCCGGGCTTCGCGGCCGATTGTCTGGAGACGCTGGAGGAGCTGGAGATGGAGAACCGGCGGGCGTTCCTCGACAGCGGCGGCGAGAGTTTCGTCTACGTTCCGTGTCTCAATTCCACTCCGGCCGGCATGCGGGTCATCGAGGCCGTCGTTCGCCGCGAGCTGGCCGGCTGGATCTGACTTGGGCCGTCGCCGGCATCGGCTCTCCGCCGGCTCCGGTCGCGCGCGACTTGCCTTCAGCTCACTGCAACTTCCACGTAAACATTTGATTTACCGTTAGTTCTCCATCACCATCTAAAACTCGGCACACGCCGTCACCAGATTCATACTCAGCGTTGAGCAGGGGGTCCCGTCATGAACATCCTCGACATCTTCTCCGGCGGCTTTCAGGTCGTCGTCGTGCTGCTGGTCGGGCTCGTCCTCGTCGTCCTGTGGAGCACGGTCAAGACGGTGCCGCAGGGCTTCAACTACACGGTCGAGACCTTCGGCCGCTACACCCGCACGCTCAACCCCGGCCTTCATATCCTGGTCCCGGTAATGGAGCGCATCGGCTACAAGATGAACATGAAGGAGCAGGTGATCGACATCCCCTCGCAGGACATCATCACCAAGGACAACGCCATGGTGACCGTCGATGGCGTCAACTTTTTCCAGGTGCTGAACGCCGCCAAAGCCGCCTACGAGGTGGACCAGCTGCGCGCAGCTATCGTCAACCTCACCATGACCAACATCCGCACCGTGATGGGCTCGATGGACCTGGACGAGCTGCTGTCCAATCGCGACACGATCAACGCCAGGCTCCTGCAGGTGGTCGACGCGGCCACCGAATCCTGGGGCGTGAAGGTGACGCGCATCGAGATCAAGGACATCGCCCCGCCCCGCGATCTAGTCGACAGCATGGCGCGCCAGATGAAGGCCGAGCGCGAGAAGCGCGCACAGATCCTCGAGGCCGAGGGCCTGCGGCAGGGGGCCATCCTCAAGGCCGAGGGCGAGAAGCAGGCGGTCGTGCTGGCGGCCGAGGGCCGCAAGGAGGCCGCCTTCCGCGACGCCGAGGCGCGCGAGCGGTTCGCGCAGGCGGAAGCCAAGGCCACCGAGGTGGTGAGCCAGGCCATCTCTGCGGGCAACGTGCAGGCGATCAACTACTTCGTCGCCAACAACTACGTGAAGGCGCTGGAGGCAATCGCCAAGTCGCCCAACCAGAAGATCCTGATGATGCCGCTCGATGCCGCGAGCGTCATCGGCTCGCTGGCGGGCCTTGCCGAGATCACCAGCGAGGCGTTCGGCAAGAACGGAGCGGGCCCCGGCGCCCGCCCGTTGACGCGCTCCGGCTCGGGCAGTGTGCCGAGCACTTAAGGCAGTAGGGGAATAGGGCAGTAGGGGAATAGGGCAGTATGTGGTCATAGCGCACTCATACTGCCTTATTGCCCTACTGCCTCACTGCCTCACGACTAAGGGGAGGGATCGATGGAAGGCATTTGGTCGTTGCTCCTGGGCCTCGGGGCCTGGAACTGGCTGATCCTGGCAGTCGTCCTGTTGGCCCTGGAGACGGTGATCCCGGGGGTGCACTTTCTGTGGTTCGGTCTTGCCGCCGCGGTGATCGGGATCGTCGCTCTCGGCGTCGGCATGACATGGCCCTGGCAGGTGCTGGCCTTCGTCCTGCTGTCGGTGCTGGTCCTGTTCTGGGTGAGGCGCTTCGTGCGCCCCGACGTGGCCATCAGCGACCTGCCTGACCTCAACGTGCGCGGCCAGCAGTACGTGGGCCGCTCGCTGGTGGTGGAGCAGGCGATCGAGAACGGCCGCGGCAAGGTGCGCGTGGGCGATACGCTCTGGCCTGCCGAAGGCCCCGACGCTCCGGCCGGTACGCGGGTGACGGTCACTGGCAGCAAGGGCACCGTGCTGGTGGTGGAGCCCGCGCCGGCATAGGTGCCATGCGCAGACTGCGGACCTGTGCCCCGCAGGGCCGGCCGCCCGGCCGGTGCCAAGCTAAGCGGATTCTCGTCGTCGATCCTCGGCACTGATCGAGCGCGCCACTCGCGCCTTTCCTTCATCTGCTCGACAAGGCGGGATGGACATCGAGGCGGTCGCCCATAACACGCCGCACAAGAGCCTCACTCTCAACATCGATTCGGCATCAGGCCGCCGTGATGATGGCTAATCGTGGTCCCCGCGGGAAGGTTGTCGCACGGGTCCGCAGAAATCCGCAGCTTCATGATAGTCTCGCATAAGTACCGCTTCATCTTTCTGCGTACCGAGAAGACCGCCAGTACCAGCCTGGTAACGGCCCTGCAGAGCGTGCTCGACGAGAACGACCTGCAAGCAACAATGTCGCGCCCGCCTTGGGCAAAATTCTCCCCGATCCATCATGGTGCCTTGCAGCGCCACTTTCCGCAATGGTTCGGACTTCATACGCACGCGACCGCGCGCCAGGTCCGCGATGTCCTAGGCCGGAGAATCTTCGACAGCTACTACAAATTCTCGATCGAGAGAAATCCCTGGGATCGGCAAGTGTCGCTCCACGCGCATCGCGAATGGAAGAAAGGTAAGCCGGCCGACCGCTTCGATCGCAATATGCGCTCCCTCGTCTATCGCAATACCGAATATGTGCGGCTGAACAACTGGTCGATCTATGCGATCGGGCGAGAGATCGTTGCCGACCGGGTCCTACGTTATGAGCGGCTTGCCGAAGAGATCGACCAGCTTGTCACAACGCTCGGTATTCCAGGTCCTCTCGATATGCCAAGATTGCGCAAGTATCGGAAGGACAAGCGGCACTACTCGACCTATTACAGCGACTGCACTCGCGACCTCGTCGCCAGGTGGTACGCCAGGGAGATCGAGGCGCTGGGCTACAAATTTGAAAGCGAAGAGAGCGCGGCACCGCGAGAGAGTGTGACTTGTCGATAAGTGACTTGTCGATAAGAATACGAAGGCATCTGCCAACGGAGGTACGATGGCACCTGTTGCCGCAAGGAAAATACTGATCATGGGCCTGCCCGGAGCCGGCAAGACCACGCTAGCAAACACACTCGTGCCGCGACTCAACGCTGTGCATTTCAATGCAGACGCCATACGTGCCAACATAAACAAGGATCTAGGCTTTACCCACGAAGACAGGACCGAGCAGGCGCGGCGGATGGGCTGGCTTTGCGAACGTGTCGTTGAATCCGGCACCTATGCCATCGCCGATTTTATTTGCCCAACCCGGGAGACTAGAGCTGCATTCGGCGAGGCGTTCATCGTATGGGTGGATCGCATCAAGAAAAGCCGGTTTCCTGATACCGACGCCCTGTTCGAGGAACCGGAACATTGGGACGTGCGCGTCACTGCCGAAGGCTCGCCTGCATACTGGGCAGAGCATATATGCGAGAAGGTGCTACCCACATTCGATCCGAGAGCCCCGACCGCCTTGTTCGTCGGTCGCTATCAGCCCTTTCACGAGGGACACAAGAAACTGATCGAGGAAGGGCTCACGCGCGTCGGTCAGGTCTGCATTGCAGTGCGCGACACATTTGGTACGAATGCCAAGAACCCCTTGCCCTTTCACGCCGTAAAGACCCGCATCCAATCGGCGCTGTGGCAGTACCGGGGGCGCATTCTGGTGATCCAGGTTCCCAATATCACCGACGTCTTCTACGGTCGCGATGTTGGATATAACGTCGAGCGTTTGGTCCTCGACGAGGAGACGGAGCGAATCTCGGCAAGCAACATCCGTAAGGAGCTCGCCCCACCCCCCGCATAGTGGCCGGCGCGGTGGACGACTTTGGAGGAGTCGTCCACGGCGGTTGTGGGGCGCCTTCACGGCAGAAGCCCGTCGACCAAGAGGATAGCGCGCCGGTGGGAATGCCGGAAGGCTGAGTGCTACTCGGCACAAGGTGGCTAGCCTGCTTGAGCTCGATGAGTTGGCGCAGATGTGTCAAGTTTCACGGTGTCGAGATTCGGCAGTCGGGCGTCGGCAGTCGAAAATTTGATCCCTACGACTGC
>JBIOWI010000127.1:0-12673 GCA_044868325.1 Hyphomicrobiaceae bacterium
GGCAGCAGCGCCTGCAGGGTGGAGAGCTTCTTCTCGTGGATGAGGATGTAGGGGCTCTCCAGCTCGACCAGCATCTTCTCGGCGTTGGTGATGAAATAGGGCGATATGTAGCCGCGGTCGAACTGCATGCCCTCGACCACGTCGAGCTCGGTCTCCAGGCTCTTGGCCTCCTCGACGGTGATGACGCCCTCGTTGCCGACCTTCTTCATCGCCTCGGCGATGATCTTGCCGACCTCGTGGTCGCCGTTGGCCGAGATGGTGCCGACCTGGGCGATCTCGTCGTTGGAGGTGACCTTCTTCGATTGCGTCTTCAGCTCCTCGACCACGGCGGCCACCGCCTGCTCGACCCCGCGCTTCAGGTCCATCGGGTTGGCGCCGGCAGCGACCGACTTGGCGCCTTCGCGCACGATCGCCTGGGCCAGCACGGTGGCCGTGGTGGTGCCGTCCCCGGCCACGTCGGAGGTCTTGGAGGCGACCTCGCGCAGCATCTGAGCGCCCAGGTTCTCGAACTTGTCCTCCAGCTCGATCTCCTTGGCGACCGTCACGCCGTCCTTGCTGACGCGAGGGGCGCCGAACGACTTCTCCAGCACCACGTTGCGGCCCTTGGGGCCCAGGGTGACCTTGACGGCGTTGGCTAGGATATCGACGCCGCGCAGCAGGCGCTCGCGCGCGTCCTGGGAGAACTTGACGTCTTTGGCTGCCATGATGTGCTAAGGGGTCAGACCCCTTTCCTCTTAGGTTCGTGCCTACTTTCAGGCGGCGTTTGAAAGGGGTCTGACCCCTGCCGCCTCCTTTCCTCACCCGCGAGCCTCCCGAGGCCAAGGGCGGAGAGGGCCGCGATCAAGCCGCGGCGCGCACCGACGCTTTTCCCTCGATGATCCCCAGGATGTCGCCCTCCTTCATGATGAGCAGCTCCCGGCCGTCGATCTTCACCTCCGTGCCGGACCATTTGCCGAACAGAACGCGGTCGCCTTTCTTGACCTCGAGCGGCACGATCTTCCCGGTCTCGTCGCGCGCGCCCGGACCGACGGCGATCACCTCGCCTTGCATCGGCTTCTCCTTGGCCGTGTCGGGAATGAGGATGCCCCCGGCGGTCTTCTCCTCCTCGTCGACGCGGCGTACGAGCACCCGATCATGCAGTGGGCGAAACGTCATGGCTTCCACCTCATCGCTTACCAATGGATGTTCAGAATCGAAGGGGTTTACGCCACCTTCTCGCTTGGGAAAGCGCGTGCACGCCCGAAGCTGTGGCTAGATCGGCGGCAAGCGCCTCAGCGAGGGTATAAGGAAGGCTGTTTGGCAGTGTCAAGGTCCGAGTGCCAAAGATCAACCGATCGGAGCGAGAGCCGCCTTGCGCTCGGCCGGCCGGAGTTTGTTGGCACTGTCGGAAAAGTGCTGCTCAGCAAGGCACTTGCGGAACTTGCGCAAGGCTTGCATCGTTGCTTTACCCCCAGCGTTCCGAGGGGACAAGCAAGGCAATGGCGAATGACGACAAGGACGAGACCGACGGATCGAGACTTCCGCGCCCAGCTTGCGGGCTACAGCCTGACCACGGCCGAGATCCTCTATCGCCTGCCGGACCACCCCTTGCTGTTGCAGAGCTTCATCTGGCAGGACTACGACGTGCACCCGCTGTTCCCGCGCCTGCAGGGCTTCCTGCAGTTCTGGTCGCACAATCTGGATGGCAAGCTCTACCGTGTCACGGTCGCCCACAAGAAGCTGATCGGGCCGACGGAGCTCAGGCTGATCGAGGGCGACTACCTGCTGCACTGAGCGGCGGGCAGAGCGCGCTGACCTGTCTGCCCTCGTGTCATTGCAAGGCCTTGATCGCGACGATGCCGGCGAGGAGCAGCGCGACGCCGGCAAGCCGTCTCGCTGAGACGGGGCGCTGCGGCAGGCGCAACCAGCCGTACTTGTCGACAAAGACCGATGCCACCTGCTGGCCGGCGACCGTAAGGCCGACCGTTGCGGCGGCGCCGATGGCGGGGATCGCCGCGAACACCGTTGTCACATAGGTCGCGCCGGCGAAGCCGCCGAGCCAGCCCCACCAGGGTAAGGACGCCAGGCCCTGCAGGCTGTCCGTGAGGGTCGGCTTGGCGGCGCCCGGCAGCGCCGTCGCCAAGATCTGCGCTGCGGCCATGGCCACCGTCGCCACGACGAACGAGACGGTGCCTACGGCGAACGCGGCACCGTCAAGGTCGTGACGGAGCAGCGCGTTCACGGCCCCCTGGACAGGGAGCAGGGCACCGGCGGCCAGCGCCAGCACGATCCAACCGATCTGCTCGCGGGCGATTTGGTGCTGGCCGTGCTGTCCGAGCACGATCAGGGCCGCGCCGGCCAAAACCAGGGTGGCGCCGACCGCGCCGGCAAGGCTCAGCCCGGTGGCTGCGATGCCGAGAAGCCCGAATGTGTCGAGGGCCATCGAGGCCAGCACCTGTCCGGCGATGAAGAGCCCGACGGTCACGACGGCGCCGATGCGCGGAAACAGCAGGATAGCCGAGACCACGTAGAACGCGGAGGCTGTACCGCCGATGGTATGCCACCATGTCGCGTGCGGAAGCAGCGACAGCGCCGCCGCGCTGCCGGTGACGAGGGTTGCGACCAGCAGCAGGATGGCCGCCATGGCGAGTTGCAGCGTGGTCGCGACGAAGGGCGACCCGGCCGCCTTCGCGAGTTGCGCGTTGGCGCCGGCCTGCACGGCGAGCAGGGCGCCGGCAGCGAGCGAGAGAGGGACGAACAATGTGTCCATGGGGCTTGCCTCAAATGGGTGCCAGCGACGGTGTCAGACCCTCTGGGTCTGAAACGAAACTTGTGCGGCAAGCGCTGCGCGGATTCCCCTCCCCCTTGGGGAACCACGATTCTTCGAGGTTCGGGATTTCCCCCCACCCTATCCCTCCCCCACAAGGGGGGAGGGGACCCTGCGGCGCGCTCCGTTTCGTCATCGAGGGTCGGCGCCAGCCGGTGAGCGGCTCACACCGTTACGCAACCGGGGTTGGAGCTACGGTGTCAGACCCGGAGTGTCTGACACCTCGCATCAGGGTGCGCAGGTGCGAGTCCTGGGCGTCGAGGAACCGCCGCAGGCGTTCGGGGTAATCGGCAGCGACGGCAGTACGAACCGACGGGCGGTCCGCCAGCGCGCACCGCCACGCGGCGACCTTCGGCTTGCCGGCCAGGATGCCGAGGTCGGCGACGGTGTCGAATACGTCGAAGTAGCGGAACACCGGGCCGAAGGCCGCATCGACGAGGCCGAAGCGACTGCCCGCAAAGTAGGGGCCGGCGCCCAGCACCTCCTCCAAGCGCGCGAATTTCTGGGCCAGGGCCTGCCGCTTAGCCTCGAACAACGATACTTCCGACGCCGTGTAGATACCGTAGATGTCGGCGAGGATGGAGGAGGCGAACTCGATCCAGGCGCGGTGCTCGGCGCGCTCGATCGGGTCGCTCGGGTGCAGGGCAGGGCCGGGCTGCGTCTCCTCGATGTACTCGCAGATGACGGCGCTCTCGAACAGCACCGCCTCGCCGCGCCCTGGCCGCGCCACCCTGAGCAGGGGCACCTTACCGAGGGGCGAGATGGCCGTGAACCAGTCGGGCCTGGCGGCGAGATCGATGGCGATGCGCTCGAAGGCGACGCCCTTCTCGGTGAGCGCGATGGCTGCGCGCTGCACGTAGGGGCACAGATGGTGGCTGACGAGGGTCAGACCGGACATGGCTTGCCTCACCGTTGTGGCTCTTGCGAGGGGTTTTAAGATGAATGCGCTTGCATGGATATAGATGCGATTGCATGAAAATGTCAAGTTGCATGCGATTGCATGTATCGCTATTGTGATCGCCTGTTGTGGGGACGTGATCATGCCGAAGGAGCCGAGCGAGGCCGTCGTCGATGCCTGGATTGCGCTGAACCGGGCGCAACAGGCGGCGCTCACGAGGATCGAGCGGGCGTTTCGGGACGCGGGGATGCCGCCCAGCGCCTGGTACGACGTGCTGTGGGAGTTGGACAAAGCGGGCGCAGCCGGCCTCCGGCCCTTCGAGATCGAGCGCCGGCGGCTGATCGCCCAGTCCAACGTCTCGCGCCTGATCGACCGCCTGGCGGAGGCCGGCTACGTCGGGCGCAATCCTTGCGAGGAGGACGGCCGCGGCCAGCGCATCGTCATAACGCCGGCGGGGCGGGAGGCGCGCAAACGCATGTGGCCGACCTATGCGAAGGCCATCTCCGAGGCGGTAGGCCGCCGCATCTCGGAGCGCGAGGCGGTCACCCTGACGGGGCTGCTGGGAAAGCTGGCGGGCTAGTCACGCCGCTGGAAGGCTCATTCCGCCGCCATCCCGGCCGACCCGCGAGACCGACGGCGGGGACTGCGGGAACCTGCCCGTGTGGGACGAAGCAGTACCTCTGCGGGTATCTTAAGCTCGGCGTGAAGCCGGCGGATCATGGGGAGAGTCAGGTCGCGCTTGCGGTTTAAGACCTCGGCGACACGCGTCCGGCTGCCGATCAGGGGTTCCAGGTCCTTACGCGTCAACCCCTGCTGCTCCATGCGGGCCTTGATATACTCGATCGGGTCTACGTCGCCCATCGGCATGGGATAGTGCACATCCTCGTATGCCTCGATGAGCGTGACGAGGACGTCCAGCTCTTCCGCCTCGGCCGTACCCTCCTCGGCATCCATGAGTTGTTCTGCCCGAGCCAGCGCCGCGTCGTAGTCGGCCTCGGTCTTGATGGGGCGAACCTTGACCATTTGCACGTCACACCTCGTCGGCGTCGATCTTGTCGTATGCGGCATGGCTGCCTATGAACCTGATGAAGACCACCCCCTTTACGTAATTGATCTTTACGACCAGTCGATAGCTGTTGCCACAAATATTGAAGACCGCTCTCCGATTCTTGAGAATGCTCGCGGAGCCGTATTTCGCCTTGATGTCCGCGGGTTCCTTCCAGACGGCTCTCTTTACGTTGGCATACCAGTCGTCGAGGGCAGAACCGACTGCCGGCTGATCGCGCTGCCCGGCGAGCGACGCAACAAACTCGCGCAACCGACGTCGGAAGACGATCCGCATACTATTTGTTAGCGTGCAGTATTTCTCGACGCAACGTCCGGACGCTTGGAGAGGGAATAAAGCGGCGGCCCTGTAGCCGTTCGGCAACCCACGTGGCGGCCATGGGGACAGAGCCGCTGGGGTCTCACCTCGCCCCTCTGCCGCGTTGATTTGGCGGCTTGCTTTTGCCGGGCGGTCTGACAAGACTGGCGCCACACCAAAGCATCCGGCCCAAAGCATCCGGCCAAAGCATCTGGCATGTCGCGAATGGCCAAGATCCTCCCCCTGTCCGCTGCCCTCGAAGAGGTCGTGCGCGACGGCGACAAGGTCGCCTTCGAGGGCTTCACGCACCTGATCCCTTATGCAGCGGGGCACGAGGCCATCCGCCAGAGACGGAAGGACCTCACGCTGGTGCGCATGACGCCGGACCTGCTCTACGACCAGCTGATCGGCGTGGGCGCGGTGCGGAAGATGATCTTCTCGTGGGGTGGCAATCCGGGCGTCGGCTCGCTGCACCGTTTCCGCGACGCCTACGAGCAGGGCTGGCCGCAGCCCCTGGAAATCGAGGAGCACAGCCACGCCGCCATGGCCAACGCCTACGAGGCGGGCGCGGCCGGGCTGCCCTTCGCCGTGTTCCGCGGCTACCGCGGGGCAGAGCTGCCCACCGTGAACCTCAACATCAAGTCGGTCGCCTGCCCCTACACCGGCGAGGTGCTGGCCACGGTGCCCGCCATGAAGCTCGACAGCGCCGTGATCCACGCCCAGCGGGCCGGACCCGGAGACCTGCGACCGTCAAGGTGGCCGAAACGCCGCCGCCGATGACCGAGGAGCTGGCCGTGCTGCGCGACCTGCACGCGCGCACCAGGGCGGCCTTCCATGGCAAGGCATGACCCCGGCTCGGCGGCTTTCGGTACGACGTGACAACGCTGCGCGCCTTGAATTAGGATCGCGCCCACTCTCAGGCAGGCTTATAGAGGGCGGGCTGGAGGCGAAGGCCAGGATCGATATCGGGGGCCAACACAGGGACAGGAAATGGCCAAGAAGCAGGAAGCCTATGAGGACATCCCGGGAACCTGGGTGTTCGATGCCCAGCGCGCGCGGCAGGGCTATTACCTCAACCAGTTTCTCTATTCGCTGATGAAGGCGGAGAACCGCAAGGAGTTCCTGGCCGACGAGCACAAATATCTCCTGAAATTCCCGATGACGGAGGAGCAGCGCGAGGCGGTGATGAAGCGCGCATGGAACCGCCTTCTCGAGCTTGGCGGCGTCTCCTATGCGCTCGCAAAGCTCGCCTTCACCGACGGCAAATCCTATCAATTCATGGCCTCGCAAATGGTCGGTGTGCCTGAGAAGGACTATGTCGACATGATGCTGAAGGGTGGGCGCTCCGTCGAAGGCTGGCGCTCCAAGAAAGAACGCGGAGAAGCCTGATGGCGAAGATTATTGCAGGCGTCGGCACCTCGCACACGCCGGCCATCGGAGCCGCGCTCGACAACGGCAAATCCGGCGAGCCCTATTGGGCGCCCGTCTTCAAAGGCTATGAAAAGGCCAAGGAGTGGATGGCGAGAACGAAGCCCGATGTCGTGGTCATGATCTACAACGATCATGTCAACGCCTTCGACTTCAAGATGATCCCGACTTTCGCGATCGGTTGCGCGGACGAGTTCCAGATCGCGGACGAAGGCTGGGGCCCGCGTCCCGTGCCCGTGGTCAAGGGGCATCCCGAGCTTGCCTCCCATCTCGTGCAATCGCTCGTGCTCGATGAGTTCGACATGACCATCGTCAACGAGCTGCAGGTCGATCACGGCCTGACCGTGCCGATGTCGCTGCTCTTCGGCCAGCCCAAAGACTGGCCGTGCCGCGTGATCCCGCTTGCCGTCAATGTCGTGGTGTATCCGGCGCCCACGGGCCATCGCTGCTACATGCTGGGCAAGGCGATCAAGAAGGCGATTGAAAGCTGGGACGAGGACCTGAAGGTCGTCATCTTCGGCACCGGCGGCCTTTCGCACCAGATCCAGGGCCCCCGCGCGGGCCTCGTCAACACGAAGTTCGACACCGATTTCCTCGACGACCTGTCGCGCAACCCCCAGCGCCTCGCGGACCTGCCGCCGCTCGAATACCTGCGCGAGGCCGGCAACGAGGCGATCGAGATGGTGATGTGGCTGACGATGCGCGGCGCGCTGGGGGACCGGGTTGAGGAGGTCTACCGCTTCTACCATGTGCCGGCGTCCTCGACCGCTGTCGGCAACATCATTCTGGAGGCACGCTAGCCCAGTCGGGTGTCCGGTATCTGGCATCGGCCTTCGGGAACTCCGACTGCCGACACCAGATTGCCGACTGCCGATCTAAGCGACGAGAGGAGCAATCATGAAAATCGTAGTGGCGGGACAGGGTGCATTCGGCCAGAAGCATCTGGAGGGGATCCAGAACATCCCGGGTATCGAGGTGGTCTCGCTCGCGGGCGGCTCGCCTGAGTCGACCAAGGAGGCCGCTCAGAAATTCAAGATCCCGCATTGGACGTCGAATTTTTCCGAGGCTCTGAAGCAGCCCGGCGTCGAGGCCGTGATCCTGGCGACGCCCACTCAGATGCACGCCCGCCAGGCCATCGAGGCGATGCGCGCCGGTAAGCATGTCCAGATCGAGATCCCGATGGCGGACAGCCTCACGGATGCCGAGGAGCTGGTCCGCGTGCAGAAGGAGACGGGCCTTGTCGCGATGGCCGGCCATACGCGCCGCTTCAATCCTTCGCATCAGTGGGTGAAGAAGCGCATCGAGAAGGGCGAGTTCTCCATCCAGCAGATGAACGTGCAGACTTACTTCTTCCGCCGCACGAACATGAATGCGGCCGGCAAGCCGCGCAGCTGGACAGATCACCTCCTCTGGCATCACGCCTGCCACACCGTCGATCTTTTCATGTATCAGACGGGCGAGCCGGTCTCGGATTGCTACGCAATCGAGGGGCCCTATCATCCGCAGCTTGGCATCGCCATGGACATGGGCATTCTGATGAAGACGCCCTCCGGCAAGGTGTGCGTGCTCTCGCTCTCCTTCAACAACAAGGGTCCCCTGGGCACGTTCTTCCGCTACATCTGCGACAACGGCACCTACATCGCGAGCTATGACGACCTTAACGACGGCGACGGGAAAAAGATCGACGTGTCCAAGGTCGATGTCTCGATGAACGGCATCGAGCTTCAGGACCGCGAGTTCTTCGCCGCAATCAAGGAGAAGCGCGAGCCCAATTCGAGCATTGCCCAGGCGCTGCCGGCAATGCAGGTCCTGGACAGGCTCGAGAAGATTCTCGCGCGCTCCAAGTAGTACCCAACTCCGCGCGAACGGCAGCGATTCAATCGCGCCGCTGAAGGCGAGGAGTCTGCCCACGTCAGCTCCACGGCGTCAGCCTGGGCAGCCAGCGTGGCACGTTCGCCTTGTAGGTGCGGTAGCTCTCGCCGAAGCGCCGCTCCAGCCCCGGCTCCTCGCTCAGTAAAAAGTAGACGTGGTTGCGACCCTCTGGGTGCGACACCGGCACACAACGAGGTCAGGAGCAATGGTGTCAGACCCGGAGGGTCCGACACCAAAAAAAGCAGGTGATCTGAGACCATGACAGACACCCGCATCTACTTCGTGGGCGACCCGGCCAATGCGTCGGACCCGATCCTGACACTGGTGCCGCCCGAGCGGCGCGACACCCTGATGGCCAAGCCGGATCCGAAGAGCCCCAACGTCTGGCGCTTCGACATCCGCGTCCAGGGCGGCGCCGACGAGACGGTGTTCTTCGACGCCTGAGCGACGCCGGAGCAGGCTCAGCCCCTCGCCTCGGGCCGTGGTGTCGGAATACCGGCGCCCAATAAAGCAATCGGGCACCCGGACGGGGGAGATGTCCGGGTGCCCGATAAGCTGGGGTGTCGGAGGAGCCCACCCCAGGTTCCCATCATAACGAAGCGGGTGTCCGCAATCCGTCGCGCTATAGCTCCTGCAGCGCTGCACGCCGCATATGCCAGCGTCTGCCGCCGAAGCCGCGATCCCACGCCGGCCTCAGCACCGCGCCGGCGACGGCTTTCTGCTCATCGCTGAGCGTCGCATAGAACGGCCGGAAGACCTCGGCGAGCGCCTTCAGCCGCCCGGCGCGCTCCGCAGCGCGCTGGCTTGCGCGGTCGAGCCGGTCCGGCAGCGCGGGCGGGGTGCGCTCGCCGCTCTGGCGCCTGGCCTCCCGGTCGGCGCGCGCCTTCAGGCGCGCCTCGAATGACGCGCGGAGCTCGGTCTCGACGGGCGCCCACAGTTGCAGCTGCCGCTCGTCGAGCTTCAGCGATTCCTTGATCATGGCCATACGGCCATCGAAGAGGCGGGCTTGCACTTCGGGCGACCGGCCCTCCACTCGGGAAGGGGGCGATGGCGGCGGCGCCTGCGTCTGGGCGAGAGCCACGGCAACGGGGATGGCGACGGGCACCGCCAGGGCGGCCACCGCAAGACTGCTCCAACGCCTTTTCATGAGACGCATCTCCTTCGCTGATCGGTGTCGCCAGTCCCACCGGGGTCCGGCGCCTCCGCACAACCTTCGTTTCCCATGAACGGCCGGTAGGGGCGCCGGCTGTCGGTGCCGATCATTACTTATGCGAAAGGTGCCCGCACCTACCCGAAGTACGTCTCGATCACCCGGCGGTAGATCGCGGTGAGCCTCACGAGGTCGGCTACCAAAACGCGCTCGTCGACCTGGTGGGCGGTGGCGTTGAGGAGGCCCAGCTCCACCACGGGGCAGTGCTTGCGGATGAAGCTGGCATCCGACGCGCCACCGTTGGTGGTCAGCGCCGGGGCGCGGCCGGTGACGCTCTCAACGGCCCCGCACACGGCTGCGGCGAGCGGTCCTGGCTCCGTCAGGAACACCTCGTGCGTCCCCGAGAAGGCCAGCGTGAACCGCGCGGCCAGCTCCTGCGCCACGGCCTCGCAGTGGCCGCGCACCCAGGCCTCGATGCCCGCCCGCGTGTGCAGGTCGTTGTAGCGGACGCTGAGGACGGCGCGCGCCCAGGCCGGGATGATGTTAGGGGTGCTGTTGGGCACCGTCGCCACGGTGGCCTCGACGCTCGACGGCTGGAACCTGGCAGTGCCGACATCGAGCGGCGTGGCGCTCAGCCGGTCGATCATGCGCGCGAGCTTGGGGATGGGGTTCTCGGCCAGGTGGCCGTAGGCCGCGTGGCCCTGCTTGCCGAGCACGGTGATCTCGACGGTCACGGAGCCGCGCCGGCCGATCTTGACCTCGTCGCCCACCGCATTGGAGCTCGTGGGCTCGCCCACCAAGCAGGCGTCGGGCGCCTCGCCGCTCTCCCGCATCCATTCCAGGACCTTGGGCGTGCCGTTGACGCCGGGCCCTTCCTCGTCGCCTGTGATGAGGAACGAGAGGGAGCCGCGCGGAAGGCCGCCGTTCGCCTGGATGTGGCCGAGGGCCGCCGCCACGAAGCAGGCGATACCGCCCTTCATGTCGACGGCGCCCCGCCCGTAGAGCACGCCGTCGACGATGTCGGCCGCGAACGGCGGCCGCGTCCAGGCCGCCGCGTCGCCGAACGGCACCACGTCGGTATGGCCCGCGAAGCACAGATGGGGGCTGCCGGAGCCCACGCGGGCGTAGAGGTTCTCCACATCCGCCGTGCCCGGTGCCCGCATGGTGAGCCGATGGCAGGCGAAGCCGGCGGGCCCCAGCACGCTCTCCAGGAACGACAGCGCGCCGCCCTCCTGCGGGGTCACGCTGGGGCAGCGGATCAGCCCCTGGGCGATCTCGACCGGATCGTGGACGTTGGTCGGCATGTGGAGACGCTGCCTGGTCAAACGGCCTCGACCTCACCGCTCTGCGCCGGGGCACCCGGACTCGGCGCCGGCGGACGGAGCGCCCCCGGCTGCGTCGATGCGGGCGCTTTGAGGAGCAGCGTGTCGACCATCACGATCTTCTGCCAGATCTTCTGCGACATGCCCGAGGCAATGCGCTCGATGTCGCTCACCGCCTCGGTGACGACCGGGTCAGGCAGGCTCTGGGCGAACAGCACCGCCACCTTGGAGGTAAGAGACATCATCTCGGAGCAGTAGTCGAGATAGCGCGACAGCTCGTAGGGCGTGAGCGTGCGCGCCGGCGAAGACGGCGTCTTGCCGCCGACGATCACCGAGGCGCTCGGGTCCTTGTTCAGCTGATGCATGTCGATGACGTGCATGATCACGCGCAGCTCGTGTAGCGCGGCGAGCGCCCGGCGCCGCTTCAGGCGCTGCTCGATGGTGATCGTGAACAGCAGGGTGGCGCCCGTCAGCACCACCAGGTTGGCGACCGCCTCGATGCCCTGGAACACGGTGAACACGCTGTCGCCGTCGGTGCGCGAATAGTCGAGCCGGCTCAGGATCCATGCGAGCAGCCCTGCCGCAAGCACGGACAGGGCGAGCAGGCCAAGACGCAGCAGGACGTGGCGGCGGGCGATCCGCTCGGCCCGCGCGGAGCTGGCCTGCGCCAACGCGAGCAGGTTGCCGCAGACTGCGCCGAGGCCGGCGCCTGGGAACCGCTCGACGATGCGCCGCTGCAGAGTGGCGATAGTCTCGATCACCTTCTCGGCGTCGAGGGTGAGGTTGAGGCGTTCGCGAACCAAGTCGATCTCCATGGATGGGCCGGGTCGGAGGAGCCTCCCTCACCCCCAGAAGCGCGGGCGCCGGGCGAGGCGATGCCAGACCTCCGCGACGCCTTCCCAGGTGTGCTCGGATCTGACCTGGTGCCAGCCGAGCACGTAGCCGGCGGCGCGCTGGGCGGCGGGGCTCGCACAGCGCTCGTCGCAGATGGCGTTGAGGGCCTCGGCCGTTGTCACGTCGTTGACGTAGCCGAACACGTCCTGGAGCTTCTTCAGGTCCTTGACGAAGCGGGTCGCCTTGCGGCCGTCGTAGAGCGAGCCGAAGAACTCGACCGCATAGCGGAAGCCCTTCAGCGCCTTGCGCAGCTCGTGGCGCTCCTCGAGCGACAGGGTTTCGAGTCTTGCCCCCCGCTTGGCGATCTTCCTCCAGCTCCTGCCCAGCGCCTCGTCCGCGAAGGGGCGCACCGGTGTAGCGAGTCTGGGGTTGTCCTTCACGGTCTGCGGCCACAGGGCGAGGTAGAGCTGCAACTTGGACCACTGCTCGCTGGCGAGGGCAGAGCGCGCCTTGGCGCGCATGGCGGCGCGGTGCGCCAGCAGGGCCTCGCGCAACTCGGCAAAGCCGGGCTCGCCACTGCGCGTCGCGGCCACGGGGGCGTGGATGCCCTCGATGAAGATGTCTGCGTTGCGCAACTCGCCGACGCTCTGGCCGACAGCGCGGGCGTGGCTGTGCAGCTCGCGCGTGGCTGCGGAAGCCTCGATGGGGCGGAACGCACGCAGTGCGCTGCGCAGGCGGCGCAGCCCCACGCGCAGCTGGTGCGCAGCCTCCGGATCGTCGGTCTCTACGACGGCGGTGCGGTTGGCCACGATCTGGTCGGCGGCAGACGCTACGAACAGCTCGAGGGCCTCGCCGCAAGTCTCGGCGCCGGTGAGGATCGGGTTGTGTGCCTTCCGGGGCACGAGGCTGCGGTCGCTGCGCCCCAGGGCCAGCTCGTAGCCGCGGTCGGCCTTGGTCGCGTCGGCGAGGCGGATCGGCTCGGCGGAGAACAGGGCGGCGG
>JBIOWI010000128.1:0-4265 GCA_044868325.1 Hyphomicrobiaceae bacterium
GCCGACTGCCGATGCCCGACGCCCGACTGCCGAATCTTTGGGAGTGACGACTGCCATGACGGTGAGGCTCCTGTACTTCGCGTGGGTGCGCGAGAGGGTCGGCAAGGCCGAGGAGGTCCTCGATCTGCCGGCAGGCATTGGCACGGTTGCCGAGCTCGTGGCCTGGCTCAGGGAGCGGGGCCCCGAGTACGCCGAGGCGTTCGCTCGGCCCGGCGTGGTGCGGGCCGCCATCGACAGGAAGCACGTGCAGCCGACCTCGGCCATCGCCGGCGCGCGCGAGATCGCCCTGTTTCCGCCGGTCACGGGAGGGTGACTCGTGGCCGTGCGCGTGCAGCGCGAGGATTTCGATGTCGGGGCCGAGGTGAGGCGCCTCACGGCCGGGCGGACCGATATCGGCGCCATCGTCACCTTCACCGGCACGGTGCGCGCCGATAGCGCCGGCGCCGGCATCGCGGCGATGACGCTGGAGCACTATCCCGGCATGACCGAGGAGGAGCTGGCGCGCGTCGACGCCGCGGCGGCGGCGCGCTGGCCGCTGCAGGCCAGCCTCATCGTGCACCGCGTGGGCACGCTCCGGCCCGGCGACAACATCGTGCTGGTGGTGACGGCCTCCGCGCACCGGCAGGCCGCCTTCGATGCCGCCGCGTTCCTGATGGACTACCTCAAGACCCGCGCCCCTTTCTGGAAGAAGGAGCTGGGCGCCGCCGGCGAGGAGCGCTGGGTGGAGGCCCGCGAGAGCGACGACGCGGCGGCGGAGCGGTGGGCTGAGAAGCCAAAGAAGTAATTGCAGAGAGTTAGTGGGCGCGATGCCTATGCCTCGCCGGGATGCGGGCCTTGCGAACGGCAGCCAGCCACTCATCTGAAAGGTCGCCCGCCAGACCGACTTTACGGTCCCGGCGCTCTGCGGCGGACACCGACCCGAGATGTTTGCGCCTCCGCTTGGCGACAGTGGCCTTTGGGCTCATGGCGCTCGACTTGCCCTTCATCACCTGCCTCGCTGCTCCAACCAAGCGATCTACATTTAGTGCGGATCGACCGCAACAGTAGGACGTGGCGATGGGAACTCCAGGGGGCTCTTAGCAGACTCACTGGCCGAGCGCCTGCCTTGCGGCTACGGTTCGTACAAGCCCGCTTCGCCTGGGAGGAACGCCGCATGCAGCAGACATTCGAAGCAACCCCGCGCGAGGACTGCAGCGACGCCGAGTGGCGGGCGCGCGTCGATCTGGCTGCAGCCCATCGGCTGGCGGTGATGCACGGGTTCAACGAGGGGATCTTCAACCACCTCACCCTGGTCGTGCCGGGCAGGCCCGACCGCTACTATCAGATTCCGTTCGGCATGCACTGGTCGGAGGTGAAGGCGTCCTCCTTCATGGAGGTCGGCATCGACGACGGCCAGGTGAAGCGCGGGGCCGGCGACGTTGAGCGGTCCTGCTACTGCATCCACGCGCCCATCCACAAGGCGCTGCCGCAGGCGGCGGCCGTGTTCCACACCCACATGCCCTACGCCAGTGCACTCACCCGTCTGGAGGACCCGCGCATCAAGGAGATCGGCCAGACCGAGACCGGCATGATGGGCAAGATCGCCTACGACGACACCTACACCGGTCCCGCCTTCGAGCCCGAGGAAGGCGAGCGACTAGCCCATGTGATCGGCGACAGGACCATCCTGTTCATGGCCAACCACGGCATCGCCACAGTGGGCCATTCTGTGGCCGAGGCCTACGACCGGCTCTACTACATCGAGCGCGCGGCCCAGGTGCAGATCTACGCCATGTGGACCGGCCAGCGCCTCAAGAAGCTGCCGGAGCCGGTGGCGGAGAGGACCAGGCACAACATCGGCGGTGCCCAGTACTACGTCGGTCTCAACCCCGCCGAGCGCCACTTCGCGGCGCTCAAGCGCATCCTCGACCGCCGCGAGCCGGACTACGCGCAGTAGCGAGAGGAGCCCCTACAGCAGGCCGGGGAAGCCGCCGCCGTCGAGCAGGATGTTCTGCCCCGTTATGAAGCCTGCGTGCCGGGAGCAGAGGAAGGCAACGACTGCGCCGAACTCGGCGGTGGTGCCGAAGCGGCCGGCGGGGATGGCGGCCTTGCGCTCGGTGTCGATGGTGGCCACCGGCACGCCGCGTGCGTCGGCGGCCCTCTGATTGACGGCGCGCAGCCGGTCGGTGTCGAACGGCCCAGGCAGGACGCCGTTGATGGTGACGTTGCGGCCGGCGGTCTTGCGCGCCAGCACCGCCACCGCGCCCGTGAGGCCCACGCGGGCGCCGTTGGACAGCTCCAGCGCCGGGATCGGGGCCTTGACCGACTGCGACGTGATGTTCACGATGCGGCCGAACCCGCGATCCATCATGCCGTAGACGGTGGCGTGGATCAGCGCGATGGGGGTGATCATGTTGCCTTCCACCGCCTTGCGCCAGTCGTCGAGGGTGAAGCTCTTGAAGTCGCCGGGCGGCGGGCCGCCGGCGTTGTTGACGAGGATGTCCGGGTTGGGACAGGCGGCGAGCAGCGCCTTGCGGCCCTCCTCCGTGGTCACGTCGCAAACCACCGGGGTGACTTTCACGCCGAACGCCGCGAGAGCGCTCGCGGTGGCGTGGAGCGCCTCCGCCCCGCGCGCGCAGACGGTGACGTCGGCGCCCTCGCGCGCCAGCGCCTCGGCGCAGCCCCTGCCGAGACCCTTGGAGGCCGCGCACACGATGGCGGATTTGCCCTTGATGCCCAGATCCATCGAGATGTCTCCCTTGCTTGGCTCGCTGGCGCCGGGGCCAAGATGCCAGCCGGCAACGGTGCAACGCAAGCCGTCGAGGCGCATATCCGGTCAGTCTGAGCCATCGGAGAATTCTCCAGCTCTCAGAGATTTGCCTGGACCCGCTTCGATCGGTCATTATGCCATCGATCCTACCGGCGGCTATCCGGGTCCGACGCCGGGATGGGAACCGGCGCAACCTCAGGAATGGCCCATGACGACGATCACCGGCTACCATGCCCACGTCTACTACGACGCAGCCACCCGCGAGCATGCGCGTGCGCTGTGCGAGGAGGCCGGCAAGAGATTCCCCCTCACCGTGGGCCGCATGCACGACAACCCCGTCGGCCCGCATCCGCGCTGCAGCTGCCAGCTGGCGTTCGGCCCCGATCAATTCGCCGCGGTCGTCTCATGGCTCGTTGCCAACCGCAACGGCCTCACCGTGTTCGCCCATGCCGAGACCGGCGACGCCATCAAGGACCACACCGACCACGCCATCTGGCTCGGGCCTTCGGAGACGCTCGATCTCTCGAAGTTGGGCTAGCGGCCGATCAACGGCCCTCGGGCAGGGCGCCGCCGTTTGCGATGATCGCGCGATACGCCCCGGCACTCCGCTTCGGGGTGCGGCGCTGGGTGGCGAAGTCTACGTGGATCAGGCCGAAGCGGCGGCCCGTGCCGGAGATCCATTCGAAGTTGTCGTGGCTCGACCAGTGGAAGTAGCCCCGCACGTCGGCGCCCTGGCGGACCGCCTCGCCCAAGGCCGCCACGTGCCGGACGAGATAGTCGGTGCGCTTGGCGTCGTTCACCTGCCCGTAGACCAGATCGTCGTCGCCGGGGTAGCCCGTGCCGTTCTCGGTGACGATCATCGGCGGGTTGCCGTAGTCGGCCTTGAGGCGCAACAGGCCGGCGGTGAACAGATCCGGCCGCGACGGGCCGTTGTAGGGATCGGCCGCTGACGCCTGGGTGGTCATGCGCAGCCCCCAGTTACGGGTTGCCGCCGGATCGGCCACGAAGTCGAATCCGCTGTAGAAGTTGACGCCCAGGAAGTCGCCCCTGTTGCGGGCGATGAGGTCCATGTCGCCGGGCTCGATAGGCAGCTCCGCGCCCACGCCCCGCAACGCCGCGAGCACATCCTCCGGGTAGCTGCCCTTCAGCATCGGGTCGAGATAGATGGGGTTCATCAGGCCGTCGGCGAGCCGCGCCGCATCGGTGTCGGCGGCGCTGCCGGAGGCCGGCAGCGCCGGGATCAGCAGCATGGCGACGGCGGCGATGCGGCCGGGGAGGTTGCGCCGGCGGTATTCGTCGATTGCGGCGGCCGCGGCGAGCTGCTGGTGGTGCACCATGCGCGCGCCGGGAAACCAGGTGAAGGCCGCCGGGGGCAGCGGCATGAGGGGGACCGGCTCGCGCCGCGGGGTCTCGCGGAACTGCTTGGCATAGACGGTGAAGCCCATGTCGGTGCTCGGCTCGTTGAGCGCCAGAAACAGCTTCACGTCCCGGCCGAGGCTGTCGAACACGACGCCGG
>JBIOWI010000129.1:0-2872 GCA_044868325.1 Hyphomicrobiaceae bacterium
GGGGGAGGGGACCCTGCGGCGCGCTCCCGTTTCGTCATGGAGGGTCGGCGCAGCCGGCGATCGGCTAACACCATTGTTCAAGCAGGATTGGAACCATGGTGTCAGACCCAGAGGGTCTGACACCCGCCGCGCTACGGGCTCAGCACGTGGGCCGCTCATCGGAACAGGTCCTGTGCCTTGGGCCGCACGAGGGCCGCCGCGGGGCGCGCGTCCGCGCTCCACCGCAGCCCACGCACCAGGGCCGCGGGACGCGCCTCGGCGGCCTCGCCCATGGCCAGCACCGCGGCAGCCGCCACAGCATCGGCGAAGCCCACCTCCGTCACCTCCAGCGGGCGCCCGGCGAGGTCCCGCTCGCCGCGGCGGTCCACGAGCGACGGCACGCCGGCGGCCCCGATGGCGAGGCCCACGGTGCCGAGGCGCCACGCCCGGCCGGCGCTGTCGGAGACGATCACGCCGATATCGGCGACGAAATGCGCATCCAGGCGGTCCTTGATGCTGCGGGCGCTGCGGTCCGGGTCCTCGGGCAGCAGCAGCACGCGGCGCCCCTCGTCGCCGGCCTCCAGGTTGGACTGGTCCACGCCGGCGTTGGCCATCACGAAGCCGTGGCGGGTCACCGCAACGAGCACGTGCGGCGCGGCCCGCAGAACCTCGGCCGACTGCGACAGGATGGCCTCCACGAGGCGCGCATCCTTGCCCGTCACGGCCGCAAGCTCCCTCGCCCGCGGGCTCGGCTCGAGGCTCGCCAGGTCCAGGTAGCGCCCTTCGGCCTTGGAGACGATCTTCTGCGCCACCACCAGGATGTCGCTCGGCCGCGGCGCCAGGCCGCCCCGCTCCATTGCCGCGATCAGGAGGGCGGGGAGGTCATCCCCCGGCCGGACCCTGGGGATGCCCTGGAGCGCCGCGATGGTGAGCGCCTCTTCGCCCAACGCTGCCTAACCCTTGTCGAGGCCGGTGATGCGGATGCCCGCACCGGGAACCTTGTAGTGCCGGTTGATGCCGATCAGCACCGAGGTCAGCGCCTCCGCCGCTACGGCATTGGCAAGCGGCCCCGCGTGAATGCCGCGCAGCCCCGCCGCCTCGGCGAGCGCGATCACGGCGGCGCGGTCCTCCAGGGTATCGCCAAACACGAGCACGTCGCAATCGACCGGCTCATCCGTCTGCAGCTTACTTGCCGCCACGTTGTGGAATGCCGCCACCACCCGAGCGGCCTCGCCCAGCCGCCGCTGTGCCGCCAGCGCGGCGGATGTCTCGGCCGGCAGCTGCACCCGCGCCACCTTGGGCGGCACCAGCGGCACCGTCGCGTCGATCACGATCTTGCCTTCCACATGCGGCCCGATCTCGTCGAGGATCTCGCCATGGCTTGCCCACGGCACGGCCAGCATCACCACATCGCCTGCCTCGGCCGCCTCCGCGTTGGAAGCTCCGCGAATGGCCGCTCCGGGCGCTGCCGCAAGCGTCCGCGCGTTCGCCTCCGCCTTCTCTACTGTCCGCGATCCGATGACGACATTATATCCCGCCGCAGCCCACCGCTTGGCCAAGCCGCTGCCCAGTGCCCCGGTGCCGCCGACGATGGCCAGCGTGCGCTTACCGCTCACGTCACTCTCCAGACGACTTGGAAAGAGAGCTGGCCGGCGTCACACCCACGCGCAGCAGATGAAGCGGCTTCGCCTGATAGAGGCGCGACAGGATTCCCCTCCCCCATGTGGGGAGGGGTTAGGGGTGGGGGGAACCCCGACATCCGAGGTTCTGGAATCCCCCCCACCCTGTCCCTCCCCCACAAGGGGGGAGGGGACCCTGCGGCCCTCGCCTTGCTCAATTTCGAGCCCAAGATTGTCGTTGGGGGCACAGATCCACTCACAGCTTCATCTCGGGCAGCGGCACCACGGCCACGCCGGCCTTCTCCAGGGCCTCGCGGACGCCGCGCGCCACCGCCACGCCGGTCGCCTCGTCGCCGTGCACGCAGATGGTATGGATGTCGGCCTTCACGACCTTGCCGGTGCGGGACACGATCTCGCCGTCCAGGACCAGGCGCAGCACCTGCTCGGCGGCCGCGGCCGGGTCCTTCAGCACCGTGCCGGGGATGGAGCGCGAGGCGAGCGTGCCGTCGTCGTTGTACTGCCGGTCGGCGAAGCCCTCGCGCGCCAGCGGCAGGCCCAGCCTATCGGCCGCCTTCTCCATCTCGGAGCCGAACGGCGCCACGTAGACGATATCCCTGTCCACCGTCTTGATGGCCCGGCCGATGGCCATGGCGTAGGCCTCGTCCTCGGCCGCCATGTTGTTGAGTGCGCCGTGCGGTTTCAGGTGCGTCACCTTCAGGCCGGCATAGGCCGCCATGGCCTGCAGGGCGCCGATCTGGTAGGCGGTCATGTACTCGAGGTCGACGGGCTTCATCTGGATGCGCCGGCGACCGAAGCCCCACAGGTCGTTGAAGCCGGGATGCACGCCCACGCTCACCCCTTCCTGCTTGGCCAGCATGCACAGCCGGTGCATGGTGTTGGGGTCGCCGGCATGGAACCCGCAGGCGACGCTGGCGGACTTGATGATCTTCATGAGCTCGGCATCGTTGCCGATATCGTAGGCACCCCACCCCTCGGCGATATCGGCGTTGAGATTGACCTGCTTGCCCATGCGAGCCCCATTCGACCAGACGCACCAACATGGTACTATCTATAGGAAGACCATACAAGCGCAGGTGTCAGACCCTCTGGGTCTGACACCATGGCACCCGTAGGTGGAACAATGGTGAACGTTCCGAACGTAGGGTGCAATAAGCGAAGCGCATTGCACCGATGCTACGCACTACCATACGAGGTGGAGGTCGGTGCAATACGGGCTAACGCCCTCTTGCACCCTACGCCTCTGGCCTATCCAG
>JBIOWI010000130.1:0-11369 GCA_044868325.1 Hyphomicrobiaceae bacterium
TCACCCTAGCCCTCTCCCCGCAAGCGGGGAGAGGGGATCCGGGCGGCACCCCTACAGGATGAACTTGCTCAGGTCGGCGTTCTTGGCGAGGTCGCCGACGCGGGCCTGCACATAGGCCGCGTCGATCGAGATGGTCTCGCCGCCCTTGTCGGTGGCCTCGAAGGAAATCTCGTCGAGCACCCGCTCCATCACGGTCTGCAGCCGCCGCGCACCGATGTTCTCCACCGTGGCGTTGACCTGGGCGGCGATGGCGGCCAGCGCATCGATGGCGTCGTCGGTGAACCTGAGATTGACGCCCTCCGTCGCCATCAGCGCGATGTACTGCTTGATGAGGCTCGCCTCCGGCTCCACCAGGATGCGGCGGAAGTCCTCCTTGGTGAGGGGCTTCAGCTCCACCCGGATCGGCAGGCGGCCCTGCAGCTCAGGCAGCAGGTCCGAGGGCTTGGCCATGTGGAAGGCGCCCGAGGCGATGAACAGCACGTGGTCGGTCTTCACCGGCCCGTGCTTGGTGGAGACCGTGGTGCCCTCCAGCAGGGGCAGCAGATCGCGCTGCACGCCCTCGCGCGACACGTCGGCGCCGATGCGCCCGCCTTCGGAGCGCGAGCAGACCTTGTCGATCTCGTCCAGGAACACGATGCCGTCGTTCTCGACAACGCGAATGGCTTCCTGCACGACTTGATCCTGGTCGAGCAGCTTGTCGCTCTCCTGGGCCAGCAGCACCTCGTAGGCCTGGCCCACGGTCATGCGGCGCGGCTTGGTGCGCTGGCCGAACGCCTTGCCCAGCATCTCGTTGAGGTTGATCATCCCTACCTGGCCGCCGGGGATGTCGAAGGTGGGGAGCTGCGGGCCGCTCTCGGCCACCTGCACCTCGACCTCCCGGTCGTTAAGCTCGTTGCCCCTGAGGCGGCGGCGGAAGTCCTCGCGGGTGGTGGACCGCGCCTCTGCCCCCACCAGCGCATCGAGCACGCGCTCCTCGGCGTTCTTCTCTGCCTGCGCCTGCACCTCCCGGCGCTTGGCCTCGCGGACGAGGCCGATGCCTACCTCGATCAGGTCGCGCACGATGGAATCCACATCGCGGCCCACATAGCCCACCTCGGTGAACTTGGTCGCCTCCACCTTCAGGAACGGCGCGCCGGCAAGCTTGGCGAGGCGTCGGGAGATCTCGGTCTTGCCGCAGCCCGTGGGGCCGATCATCAGGATGTTCTTGGGCAGAACCTCCTCCTTGAGGTCCTCGGGCAGCTGCTGGCGCCGCCAGCGGTTGCGGAGCGCGATGGCGACGGCACGCTTCGCTTCATTCTGGCCGACGATGAAGCGGTCCAGCTCGGAGACGATTTCGCGGGGGGAGAAGTTGGTCATGTGGACTATGGGGTCGGGTCAGGAGCGCGCGGGCACCGGTGGCAGGCGGTTGGAGATGGCGGGCGAGAGCACGGCGAGCAGGCGCCGGCGCAGGGGCACCCAGCCGGCGCCCAGCGTTAGCACAAGTGCGCCCAGAATGACGAGGGTGGCGGCCAAGACGAACACCCTGTCGCCGCTCAGGATATAGCCGATGGCGCCGCCGAGGTAGGCGAGACCGGAGACCAGCAGCGCCCGCCGGTCGATCAGGAGCGCTACCAGCGCCAGCACGGCGACAATGGCGATCACCGCCAGGGACACTGCGTTGTTCGTGGTAGTGGCGCGTCCCAAGCCGCTGGCGAGCGGTGAGGCGGCAAGGGTTATGACCGAGTGCACGATCAGCGGCGCCGCCAGCAGGTGCAGCCAGAAGGCGCAGTCGGCGCGCCGCGTGAGCCGCTCGCGGTCCGAGGCGTCGAAGCTCATGGCGGCGGCAAATACGGCGAGGCCGCAGACGAGGAAAACCGCCGTAACCGAGACGGCGGCGTCCTCGAAAAGGAAGCTCGCCACGCCCAGCGCGGCGATCACCAGGCTCGCCGCCAAGGGCAGGAGCGCGAACGGCAGTTTGAAGCGCAAGTAGAAGGCCGCAGCTGCCGCCGCCGGCACCAGGGCGCGCGCCGCGAACACGAGCGGCCCGCCAGGGTAGTACTCCAGCCCCTGGAGGATGCTCAGCGTCGTGGGCCATCGCCACCGGATGTCCAGGCCGAGCCAGCTCTCGGCCGGCGTCTGAACTGATGCCGCGAACACCAGCGCCACAAAGGCGATAGCGAGCAGGATGCCGGGCAGCACCAGCCGCAGGCGCCCTACGAGGACCTCAGCCAGCCCCCACACCACCGCGGCCATCAGCACGGTGCCGGTCGTGCCGGGCGGCATGAACCAGGCGAGCCCCAGCAGGAACAGCACCACGCCGATGGCGAAGAACACGTCGTTGAAGCCCTTGAGGAAGCGGAAGCGCTCCTCATGCCCGAGCGCAATGGCGCGCTCCCGCTCGCGCTGCCGGGCAACCTCGCTCAAGGCGGCGGCCTGGGCCGGCGTCACGATGCCTTGCGAAACGGCATCATCGAGGTCGGCGTCCTTGACCATCGCCGCTACCTTCCCGCGGGTGTGTCGTAGATCATGAGCAACTTTGACAAGACGCTCATCCGCTCAGCGGCTGCTCTCCAGCGCCTCGATCACCAGGTTGGTGTTGGTATAGACGCAAATCTCGGCTGCGATCGCCATCGCCTTGTGGGCGATCTCCTCGGCGCCGAGCTCGGTATCCATCAGCGCCCTGGCGGCGGCGAGCGCGTAGTTGCCGCCGGAGCCGATCCCCGTCACGCCGCCCTCGGGCTCCAGCACGTCGCCGGTGCCGGTCAGCACCAGGGTCACCTGGCGGTCGGCGACGATCATCATGGCCTCGAGCCGACGCAGGTAGCGGTCGGTGCGCCAGTCCTTGGCCAGCTCCACGCAGGCCCGGGTGAGCTGGGCGGGATACTGCTCCAGCTTGCCCTCCAGCCGCTCGAACAGGGTGAAGGCGTCGGCCGTGGCGCCCGCGAAGCCGCCGATCACGTCGCCCTTGCCGAGCGACCGCACCTTGCGCGCGTTGGCCTTGATGACGGTGGCCCCGAGGCTCACCTGGCCGTCGCCGGCGATCACGACCTTGCCGGCCTTGCGCACCGTGAGGATGGTGGTGCCGTGCCAAACCTGGGGGGATGGTGCTGGGGCTGTCATTGGGCTCCTGGGGGGCGTTCTTCTGGGCGCGATGTCGGAACGAGGGAGGCCTCCGTCAAGTGCGGGCGGCGGCTGGCCCATGCGATGGCCCATGCTATGGATTGCGATGGCTGGCGCAGTTTTATTCTGCCTGGCCCGCAGGCGCCATGCCGGTCGCGCCGGGGCGTGCGAATCCGCCACAGTGGCGTAGGGTGGGTTAGCCGCGAAGCGGCGTAACCCACCAAGGCAATCTCCGACCTCGCGGGTCGTGCCGGCCATGGTGCGTTACGGCCCTTCGGGCCTAACGCACCCTACACCCTACAAAACCAGCCAATCGAGCACGGGCCAGCCGAAGGCTGCATATCCCTTGGGGCCGAGTGCGGGTCTTTCCCGGCGGGCTGGGGTCGCTTGCGGGGCGGGCGGCGCGGCAGCAGCGGGCGCCGGGCTGGCGGGGTGCACGGCGGGGAGCGGTGCCCGCACCGACTCCTGGGTCTCTAGTGGCATCGGCGCGGCGGCTTCGTAGGGTACGGCCGGCTCGTCCGGGCTTGCCGCGGTGTCCGGCTCGAGGCTCGGGATCGTGCTGCTGACGGCGACCTCCAGGCGCTCGTCGCCGCGCCCATCCGGCACGACGTCCGGCGCGACGCGCTCAGGTGCCTCGACCGCCTTGCCCGTGCCCTCTCCGTCCAGGGCCGGCTCGGCGGCGAGCGCGGGCTCGTCATGCACCGGCAGGTCGAGTGCCGCCTCGCGCGGCAGCTCTACGGGCTCGGTCGGCAGGTCCACGGGGCTCAGGTCGGCCTCAAGGCGCGCCACGAACGCCTCGACGCGCTGCTGCGGGTCCGGGTCGCCAGCGTGGAACAGCAAACCGACCGCCTCGAGACCGACCGTCGCGCCGCAGAAGAGGAGCCCCAGCGTGACGGCGGCGGCCAGCGGCATTTTGAGCATAACCTGCCTCCATTTTTCGGTGGCGCGGGGAGCTTCCCCGCCAATCCCCGCGCGTTAATAGCCGGTTATCGTTAACTTCCCCTTACGTGTTGCTCTCGCCTGCAAACGCCAGGATTCCGGGCGCAATACAAAGCCGACATTCAGGCCACAGCCTTCTCCCGATGCGACTCGACAGCCGCGCCCTGCACAGTTTGGCCACATTATTCCGATTGTTCCCGGTTGTTGCGGAGGGGGCCGTGATCCAAGCGAACCTGCCCGTTTCAGCTCCGGCGACGCCGGTGTGAGGCCATCGCCCTTCGGCGACGGACAGGCGCTTGTTGAAACGTCTTTCATCCCCGACGGGTAAACATGTCGTGCGCGCGCGGTTGCCGCCCGATCCAGAATCGGATGCGCTGCGTAGTCGCCAGCAACGAGGTGCCTTGCGATTGAGAGAGACGCGATGCAGACCCGGACAGATGCAAGCCTCGCCTTGATTCGAACGCTGCTGAGGCGCGCCGCAGAGGTCGCGCAGACGTGGCGGAAATATCTCGGACAGCCGTACCGGCCCGAGAAGCACTACATGCGCGGCCCCGGCCCGAAGTGGCGCGAGAAATCCGCCCACACCGGCGCACGGCAGCCCTCGGACGCCTCGCAGGGCGGGTAGGCGCCCTCTACCCCAGAGGGGCCCGGCGCCGAACCGGTCTGTCCAAATCCGCTCGCCTTCCGGGTGGCGAGCCGATAAAAGACGGCCGATCCAAGCCACAGGCCCACAGGCCAGCGCGCATGCTCACCTTCACCGTGCACGAGCCGCCGAACCCGCCGGCGGACCGCATCGACCGGGCTGAGGGCTTGGCCTTCGTGCGCGACGGCTTCTCCTGGATGGCAGCCATCTTTGCGCCCGTCTGGCTATTGGCGCACCGGCTGTGGTGGCCGTTCGTCGGCTACGTGGTGGCAGAGAGCGCCATCGAGCTCGTTCGGCAGAGTGCCCTCGTTCACCCCGGCTGGACCACCCTGGCCGCCATCGGCATGAGCCTGCTGATCGGCCTGGAGGCCGGCACGCTGCGGCGCTGGTCGCTCGACCGGCGCGGCTGGACGACGCTGGGCTCTGTCTCGGGCCGCAACGCCGAGGACTGCGAGCGGCGGTTCTTCGACATGTGGCTGCCTACGCAGCCTGTGCTGGCCCAGCCCACCGGTCCTGCGGATGCTCGTGCTCCAGGCGGCGGCGCCTCGGGCAGGCGATCTCTCCTCGGCGCGCTGTCCACCGCCGGCTCCTGAGCGGGCGGGGCCTGCCGACGGGCTCACCGGCCCGGTTGGTTTCTCTGGTTCACCAGCGGCCCCAGGGCCAACAGCAGGTTCTCCGCCAGCGTGGCGTCGAGCGCACCGTTGAGACGCGCCGTCTTGGCGACATCGCCGATACGGGCGAGAGCCGCGTTGAGGCTCGCGACGCTCCACAGGCGCGTCTGCTGCTCGATGGCCGCCTTCTGCCGGAAGTTGGGCGGCGGCCTCAGTGTCCGCATCAGGTCCTCCAGGAAGCGCCCGGCGTCGTGGCCGCTGCGCAGGCGGTGCAGGCGCAGGAAGTGGTTCTGTAGAGCGAGGATGACCCGCTGGGCGTCCTCGCCACCCGTGAGGCAGCGCTCGGACTCGCGCACGGCCTCGCCGGCGCGGCCCGAGGCGGCGGCCATCACTACGCGTTCGAGCGCTGTCTCGGCGGCATCGCCCACCACCGCCTCCACGTCGGCCTCCTCGATGCGGGCCTTGCCGCGGGCATAGAGCACGAGCTTCTCCACTTCCGCCCGCGACAGCGCGCGGTCGGCACCGAGCCGGGAGACGAGCAGCTTCCTGGCCTCCGGAGCGATCTGCATTCTGGCCGCGGCAAGGACCTCGCCCACCATGCCCTCCAGGTCGCGGGCCTCGTCGGGGAAGCAGGCCACGGCAGCGGCGCCGGCGGCGGTCTCGAACAGGGTGAGCAGCGCCTCGCCCTTGCGCAGATGCCCCGCCTCCACGATCAGGAAGCCATCGAGGTTGCCCATCTCCACGATGGGCTTCAGCGAGGCGGCGTTGATGCGCCGGCCCGTTGCCGCGCGCACCACCTTGCGCCCGCCGAACATGGATCGCGTCAGCAGCTCCACGCCGATCCGGTCCGGGTTGTCCTCAAGGTCCCCATCGTCGAGCCTGAGGATCTCGCCGTCGTGCGCCTGTGCCAGCCGCCGCGCCAGCGTGGAGGCCCGCTCGCCGATAAGGCCTGCATCGGTGCCGTAAAACAGCACCGCCGACGGCACCCGCTCGACGGCCTTGAGGAAGGCATCGGCCTGGAAGGATTTGACGGCGACCATGCGGTCTTATCGGTGCGGAGGTAGGGGTGGGTCAAGCGGAAGGGCAGACCCTGGTCAGACCCGGATCGGGGTCAGACCCCCGGCCATTGCCGCAGGAGCACCACGAAAACGGCTCGGCCAGGGGTCTGACCCCGTTCAACTAGCCGAAGTTGAACACGCGGGTGGGGCGCAGTTGGCCCTTCTCGATCAGGCCGAGGGCCACCAGATGGCCCTTGCAGGTCGCGTAGGCGGGACCAGGCGGCGGCAGATCGCGGCCGCGCACGAGGATGGATTGGCCCCGCAGCAGGCGCACCGTGTCCTCTCGGGTAACGTGCACGACGAGGAGATCCGCGAGCGCCGTCTCGACGGGGCGCAGCAAGCCCTGGAGCGCAGACTCGTCCGCCTCGGCGGCGGCGCGCAGCTCGTCCATGGCGACGGCGTGGGATTCCTCGAAGGGGCCGACGCGGGAGCGCCGGAGCGCGGTCACGTGGCCGCGGCAGCCGAGCGCACGGCCCATGTCGCGGGCCAGCGAGCGCACGTAGGTGCCCTTGCCGCACGCGGCGGCGAAGACGGCCGTGTCGCGGTCCGGGCAATCGACCAGCGCGAGCCGATCGATCTGCACCGGGCGGGCCTCCAGCTCGACGGCCTCGCCGGCGCGGGCAAGGTCGTAGGCGCGCTCGCCGTCGACCTTGATGGCGGAGAAGGCGGGCGGGGCCTGCAGGATCTCGCCGGTGAAGCTGGGCAGAAGCGCCTCGATGGCGGCACGCTCCGGGCGGGATTCGGCGGTGGCTACGGGGTGGCCTTCCGCATCGTCCGTCTCGGTCTCGACGCCCCAGCGCACGGTGAAGCGGTATTCCTTCTGGCCGTCCACGGCGTAGGGCACGGTCTTGGTGGCCTCGCCCAGCGCGATGGGCAGGATGCCGGTGGCCAGCGGATCGAGCGTGCCGGCGTGCCCGGCCTTCTGGGCGCCGAAGGCGCGCCGCACGGCGCCCACGGCCTGCGTCGAGGTCATGCCGGCCGGCTTGTCCAGCACCAGCCAGCCGTGCACGGGCTTGCCCTTCTTGCGGCGTGTCATATCGATCCTTCGGAAATCGGAAATCGGAAATCGGAAATCGGAAGAAATCGGCTCTCGTTACTGACTTCCGATTTCCGATTTTCTGATTTCCGATTTCTGACTTCCGATCAGGGCTTCTTCAGGTCCTGGGCCACCTTGGGAGAGCGGAATATCTCGTCGATTCGCTGCGCCTCGTCGAATGTCTCGTCGGGGAGGAAGCGGACCTCTGGCGCGAACTTGAGGTTGACGGCGTGGGCGACCTCGCCGCGGATGAACTTGCGGTTGCGCTCAAGGGCCTCGAGCACCGGCGCCAGGTCCTTGCCGCCCAGGGGCATGACGTAGATGGTGGCGAGCCGCAGGTCGGGCGACATGCGCACCTCCGAGACGGTGACGACGTGGGCGGCGAGCACGTCGTCGTGCACCTCGCCGCGCGACAGCATCTGGGCGAGCGCGTGGCGCACGAGCTCGCCGACGCGGAGCTGGCGCTGCGATGGGCCTGATTTGCTGTGGCTCTGCCGGTTGGCCATGAGGAAGGTGTCGGACCCTGCGGGTCGGTATAGCGGGGTCAGACCCTGCGGGTCTGACCCCATGGCACTACGTCTGCATTATTCCGGCAGCCAACCTACGTGAGGTCGGCGCATAGGGTCAGACCCGCAGGGTCTGACCCTAAAGCGTCCGCTTGATGGTCTCGACGTTGAAGCACTCGATCGTGTCGCCCTCGCGGATGTCCTGGTAGTTGGCGAACGCCATGCCGCACTCCTGGCCGGCGGGCACCTCCTTCACCTCGTCCTTGAACCGCTTGAGCGTGGACAGTGTGCCCTCGTGGATCACCACGTTGTCGCGGATGAGGCGCACCTTGGCGCCGCGCTCCACCTTGCCCTCGGTGACGCGGCAGCCCGCGACCTTGCCGATCTTGGAGATGTTGAACACCTCCAGGATGCGGGCATTGCCAAGGAAGATCTCGCGCACCATGGGGGCGAGGAGGCCGGACATGGCGGCCTTAACGTCATCCACGAGGTCGTAGATGATGTTGTAGTAGCGGATCTCGACGCCGGTCTGGTCGGCGGCGGCCTTGGCCTGGACGTTGGCGCGCACGTTGAAGCCCACCACCACCGCCTTGGAGGCGTTGGCCAGCACGATGTCGGACTCGATGATGCCGCCGACGCCCGAATGCATGATGCGCGCCTCCACCTCGTCGGTGCCGAGCCTGCGCAGGGCGCCGACGATGGCCTCGACCGAGCCCTGCACGTCGCCCTTCACCAGCAGCGGGAACTCCTTGCGGCCGGACTCCTTCAGCTGCTGCATCATCTGCTCGAGCGTGCGGGAGGTGCCGGCCGAGCCCAGAGTCTGGCGGCGCTTGCGCAGGCGGTAGTCGGTGAGCTCGCGGGCGCGTGCCTCGTTCTCCACCACCGCAAACGGTTCGCCGGCCTCGGGCGCGGAGTCGAAGCCCAGGATCTCCACAGGCACCGACGGCCCAGCCGAGTCGACGGGCTCGCCGCGGTCGTCGATCAGCGCGCGCACGCGGCCCCAGGCGCTGCCGGCGACGATGATGTCGCCGATCTTCAGCGAGCCGCGCTGCACCAGCACGGTGCCGACGGGGCCTCGCCCGCGCTCCAGCTTGGCCTCGATGATGACGCCCTCCGCCGACCGGTTCGGGTTGGCCCTGAGGTCGAGCAGCTCGGCCTGCAGGAGGGCGGTCTCCAGGAGCTTCTCGATACCGGTCCTCTTGAGCGCGGAGACCTCCACCTCCAGCGTCTCGCCCGACATGCTCTCCACGATCACCTGGTGCTGGAGCAGATCGGTGCGCACGCGCTGCGGGTCGGCGCCGGGCTTGTCCATCTTGTTGATGGCAACAATGATGGGCACCTCGGCCGCCTTGGCGTGATTGATGGCCTCCACCGTCTGCGGCATCACGCCGTCGTCGGCCGCCACCACCAGCACCACGACGTCCGTCACCTTGGCGCCGCGGGCGCGCATGGCGGTGAACGCCTCGTGGCCTGGCGTATCGATGAAGGTGATGAGCTGGCCGCTGGGCGCCGTCACCTGGTAGGCGCCGATGTGCTGGGTGATGCCGCCGGCCTCGCCCTCGGCCACATTGGTGGAGCGGATGGCGTCGAGCAGCGAGGTCTTGCCGTGATCGACGTGGCCCATGATGGTGACCACCGGCGCACGCGGCAGCAGGGCCTCCTCGGGGTCGGCGGTGCCGGTGAAGCCCTCCTCCACGTCGGCCTCGGCCACGCGTTTGGGCGTATGGCCGAACTCGCGCACGATCAGCTCGGCGGTGTCGGCGTCGATCACGTCGTTGATCTTGTGCATCGCGCCCTGGCTCATCAGCAGCCGGATCACGTCCACCGCACGCTCGGTCATGCGGTTGGCGAGGTCCTGGATGGTGATCACCTCGGGGATAATCACCTCGCGCATGACCTTGTCTCGCGGCTGCTGGACGCCGGCCTGTCTCAGCTTCTCGCGCTCGCGCCGGCGGCGCAGCGAGGCGAGAGAGCGCTGGCGCTGCGCCTCGTCGAAGGCGTTGTTGATGGTGAGCTTGCCGCGCTCGCGGCGCTCCTCGCCTGCGCGCACTGGGGCCTTCGTGACCTTGGCCCCCTTCCCCTTCTTGGCGCCGCCGCGCGCCTCTTCCTCCTCCGCAGCCGGCTCCACGTCGAGCTTGCGCTTGCCGACCGCCTCGGTGCGCCGCACGTCGGTGCGCGGCTTGTCGGCCGATGGTACGACGACGATCGGCCCTCTGAGCGGCTCGGGCCTGGCGGCTGCCGGCGGCGCTTCCGGCGCCGGCGCGGGCTGGCCGGCGGCCGCAGTCTCCGCGACAGGCTCAGCGGCTGCGGGAGCCTCGGCGAGCGGCGGGGTCTCGACCTTGGGCGGCCCGGCCGTGTTCCTGTCGGCCTCCTCGCGGGCACGCTGGGCCTCGCGCTCGGCGGCCTCGCGTGTCTCGACCTCGGCGCGCTCCCTGGCGGTCTCCAGCGCACGGCGGCGCGCGTCGAGCTCGCCGGACGATAGTCCACCCGCGCCCTTGCGGCCGGACTCCGCGTCGAGTCCCTCTTCGCCGGGACCGGAGATGGTGCGCTTCTTCTTCTTCTCGACGACAACGGACTTCGAGCGGCCGTGGCTGAAGCTCTGCTTGACGTGGCCGGACTCCACCGTCCGCTTCAAGCTCAAAGGCTTGCGCTGCGCCACGCTCAGGGTCTTGTCGTTCGTTTCCTTCGTCTCGCTCATACACGTCCCGCGTTAGGAATCCGCTTGCCGCTGGGGCTCTCCCGACCGGTATCGCCTCAGGCGGCCGGCCTCCTGGACAATCCGTTGTGCCGCGCCGCCCCCAGACGCCGCAGCATGTACCACATTTGACCGGCCAATGGCCAAATCCAATTGCGGGCCAGTCAATTCCGTGACGATGGCGTGCTCTGCCCGCTCCGCATCCCCGTCCACGGCCATTTGGGCCCTGAACTTGCGGGAGAGCTTCTCCACGCCGTTCGGGGCGCCATCCGCCGCGTGGATGAGGAGCACGGCGCGCCCCTGGGCGATCAGTTCCCCGACCCTGGCGAAGCCGGTCACCAGCAGCCCGGCCTTGTTGGCGAGGCTGACGGCCTCGGCCAGGCGGCGGGTCATCAGGCGCTCCACCTGCTCGGGCAGGGCCTCTGGCACGGCAACCTGCCGCTGCAGGCTGCGCGCGAAGGCCTTGCGGCGCACCGCGGCGGCCACGGTCTCCCTGCGAGCCTCGATCCAGACGCCGCGGCCCGGCAGGCGCCGGGCGAGGTCGGGGACGATGGTGCCGTCGGGGCCCGGCACGAAGCGGATGAGGTCCTCCACAGGATGGTGGACGCGGGTTACGGCGCACAGGCGGACCGGCGCGGCACGGTCGTCCCGCTCCCGGACCTCATGGCTGGCTGTCGCCTTCGCGTCCGTCACCGCCGATTCCCATAGGGGTCAGCCCCTCGCTCCGTCGTGAAGGGGGCAGACCCCTCGCCTCGGACCTTAGAGTTCATTACTCAATTTCG
>JBIOWI010000131.1:0-4293 GCA_044868325.1 Hyphomicrobiaceae bacterium
TCGCTCGAGGACGCCGTGAAGCCCGGCGCGCCCGCGGTCTGGGCCGAGAACCCGAGCAACATCGCCTACCGGCTGGCCTTCGGCGACGAGGCGGCCACCAAGGCCGCGTTCGATGCGGCCAAGCACGTCGTCTCCATCAAGCTCGTCAACAACCGCGTCTCGGCCAACTCCATGGAGGGGCGCGCCGCGCTGGGCCAGTACAACCCGGTGGCGGACAAGTACACGCTCTACACCAGCACGCAGCACCCCTTCGGCATCCGCCAGACCCTGGCCATGCGCGCCTTCAACGAGCCGGCCGCCAAGTTCCACGTGATCTCGCCGGACGTGGGCGGCGGCTTCGGCATGAAGGGCGACACCTACCCCGAGGACGTGCTGGTGCTGTGGGCCTCGCGGCGCCTCGACGGCGCGCCGGTGAAGTGGGTCTCCACCCGCGCCGAGGCGCTGATGGGCGACGCTCACGGCCGCGACCAGGTGATCGGCGCCGACATGGCCCTCGACGACAGCGGCAAGGTGCTCGCCGTGCGCAGCCACGCGCTCGATCAGGCCGGCGCCTACCTGGCCGGGCCGGTGGTGGCGATCGTGGTCTACGGCCTGCGGCTCACCACGGGCACCTACGACATCGGCACCATGCACGCCGTCGCCGACCTAGTCTTCACCAACACCTCGCCGATGGTGCCCTACCGCGGCGCCGGCCGCCCCGAGGCTGCCTACCTGATCGAGCGGCTGATGGACGAGGCCGCTTTGAAGCTCGGGATCGACGGCATCGAGCTGCGGCGCCGCAACTTCATCAAGCCCGAGCAGATGCCCTATCACACGCAGTCGCACTACGTGTACGACTCGGGCGAGTTCGAGGCGGCCATGGCCAAATGCCTGGAGCTGGCCGACTGGAACGGCTTCGCCGCCCGCAAGGCGCAGTCGGAGGCTAGGGCCAAGCTGCGCGGGCGCGGCTTTGCCTCCTTCATCGAGGAGGCCGGCATCTTCAACGAGCGTATGGACCTGCGCTTCGATGCCGAGGGTAACGCGACGATCATGGCCGGCACCCACTCGCATGGGCAGGGCCACGAGACGGCGTTCGCGCAGATGGTCTCCGAGTTCCTGGGCATCCCGTTCGAGAGCATCCGCTACCTGCAGGGCGACACCGAGAAGATCAACGTGGGCCGCGGCACCTACGCCTCGCGCAGCGTCATGAACGGCGGCTGCGCGCTGAAGGCGGCGGCCGACGACGTGATCGCCAAGGGCCGCAGGATGGCCGCCTTCCTGATGGAGGGGAAGGTGGAGGACGTCGACTTCAGCGACGGCGTCTACCGCGTGCAGGGCACCAACAAGTCGATGCCGCTGCAGGAGGTGGCCAAGGCGTTCTTCCGCCCCATGGGCATCCCCATGGACCTGGGCGTGGGCCTGGAGGGCCACGGCTCCTACGCCAGCGAGCCCGGCAACTTCCCCAACGGCTGCCACGTCTGCGAGGTCGAGATCGACCCCGATACCGGCACCGTGGACGTGGTGCGCTACACTTGCATCGACGACCTGGGCCGCGTCATCAACCCGATGATCGTGGAGGGGCAGATCCACGGGGCGCTCGCCCAGGGGCTCGGCCAGGCCCTGATGGAGCACGTGGTCTACGACAAGGAGTCCGGCCAGCTCGTCTCCGGCAGCTTCATGGACTACGCCATGCCGCGTGCGGGCGACTTCCCGCCCTTCGTCATTGACTTCCACAACGTGCCGGCCAGGACCAACCCGCTCGGCGTGAAAGGCATCGGCGAGGCCGGCTGCACCGGTGCCCCCCCGGCGATCATGAACGCCATCCTCGACGCGCTGCGGCCGCTCGGCGTGAAGGAGCTGGACATGCCCGCCACGCCCTTCCGGGTGTGGCAGGCCATCGCGGCGGCCAACGGCAAGGCGGCGGCGTAGCGGGTTCAGATGGGGTCAGACCCTGCGGGTCTGACCCCCGTCCCATCGGCCTTCCGCCGGTCGGCGCAATAGCGTAGTATTTGGGGCGGAGCCGTAGCT
Source organism: Hyphomicrobiaceae bacterium (assembly GCA_044868325.1). GTDB lineage: Bacteria > Pseudomonadota > Alphaproteobacteria > Rhizobiales > Hyphomicrobiaceae > AWTP1-13. The sequence goes on from JBIOWI010000131.1 coordinate 2,008, forward strand.
TAGCTCCGACTGTTGCAGACCGTCCCAGACGCGGAGTATTGTCCGCTCGCTGCTGAAGCGAAGTGCACCTATGCCCGGCGATTTCCTGCGGCGCACGCCGCAGCTCACGATGGAGCAGTTCCACGCCTTCCGGGACGAGCGCCCGAAGGAGGAGAAGTGGGAGCTGATCGACGGTGTCCCTATCATGATGCCGCCGCCGACGCTGGTGCACCAGCAGATCGCAGACAATCTCAATCAGCTGCTGAATGCGCGTCTGCGTGAGGTCAGGCCGGAATGGCGCGCCGTCCGCGATGCCGGCGTGTGGGTCGAGGGCGACGAGAATTACAACCCCGAGCCCGACGTCACGATCATAGACGCACGCCGCCCCATCGGACAGATCTATGCCGAGCGCTTCTACTTCGTGGCGGAAGTCCTGTCGGCGAGCGACAAGAAGGCCGTGGTGGCCGCCAAGCTGCGCTACTACCAGGGCCATGAGCACAACCGGTGCATTCTGTTCGTCCGCCAGGATAGGATCGGCGCCGAGCAGCACCTACGGCAAGACGGCGCGTGGCGGGCGCGGCGGCTCTCAAGCGCCACGGCCAGGCTCTCGTTCCCCGAGATCGGGATTGTCGGCCGCCTCGGCGACATCTACGAGGCCACACCGCTCGATCCGTTCGAGAGACCGCCAGCCTCGCGGTAGACCCGCGGTGGCCCGGCTCCGGCCGCTGCGCGGACCGTTTGTCCTCTTCAACGCCTCTCAACCTCTCCGGGCACTCCACAGACCCGCACCACTCCCTAAAGGCTTCGACGGGATTTGCGGGCGTGCCAGGCGGTGGCGCTTATCCATCCGGGTGTACATGTCGTCCCGGCGCGGCGAGCGGTGAGTGAAACGATGCGAGCCTCGGGGTCAGACCCCTCGCGCGGATCGCCCGAGTTTCAATCGAGAAGCTGGAGGCGAGGGGTCTGACCCCTTCCTGACTCCGTGCCTACCCGTCCAGCCTTGGCACATCCACCCGGTGCACGATGCCTTCCGTCTCGCTGTTGAGGGCGGGGTAGCGCCGCAGCACCAGCGGGTCGTGGCCGGGGACGACGCGGCGGGGGGAGCCGGCGAGCGCCACGATCCTCTGGTAGCCCGCCAGCACGTCGGCGATGTCCACGGTGACTGGGAAAACCTTCCCCTTCTCGAAATTCTCGTAGAAGTGCGTGGCGTCGGAGGCCAGCACCACCGGGCCGTTGGCGGTGGCCACCCGCACCGATTGCAGGCCGCGGCTGTGGCCGCCGATCTTGTGCACGGTGACGCCCGGCGCGATCTCGGCGTCGCCGTCGTGGAAGATAACGCGGCCCGAATAGACGTTCTTCACCATTTCGCAGACATGATCGACCGTGAAGGGGTGGCGCAGGAAGGCGTGGCACATGCAGGGGCCGGTGGCGTAGGCCATCTCGGCGGCCTGCAGGTGGAAGCGCGCCTTGGGGAAGGCGCTCAGGGTTCCGGCATGGTCGTAGTGAAGGTGGGTGACGACAACCTGGTCGACCTGGCCCGCGGCGATGCCGATCTGCTCCAGGGCGGCGGCGGGCGCGCGGATCACCCGCCGTCCGCGCTTGGCACCCTCGATGGCGTCGAAGCCCGTATCGACCACGATGGTGCGCCGGTCGTTGCGGATCGCCCAGACGAAGTAGTCGATGGGGTGGGGCTGGTCGTGATCGTCGGCGCCGATGAAGCTCTCGAGCCGCTTGCGCTGTGTGAGCTCGGCGTACTTGAGGGCAAGGATCTCGTATACGTCGCTGCTCGCAGGGCTGGTCATGGGTCTCGTCTCCTCCGGTCGCCAGAGAAAAGGCAGAATGCGCATTTCGCGATGCGCTGTCACGACCGGACGTGTCCGGGCTCGATACGGCCGGCCCCATGCCCGAGGTCGGGCCATGGCCGTGCCAGCGTGCGAGCGGCGGGCAGGATGAAGCGGCATGGCGCTTGCTTCGTCAAACGTTCACACTACGATGCAAGCTTGGCCAGCGGCTTGGCGCGGCCGCTTCGCATGCCCATGTAAAGTTGGCCCATGTAGAGTTGGGTCGCAGTCGATTGATAGACGGCAGGTCGCATGAATGTATCGTTCCTGCAGGAGTTGCTGACCTCGGTGGCCGAGCAGGGCCGCCAGCTGCTGCCGCGCTCGCTGCGCGGTTCCGGTCGCGAGGACGACATCACGGAGCTGGCGAACGCCCTGGGCTCCAACCGCGGCGAGGCTTCCGGCGTGGCCATCGCCAGCGAGCTGCTCCGCCGCTACCGGAGCCTCGGCCCAGCGGACCGGCTCGACT
>JBIOWI010000132.1:0-3909 GCA_044868325.1 Hyphomicrobiaceae bacterium
GATCCGACACCCATGGCCGAGCATCCGCTTTGCCGCCAAATACCCGAGGTGGGAGCCGTATGCCTTAATTGGGCACGTACGGATCTGTGCGGGGGGCGTGAGGTAACTCACGTCCCTACCGCGATCCTACGGGAAACGTTACGGGAAGTGCTCGGCGTGCCAGTCGGCTTCCAGGTCCGGATTGATCTTGGCGTCAACGACCATCACGCCGGGTGCGCCTTCGGCCGCCCAGGCGCGCACCGGCTCCAGGTCGTCGAGGGTACGCACCGTGATGCCGCGGGCGCCGAAGCCGCGGGCCATGGCGGCGAAGTCGGTGTCGGGGAACTGCACGATGTCGATGGCGTAGCCGCGGCGGCGGTAGAGGTGCACCTCGGCGCCGTAGGAGGCGTCGTTGTAGATCAGGATGCACATCCTGAGCTTGAGACGGATCGCGGTCTCCAGGTCGGCGAGCGACATGAGAAAGCCGCCGTCGCCGGCGCCCAGCACTGCCAGCGCGCCCGGATTGGCGATGGCGAGGCCGATGGCGGAAGCGAGCCCCAGCCCGACCGACTGGAACGAGTGGCTGAGGCACGACGCCCTGGCGCTCGGCACGCGCAGAAAGCGGGGCGGCCAGCCGCAGAAGTGGCCCGAGTCGGAGGCGACCACGCGGTCCACGGGCAGGATGGCGTCGACGGCCTTGCTCAGCGTGCGCGGGTCGATGAAGCGGTCGCTCGAGGTGTCCCGATAGGGCGCGGTGCGGTTCCCGCCTTCGTCGATGCGCTTGCGCGTCTCGGCCGTGCGCCGGCCTGTGCGGGTGCCGACCTGGCGTGCGTCCAGCTCGGTCAGGAGCACCTCGGCGGCGATGCGCGCATCGGCGTGCACGGCGAGGTGGACGGGCATCTGGTAGCCGAGCTTGGCCGTCTCCACGTCCACTTGCGCGACAACGGCGCCCAGTGCGATCAGCTTGCCGCGCTTGGTGGTCCACTGCGTCAGGCCGGCGCCGAAGGCGAGGATCAGGTCGCTCTCCGAGATCAGCTCGTGCGCCGCCGGCGACGAGAAGCCACCGCTGATGCCGACCGACCACGGATCGCCGGCGAACAGGCCGTGCCCGCATGCCGTGGTGGCCAGCAGCGCGCCGGTGCGCGCCGCCAGCGCCGTCAGCGCGGCCTCTGCGCCGGACACGACGGCGCCGCGGCCGGCGAGAACAAGCGGCCGTTGCGCCTTGCCGAGCGCATCGGCCAGCGCCCGCACACTCGCTGAGTCGGGATGCAGAGGGCCAGGAGCTGCCGGCAGTTGAAGCTGTACGATCTTGCCGGGAAATGGCGCATCCTGCACGTCGGTGGGCAGGCTGAGCACCACCGTCTGCCGGTCGCGCAGCGCCTTCAGCACGGCCCGCAGCATGTCCTCGCGCGCGGTGGCCGGCGTGTGGACGCGCTCCGGCACGGCGCCGACCGAGCGCGCCATCTCGGCCTGCTCGAAGTGGAAGTTCGACTTGACGGCCCCCACCGGAATGTCGCCGGCCAGCACCAGGAGCGGCGTGCGGCTCTTGGCGGCCTCGGCGATGCCGGTGAGCGCATTGGTGAGGCCCGGCCCCGAGTGCACGCTGCAGAGCGTGAGCTCCTGCGTGGCCTTGGCGTAGGCGTCGGCCATGCTGGCGGCGTTGCCCTCGTGGCGAGCCGAGATCAGCTCCACACCGTTCTCGACGAGGGCGTGCGAGATCCTGAAGTTGGCGGTGCCGAGCAGGCCGAAGCAGCGGCGCGCGCCGTAGCCGGCGAGGTCGCGGGCGAGGACAGCGGCAACAGTCGGCGTGGTTGTCATCTCTCCTCCCGTGAGCCACGGCTCATGGCGACTAAAGCAGAGTTTTCGCGGCCGGGCCAACGTATGGCACTCGCGTCCGCTTCCGATGCCTTGCTGCTAGAGCCCTTTATGCCGCAGTGACGTTTGACCCGGAGCGGACCTCCACGCGCGTTGGCCGGTTGGCACGGCCCGAGCCCAGTCAATCGAGGTCCCGCCCCAGGCACCCGGAAACTGAGGAATTGCTCTCGGGTTCGAATGCAGTTAGTCTGTTAGCGTATAAGAATGTACACAATGAATTTAAGAGGGAGGAACACTTGAAGTTTTTCGTCGTAACTTCCGTAGCCACGGTCCTTGCGACCTTCCTAGTTGTGCAGTCCGCGCGGGCATACACGTGCAGTCAGCACTATGAAGCGTGTTTGGGATATGGCCACGGCACAGGCGTCTGCAGCTGCGCAAGACGCATTTGCGTGGCGAAAGTCGGACCAACCGGAGACGCTGGTGCAAAGTGGAACTGGATCCCTGGGGTGAATGCCTGCTGGAGGAAGAAGTAGTCCACCATTTCCCGAATGCCGTTGGCGTCTTCCGCCAAGTGCGGGTTTCCGGCAAGCGAGCAGCTTGACCCTGGGACGCTCACGCAAGCTCCTGGCACATTTGCCCTGGTCTCCGTTCGTCAGGTTTCAGGGCAAACCCGTCTGCCGCGCATGCTTCACCCCACGAGCCGGTTGGGCAGCCAGGTGGCGATGGCGGGGAACAGCAGCAGCAACGCCAACAGCAGCAGGCTCATGACCACATAGGGCATGACCGCCTTGAAGATGTGCGCCATCGTCACCTCGGGCGGCGCGACACCGCGCATGGTCATGAGCAGCAGCCCGTGCGGCGGCAGCAGCAGGCCGAGCTGCATGCAGATCAGGAACAGGATGCCGAACCAGATGGGGTCGATGCCGAGCCGCGCCACGATGGGCATGAACACGGGCAGCGTGATCAGCATCATGCTGACCTGGTCGATGAAGATGCCGAGGAAGATGAGGAGCAGCATCATCAAGGCCACCACGGCGAGCGGCGAGAGGCCCTGGCCTAGGATGGTGGAGACCATGCCTTCGCTGGCGCCCGAGAAGCTCAGGATCTGGGAGAAGGTGGTGGCGCCCAGGATGATGAACATGACCATGCCGGAGATGGCCGTCGCCCCCTTGAGGGACTTCATCAGGGCCTCCAGCGTCAGCACGCGGTAGATGGCGGCCACGGCCATGGTGGCGAGCGCACCCAGTGCCGCGGACTCGGTGGGCGTGGCGAAGCCGCCCGACATGGCGCCCACCACCACGGCGAAGATCGCCACCAGCGGCGCCACGTAGAGCACCAGGAGGCGCCAGGCCTCCCATCCGGAATGCTCCGCCACGGGAGTCGGCGGTGCCAGCTTCGGCGTCAGCTTCGCGCGCACCACGATATAGGCCACGAACGCCACCGACAGGATCAGGCCGGGCACCACACCGCCGATCAGCAGCTTGGATATGGAGATGCCGGAGAGGCTGCCGAGCAGCACCGTCAGCGCCGAGGGCGGGATCAGCATGTCCACGGCGCCGATGGCCATGATGGGGCCGGTGGCCATGGTCGGGTGATAGCCCCGCGCCAGCATCACGGGCAGCATCAGCGAGCCGAGCATGGCCGTGGTGGCGATGGTGGAGCCGGAGACGGCGGAGAACACGGTGCCGGCCACCACGGCCACGACGGCGAGGCGGCCGGGCACCTGGCGGATCAACCGCTCCACACCGTCGATGACCTTGATGGCGAGGCCGGTGTGGAACAGGATCTCGCCCATCAGCACGAACAGCGGGATGGGTGTGAGCGACAGGTTCATCACCGAGGCCACGCTGTTGCGCACCACCTGCGCCAGCCCCGCCTCGCCACCGAGGAACAGCAGCGCGCCGAGGATGTTGATGGCCACGAACGACAGCGCCACCGGCATGCCCATGAGCAGCAACGCCGTCGATCCGCCGAGCAGCAGCAGAGCTGCCATCTGCCACGTCATGGCCGCCTACCCTCACGGCAACCGTGACCGGATCCCCCTCCCCCTTGTGGGGAGGGGCTAGAGGTGGGGGGAACCCCGACCCCAGAAGTCTGTGGTTCCCCCCCACCCTG
>JBIOWI010000133.1:0-4731 GCA_044868325.1 Hyphomicrobiaceae bacterium
CGCCCATGCGGCCAACTCCCGCTACGCCGACGCGCATCGGGCTCCTCCTCTCTATCTGGTTGGCGTCATCGGTCTCAGTCATACTGCAGAATGGCGGCGATCGGATACTGCATATCGGCCGGCCCGCGCTTGGCGCGGGCCGGTGTCAAACCCTCCGCCTATGTATTGATCGACCCGCCGTCCACGGCAATGGTCTGGCCGGTGACAAAATCGCTGTCGGCGGAGCAGAGGAAGACGAGCGCGCCGATCAGGTCCTGGGGGTGGCCGTCGCGCTGGATGGCGCGACTCGCCACCACGCGGTCGCGGGCGAAGGCGATGTGGTCCTTGTTGGCGAGGATCGAGTCGCTCAGCGTGAGGCCGGGCGCCAGGGTGTTGACGCAGACGTTGTGGGCGCCGAGCTCGCGGGAGAGAGCGCGGGTGAAGGCCACGACGCCGCCCTTGGAGGTGACGTAGTGCAGCATCAGCGGCATGCCCTTGTAGGCCGTGCCCGAGGCGATGTTGACGATCTTGCCGGACTTGCGGGCGATCATGGCCGGGGCGGCGTGCTTGGCCATCAGGAAGGGGCCGCGCAGGTTCACGGCCATCACCTTGTCCCACAGGGCCACGTCGATGTCGGCGAAACCGACCGGCGGGAGGCTCGAGAACACCGCGGCATTGTTGACCAGGATGTCGATGCGCCCCGTGCGTTCCAGGATGGCCGCCACGGCCGCCTGCACCTCACCCTCGTCGCTCACGTCGGTGGCGATGCCGAAGCAGGCGCTGCCCTCGCGGCCGGCGATCTCGGCGGCGGCCCGATCGGTATCGGAGATGTCGAGGACCGCGACTGTGGCCCCCTCGCGCACCAGGGCGGCCGCGAACTGCCGGCCCAGCCCATGCGCGCCGCCGGTGACGATGGCAGTCTTGCCCTGCAGCTTTCCCATCGGCGATTTCACTCTCTCAATCTTCGCTTCTCCGAGTCGGACTCGTTGGGAAAAGGCCCACGCCGGGCCTCTCCACTCCCGCGCGCGGGGCGCGGGGCGGGCAGCATAGCCGCCGGCCGGCCGGGCGCCCGCAGAAAAATTGACCCGTGCGCGCCCTAACCCTAGGGTTGGAGCAACGCGCCCATTCAGGGCTAAAGAACGGGGCCAAAGAACAGGGCCGAGGAACAGGGGAGGACATCATGCACAAGCTGTGGAGCGGGCTCGCCGCCGCCATCGTCGTGGCCTGGACCGCGGGCGGCATCACGCCCGCCGCCGCGCAGGGCGGCACGGTCAAGATCGGCCTGATCATGCCGTACACAGGCCAGTTCGCCGATACCGCCACCCAGATGGACAACGCCATCAAGCTCTACGTCAAGCAGAAGGGCGACACGGTTGCCGGCAGGAAGCTGGAGTTCATCCGCAGGGACACGGGCGGCGTGGCGCCCGAGGTCGCCAAGCGGCTGGCGCAGGAGCTGGTGGTGCGCGACAGCGTCGATATTCTCGGCGGCTTCGTGCTCACGCCCAACGCGCTCGCTGCGGCCGATGTCTCGGCGGAAGCAAAGAAGTTCATGGTGGTCATGAACGCGGCCACCTCGGTCATCATCACCAAGTCGCCCTACATGGCGCGCACCTCGACCACCATCCCGCAGCTGCAGGAGGCGTTCGGCGAGTGGGCCTACAAGAGCGGCATCCGCAAGATCTACTCGATGGTGTCCGATTTCGGACCGGGCATCGACGCGGAAGGGGCGTTCCAGCGTGCGTTCAAGAGAGCGGGCGGCGAGATCGTCGGCTCGGTGCGCTTCCCCCTGGCCAACCCCGACTTCTCGGCCTTCGTGCAGCGCGCGAAGGACCTGAACCCGGAGTCGCTCTTCATCTGGGTGCCGGGCGGAACGCAACCCGCGGCCATCGCCAAGGCGCTGGTGGAGCGCGGCATCGACCCCAGGAAGACCAAGGTGTTGGGCCAGGGCGAGCTGACGGAGGATGAGGCGCGCAAGAGCATGGGCGATGCGGGCCTCGGCATCATCACGGTCTACCACTACGACCACGGCCACGACTCGGACGTGAACCGTGCGTTCGTGAAGTCGTTCAAGGCCGAGTACGGCGGGCGCAACCCCAACATCTATTCCGTTGGCGGCTGGGACGGCATCCACCTCATCTACGAGACGCTGAAGAAGACGGGCGGCAAGACCGACGGCGAGAGCCTGATCGCCGCCGCCAAGGGCATGAGGTGGGAGAGCCCACGCGGACCCATCGCCATCGACGCTGAGACGCGCGACATCGTGCAGACCGCCTATATCCGCCGCGTCGAGAAGGTTGGCGAGGAGACGCGCAACGTCGAGTTCGACAAGATCGAGAACGTGAAGGACCCGTCGCGCGCCAAGTAAGGTGTCAGACCCTCTGGGTCTGACACCATTGCGCAACCCTCCGTATCGAGCCGCCAGCAATCGAGGTTGGAGCTGTGGTGCCAGACCCTCTGGGTCTGACACCGCCGCCTCACCGGCACCGTGAGAAGGGGCCGCGGTCGAGGTGGAAATGGTCGCGGTGGGCGGCGTTATAGCCGGGGCCGAGGGCGGCGCGGAAATAGCGGCAGGCGCGCGCATGCGCCTCGCGCAGGAACCGGCCCTCCGCGCCAGTGCTCTGCCAATGACTGCGGACGCCGACGGTGCGGCCGTCGGCCAGCGTGAAACCGGCGATGTCGGCGGCGTTGGCCGTGGCATGCTCGCTCCTGCGATGGCCCCACAACGGGTTGCCCCTGATGTTGCGGCAGGCGTAGCTGCCGAAGCTGCGCACTGCGGCCACGCGCTGGCCGAGCAGCTCGGCGGCCAGCGGCTGCACCTCGTGCTCCAGCCACAGGGCCAGCGCCACGGCCGTCTCGCAGGCGATCTTGTCGTAGGACGCGCGCACGCCGCCGGCGGAGACGAGACGGACGGCGTTGGTCCAGCCGCAGCCATTCTCGATCGGGCCGTCCGAGCGGCAGCGGATTGAGGAGCGGCGGCACCAGCCCCTGGCGAAAGGCGAGAGATGCGCCGGCCGCCGCCAGCGCCAGCAGCGCGACGTATGTCCAAGCCGCCCGTCGCCGCAGCGGGCTCCCGATCCTGCCCCCCTCGCCATGGCAGGCATCTTATCGCCGCTCCGTTGCAAAGTCCGATCGGGCGTCTGGTCCATCTAGCCCCAGCCGTGCTAAGGTGCCCGCCATGACGATCCAAGAGAAGCTCGAGGTTCTGTTCGACAAGGTGCGCGCCCTGCCGGAGCCGCGCCAGCTGGCGCTCCTTGAATTCCTCTCCGAGCAGGTTGCCGGGGAGCCCTATGTTCTGTCGGAGGAGGAGCGCGTCATCGTCGAGCCCGCACTGGAGGAGGCCAAGCGGGGCGAGAACCTGATCGACCTTGAAGACCTCGATCTTCGCAAACCGTGGGCCTGAACGTCAGGCTCAACGGTCGTGCGGAGCGCGACCTGCAGGACATCATTGACCAACGAGCGCAGGAGCATGGCGTTCTAGTCGCCGAGCGGGTCCACAACGAGTTGATCGACGGCATGCAGCGGCTCGCCCTGCGCCCCTTCCTTCTTGGTCGACGGACCGCCACCCCCGACGTGCGCGTCATGTCGCTGACGCGCTACCCGTACCGGATCTTCTACACCGTCACGCACAGCTCCCGTCTCGACCCGGACCTTAGCGATCTTGGACGCTAGATTTGCCACCGGACGACACGGGACAGGGCTGTAGAGGGCGGGATGGCGCTGTGCCGACGAAGGTGGTTCGGGTGGCGGCCCTTCGGCCTCGCCCGAGCGGCGGTTGATGCCCTGCGGGCAAACACAACAAGGAGGAGGAGGACGTCCCATGAACCTGGCAGGGAAGGTTGCGGTGGTGACCGGGGCCGGCAACGGCATCGGGCGGCAGACGGCGCTGGCCTTCGCGGCGGCCGGAGCGAAGGTGCTCGCGGTCGACCGGGATGCGGCGGCAGCCGAAGCCGCGGCTGCTGCCATTCGCCAGCAGGGCGGCGTGGCGCGCGCCGAGGCCGCCGACGTGACCGTGCCCGGCGACGTGCAGCGCTATGTCGATGCCGCGCTCGATGCCTATGCGCGCATCGACTGCTTCTTCAACAACGCCGGCATCGTGGGCAAGGTGGCGCCGGTCGCCGAGCACGACCTGGCGGCGTTCGACGAGGTGATGGCCGTCAACGTCAGGGGCGTGTTCCTGGGGCTGCGCCACGTCCTTCCGGCGATGATCCGGCAAGGCTCTGGGGCAGTGGTCAACACCGCGTCGGTGGCGGGGCTCGTGGGCACGCCGGGCATGGCGCCCTATGTCGCCTCCAAGCACGCAGTCATCGGTCTCACCAAGGCGGCCGCCGGCGAGGTGGCACGCAGCGGCGTGCGGGTGAACGCCGTCTGCCCCGGTCCCATCGATACGGACATGATGCGCCGCGTCGAGGCGCAGGTGGACCCCGCGGACCCGACGGCTGTTGCACGCCGCTACCAGGCAGGGCTGCCGAGCGGGCGCTACGGCTCGGCGGAGGAGGTGGCCAGCGTCGTGCTGTTCCTGTGCTCGGATCTGGCGCGCAATGTCAGCGGCGCCCAGTACGTGGTGGACGGCGGGCGCACCGCAGTGGGCGGTTCGCTGACGACGACACAGGCGACTGCCCTGGCGACGGCCCCGGCGACGGATTGACGGCGCGGCGCCGTCCAGCATCTCACAGGCTTGGAAATCGGCCCGCAGGGGCTGGCTGGCTTGGGGCTCCGATCCCATATAGGAGGAGGTGTCAGACCCTCTGGGTC
>JBIOWI010000134.1:0-6925 GCA_044868325.1 Hyphomicrobiaceae bacterium
ATCCCTACGACTGCCGAAGCCCGACTGCCGATTGCCGGGCATGACTCGCCGGTCTGAGGCAGAGCCTCGTTAGGTTTCGGCGGGAGCGAGAGGACATCCCGAGGGGAACATCCAACGTGGTCTTCATACCCATTTCCGACGATAACCCGTTGCGCGCCATCCGTCTGCAGTGGGTGACGCTCGGTCTCATCGCCGTGAACGTGCTGGTTTTTGCACTGGAAGCATTCGGCGACAGCCAGGGCACCCAGGCCGCCATCGTCAGCTTTGCCGTAGTTCCCTCGGAGCTGTTCCAGATCCTGGAGGCCGGCGGCCCGGTGGTGCCGAGCGGGCTGGCGGTTGCGGTACCGGAGTGGGCCACGCTCATCACCTACCAGTTCCTCCACGGCGGCATCCTGCACCTCCTCTCCAACATGCTGTTCCTGTGGGTCTTCGGCGACAACGTCGAGGACGCCATGGGCCACCTGAAGTTCCTCGTCTTCTACCTGGCATGCGGTGTGGCGGGGGGGCTCGCACACGCCGCGCTCCTGCCATCCTCGCAGCTGCCCTTGATCGGAGCGAGCGGCGCCGTCTCCGGCGTGATCGCGGCCTACCTGATGCTCCACCCTCGCGTCCGCGTGTGGGTGCTCGCGTTCCGCATCTTGCCCCTGCGGGTGCCGGCGGCGTGGGTGCTCGGGTTCTGGGCGGTGTCCCAGCTGGCCATGGCTGCGCTGGCACCCACCGACGACGGGGTCGCCTGGTGGGCGCATATCGGGGGCTTGGCGGCAGGCGCCGTGCTCGTCCTCTTCATGCGCCGGCCGGGCGTCCCGCTGTTCGACCGCGGCATGCCGGCGCGCCTCTGAATTGAACGACGTTAATCATGAACCGCGCCCGATTTGGCGTCGCAGCGATTGCGGCTCCGGGGCCACATGGGAAGCTGCCCAGTTGTTGTCCAATGTGGCCGCGGAGTTGCCCAATTGACACCCAATTGTTGCCAGCCTACGCTCCCCCCTTTCGCACGTGCGAAGCGTTCCGTTGCGCCATCGCAAGACCTTCCGCAGGGTGAACGAAGTTTGAAGTTCACAAGACGGAAAAGCGACTGGCGTAACGTTGGGTGCTGATCGCGCAGCTCGGCTGCCGGTGCAGGTGCGGGTGGTCGCCTCGTCTGGGGTGTTTGGGGCAAATGAAGGCACTGGTTGCTGTCAAGCGCGTCGTCGACTTCAACGTCAGGATCCGCGTGAAATCCGACGGGTCTGGGGTCGAGCTGGCCAACGTTAAAATGTCGATGAACCCCTTCGACGAGATCGCCGTCGAGGAGGCTCTGCGGCTGAAGGAGAAGGGGCTCGTCACCGAGATCGTGGCCGTCTCAGTGGGCCCGGCCAAGGCTCAGGAGACGATCCGCACCGCCCTGTCGATGGGTGCCGACCGCGGGCTTCTGATCGAGACGCCCGAGGGCGTACCCATCGAGCCGCTGACCGTGGCCAAGCTGCTCAAGGGCGTAGTCGAGGCGGAGCAGCCCAAGCTCGTCATCCTGGGCAAGCAGGCCATCGACGACGACTGCAACCAGACCGGGCAGATGCTGGCGGCGCTTCTCGGCTGGCCCCAGGCCACGTTCGCCTCCAAGCTCGTCATCGACGGCGAGACGGCGCTGGTCACGCGCGAGGTGGACGGCGGTCTCGAGACCATCGAGATCAAGCTGCCGGCCCTCGTCACCACCGACCTGCGGCTCAACGAGCCGCGCTATCCCTCCCTGCCTAACATCATGAAGGCCAAGAAGAAGCCGCTCGATGTGAAGAAGCCCGCCGACTACGGCGTGGACCCGGCGCCGCGCCTCAAGGTGCTGAAGACCGTCGAGCCGCCGGGGCGCAAGGCCGGCATCAAGGTCGCCAACGCGGCCGAGCTGATCGCCAAGCTGAAGGAGGCGGGAGCCCTTTCATGACCGTCCTCCTGATTGCCGAGCACGACGACCAGACCCTTTCGCCCGCCGTCGCCAAGGCTGCGAGCGCCGCCAAGGCGCTCGGCGGGGACATCCATGTGCTGGTCGCCGGCAGCGGTGTCCGGTCCGTTGCCGAGGCCGCGGCCAAGCTCGAAGGCGTCGCCAAGGTCCTGCTGGCCGACGCCCCGCATCTCGGCCACCAGCTGGCCGAGGAGGTGGCGGCCCTGATTGTCCGCCTGATGCCCGGCTACGACGCGGCCGTCGCTGCGGCCACCGCCTCCGGCAAGAACATCATGCCCCGCGTCGCCGCCCTGCTCGACCTGATGCAGGTGTCGGAGATCACCAAGGTGGTCTCGCCCGATACCTTCGAGCGCCCTATCTATGCCGGCAACGCCATCCAGACGGTGCAGACGACCGACGCCAAGAAGGTCATCACGGTCCGTACCACCGCCTTCCCGGCTGTCGCCGGCGCCGGCTCCGCACCCATCGAGGCGGTCGAGGCGCCGCCGGCTGTGGGTCTTTCGACGTTCGAGAAGGCCGAGGTGCAGAAGTCCGACCGGCCCGAGCTGACTGCAGCCAAGATCGTCATCTCGGGCGGGCGCGGCCTGCAGTCCGGCGAGAACTTCAAGAAGTATATCGAGCCCGTGGCCGACAAGCTCGGTGCCGCTGTGGGCGCCAGCCGCGCCGCTGTGGACGCCGGCTACATGCCCAACGACCACCAGGTCGGCCAGACCGGCAAGGTGGTGGCGCCCGAGCTTTACATCGCCGTCGGCATATCGGGTGCCATCCAGCATCTGGCTGGCATGAAGGACAGCAAAATCATCGTGGCCATCAACAAGGACGGCGAGGCGCCGATCTTTCAGGTGGCCGACTATGGGCTGGTGGCGGACCTGTTCCAGGTCCTCCCCGAATTGAATGCAGAGTTGGAGAAGGTGGGCAAGTGATACCCGGCAATCGTGGGCAGTTGGGCGGGGTGAAGGAGCATGCCGTCATGGAAGCGAGCCTCGGTTACAGGAAGGGCGGCGAGTTGAGCGAGCGCCCGCAGGCAAGCGAGGGTCCGGCGATCGCGCCCATCAGGTCGGTGGGCATCATCGGTGCCGGCCAGATGGGCAACGGCATCGCCCACGTGGCCGCCATCGCCGGCTACGATGTGGCGATCAACGATCTCAAGAAGGAGACCGTGGACAACGCCCGCGCCACCATCGAGCGCAACATGAGCCGGCAGGTCTCGCGCTCGCTCCTCACCGAGGCCGAGATGCAGGCGGCGCTGCGGCGCATCAAGTATGCGCCCGACCTGGATGCAATCGGCAAGCAGGACCTCGTCATCGAGGCCGCTACCGAGGACGAGGTGGTGAAGCGCAAGATCTTCGCCGATCTTTGTCCCAAGCTCAAGCCGACGGCAATGCTGGCGAGCAATACCTCGTCGATCTCGATCACCCGGCTAGCCTCCAGCACGGACCGGCCCGAGCGCTTCATCGGCATGCACTTCATGAACCCGGTGCCGATGATGCAGCTGGTCGAGCTGATCCGCGGCATCGCCACGGCCGACGGGACCTTCGTGGTCGCGCGCAACTTCGTGGAGAGCCTCGGCAAGGTCACCGCCGTCTCCGAGGACTTCCCCGCCTTCATCGTCAACCGCATCCTGCTGCCGATGATCAACGAGGCGGTCTGCACCTTGTACGAGGGCGTCGGCACGGTGGACTCCATCGACAAGGCCATGCGGCTGGGCGCCAACCACCCCATGGGTCCCTTGGAGCTGGCCGATTTCATCGGCCTCGACACCTGCCTGTCGGTGATGCAGGTGCTCTACGAGGGGTTGGCCGATTCCAAGTATCGCCCATGCCCCCTCCTGGTGAAGTACGTCGAGGCCGGCTGGCTCGGCCGCAAGGCCAAGCGCGGCTTCTACGACTACCGCGGCGAGAAGCCGGTGCCGACGCGGTGACGTTCTTCGCCGAGCCGGCCGGCGCAGGTGCCGTTTGGCAGTGCGCCTGCGGCGCTACGACCCATTCTGCTGCTGTGTGGCGCACGGCATTCACCTCCTGTCGGTAGCTTTGCCCGGGGTGGTCCTGCGGCACCGACCGTCGGAGACGCCCAGTCAGTCGCCCGTGAAATCCTGGATCCTGTACATCATTATCGTCTGGTCCACCGGACCGTTGGACCCCGGCGGTCAAAAGACGGTGGTGCTCGAGTTCGAGCACCTGAAGGAATGCCTGAGCGTCGCCGACCAAGTCGATCGCCAAGTCAAGGACGCGCGGTCGATCTTCGGGCTGAAGCAGGCCAGCTGCCTGCCGTGCGAGACCCTCTACGGCAAGCAGAGGTGCACGGCGCCTTCGAAGAAGTCGAAGTAGGGTGCAATGCCGCGAGGCGGCATCGTCACTACGCCTCCACCAGCACCTCGAAGCCGCCGAAGATCATGCGCTTGCCGTCGAAGGGAGCCTTCTCTCCCTGCATCATCTTCTCCATGCGCGGGTCCTTCATCACCTTGGCGTTGATGCGGTCGCGGTCGGCGCGCGACTTGTAGACGATCCAGGAGAACACCACCGTCTCGCTGGGCTTGCGCATGACGCTCCTGGGGAACGACGTCAGCTTGCCCATCTTCACGTCCTCGGCGATGCACTCGCGCACCTCCAGCGCACCGTACTCGCGCCAGATCTTGGCGCATTCCTCCGCGATGCGCCGATAGGCGTCCAGGTTCTTCTTGGGGAGGGGGATGACGAATCCATCGACGTATCGTGGCATATGACAGCTCCTTGCAAGGGGTCAGACCCCGATCTCTCCCAGTTTACGTGCGTCACGCGCATCGTACCGACAAAACCGGCGGAAGGCGGGCGGCGAGGGTGGACCAGGTCTGGCCCTCGTCGGCAGAGCCGAACACCTCGCCGGACTGGGCGCCGAAATAGAGGCCGAGCGGCTTGCTACCGTCGGTGCAGAACGCCTGCCGCAGCACGGTGAGATAGGCCTGCGACTGCGGCAGGCCCTTGTCCAGCGCCTTCCAGGTGGCGCCGCGGTCGCGGGTCTCGTAGACGCGCACGCGCCCGCCGGGCGTCACCCGGTCGGCATCCGCCGCCAGCGGGACGACGAACGCGCGGTCGGGATCGTTGGGGTCGACGGCAAGCGGGAAGCCGAAGTCGGAGGGCAGGCCGCGGCCGGTGCCGATGTCGATCCAGCTCGCGCCGGCATCGTCGGAGCGGTAGACCCCGCCGTGGAACTGCATGTAGAGCGTGGCCGGCTGGCGCGAGGCGCGGTGCATGTTGTGGACGCAGTAGGCGTGCGTGTCGGCGCGCGCCTCCTCGGGCAGGTAGCGCGGCACCAGGCCAGTCACGCTGCGGCGCCAGCTCGCGCCGCCGTCGTCCGTGAGCCAAACGCCGGCCGACGAGATGCCCACCGCCAGCCGCCTCGGATCGCCGGGCCAGGGACAAATCGAGTGCAGGCACAGCCCGCCGGCACCGGGCTCCCAGTGCGGGCGCTCCGGCACGTTCCACAGACCCTCGACCAGCGCCCACGTCCGGCCGCCGTCGCCGCTGCGGAACAGGGCCGCCGGCGCCACGCCGCACCACAGCTCGCCGTCGGCCGCGCCGGGCTGGATCGCCCAGATGCGCTCCACCGCCGCCTCGGCGCCGGGCGGGAAGGCCGGACCCTCGGCCTGCTCCCACCTGCCCGTCGGGTCGTCGGCGTAGAACAGGTGCGGACCGAACTGGCCGTGCGTGACGCCCGCGAGGTAGCGCCCGCTCCTGGGGTCGCGGATGGCGAACTCCACCACCTCGCCGGGGAAGGCGCGCGTGGCCATCTCGAAGGTGCCGCCTCGCTGGCTGCGCAGCACCACGAGGCCTTTCTTGGTTCCGACCAGCAATTCCGTCATGTCTCAACCTCCGGAAATGGCGGCGACGATGTGCAGATCGTCATTCGTCGCGAGCGGCGCATCCAGCGACACCGATGCGCCGCGGTGGAAAAGCTTCACGTGTCGGCGGAGCACGCCCTGCTCATCCACAACCCAGCCCTGCAGCGCCGGATACGACGCCTCCAATGCGGCGATGGCGGCTCTCGCAGTCTCGGCCCGCACCTCGACGGCGCCGAGGCCGCCGGCGCGCTGGCGGATCGAGCCGGTGAGGATCACTCGGGGCATTGGACCGTGGCCGTTCGTTCTGACGCGTCCGCTTGCCCGCCCTCAACGACCCTGAAAGGCCGCTTCGAGCTTCGCGACGTCGAACTTCACCTGCTTCAGCATCTCCTCGGCGACGCGCTTGGCCTTCGCCGTATCGCGATCCGTGATCATCTCGCCGAGCACGGTGGGCGCGATCTGCCAGCGCACACCGTACTTGTCGATAATCCAGCCGCAGGCCTGAGGCTTGCCGCCGTTCTTGAGCAGCGCGTCCCAATAGCGGTCGATCTCCTCTTGCGAGCCGCATCTCACCATGAAGGAGATTGCATCGTTGAACTCGTGATGCGGGCCGGCGCTGAAGGCCACGAACGCCTGGCCGAATAGCGTGAGCTCGACGACGGAGACCGAGCCCGCCGGTCCGCTCGGCGAGTCGGCAGGCAACCTCGTTACCCGATCGACCCGGGAGTCGGGGAACACGCTTGCATAGAACCGTGCGGCCTCCTCGGCCTCCTTGGTGTACCAGAGATGCGGTACGATTTTTTGAATGGGGGATTTGCTCATGGGTCGGTGTCTCCAGTGTTTCCCTTACGTCCTTCGTTCTTCCTAAGACGCACTTCTCGATATGCCCTCGTCAGGTGGCACTGCTTCCGGCCGCATACTCGTCGTGGCGCCGCCACCACTCGTAGGGCGGCGTCTGCGGCCAGCCTTCGGGAGAGTCCTCCCAGGACTCCTGCCGCCCGTAGGGCGCCAGATCCAGGAGGGTCCACACGCTGCCGAGCCGCTCCGCACCCCGCCGGGTCGTGAAGTAGGTGCGATAGATGTTGTCGCCGTCACGCAGGAAGACGCTGAGCCCGAACATCTCGCCGTCCTGATGTTCCTTCGGCTGCGGCTCCTTTGGACCTAGCCCGAAGTCG
>JBIOWI010000135.1:0-12133 GCA_044868325.1 Hyphomicrobiaceae bacterium
AGATCGCGCGCCTGGTGGGCGCGGCGGAGACGCCGGATGCCGCGGCCGAGGCCCTGCTGGCCGCCGTCGCCGCCGCCGGCGATCCCCACCAGGACAACACCACGGTGGTGGTGGTGCGCGTATCTCAGGGCCAAGCATGACCGTTCGGCAGTCGGCAATCGGGCTCCCGCGAAGGTCATCGACCCGACGTTGCATTTGGCGTGGGCTGGGCGGCCATCAGCCCGGGATGGCTGGGTCGTGCAGATCGAGTCGGCGCTCGATCCTTTCCAGGCGCTTCTCGAAGCCGTCGAGCCGGTGCTCGATCCGCACGAAGTCGGCGCGCATGTCCGCGAAGTCGACACGCACGCCTGCGACCTGCCTCTCCAGGCTGGAGATGCGTTCAGCAAGGTCGGTCACCTTGCGGTCGATGCCATCTACCTTCGCGTCGAGGCGGCGCAGGTAGTGCAGGATCAGGTTCTCGGGTTCGTCGGCCATGGCGCCGTTATCGCAGGCGGGCACGCCGGACGCAAGCAAGCCAAGGGGACGCGACTGCCGAATGAAGCTTGACACGCCGGCCCCGGCCGTCCAATCGCCCACCCAGCAGCCTCGCAAAGGAGCGTCATGGCCGAAGCCCCCCAGTTCAGGACGACCATGGATTTCGCCTACGGCGTGGCGCGCGAACTGGCGCCGGGGGTGGTGCGCCTCGTCGCCAACAATCCAGGGCCGTTCACCTTCAAGGGCACGAACACCTACCTCGTGGGCAGCGGCCAAGAGATCGTTCTGATCGACCCGGGCCCGGAGGATGCCGCCCACCGCGATGCGATCCTCGCCGCCGTCGGCCGCCGCCGGGTGAGCCATATCCTGATCACCCACACCCACCGCGATCATGTCGACGGCCTGGCGGCGCTCGTTGCGGCCACGGGCGCGAGGACGGCGGGCTTCGGCCGCCGCGCCCCGCAGCCCGGTGCCAGGCGCACCGGCGCTTCGGGGGGCGAGTACGTCGATCAGGACTTCGTGCCGGAGGTGCGGCTGGAGCACGGCAGCCGGCTCGCGGGCGACGGGTGGGCTTTCACGGCGCTGCATACGCCGGGCCATGCGCCCGACCATCTGTGCTTCGAGCTGGAGGGCACCGGCGTCCTCTTCTCCGGCGACCACGTGATGGGCTGGAACACCAGCGTGATCGCGCCGCCCGAGGGCAGCATGGCGGACTACCTGCGCTCGCTGGAATTGCTGGGCGAGCGCACCGACCGCGTCTACTTCCCCGGCCATGGCGGCCGGGTGGAGGGGCCGCAGCGCCTGGTCAAGGCGTTCCTGCTGCACCGGCGCATGCGCGAGCAGGCGATCCTCGACTGCATCCGCGCTGGCACCGCCACCGTGCGCGCGATCGTGCCAGTGATCTACCGCGGCCTCGACCCCAGGCTCACAAACGCGGCGTCTCTCTCCGTGCTGGCGCACGTTGAGCACCTGGTCTCGCGGGGCCTGGTGCGTTGCGACTCTCCGCTTTCTGCTGATCGCGAGCTTTCTGCCGTTTGAGGAGCGCGCGCGCCGCTGCGCCGGAACCTCGCGGCTTCGAGGCGACCGCCGCCGAGGGCGTGATCTCCGCCCGCGCCCGGATCTCGGCCATCAGCCGGCGCAGCCGCATGGCGTTCTCGCCGAAGTCCGCCCCGCCGTAGCGCGAGGCGGAGCGCGCATCGATGCGCGAGCGCTTGGCGCCGCCCTCGATGCGGATGACGATGTCGTCGGTGAACCCGACGAGCAGCGTCTGCTCGCTCGCCTCGATGAGGCCGGGCTCCGCCGGCTTGGCGGCCGAGGGCGGCATGGGCGGCTCCTCGGCGATCACGCGCCAACGCAGGCGCCTCACGGCCTCCTCGGCCAGCTCGAAAGCCTCCTCCACCGACCGATCCAGAACCACGGTGCGCAGGTCCGGGTAGGCCTTGGCCTGCAGCTCGGCAAAGGCCCGGCCCGGATAGGCCGCGGGGTTCGCGCCCGCCGGGCGCCGCGCCAGCGTGACGAACGCCGGCGGGTTCGCGGTGTCTGTGGTGGCGTCGTTGATCCAAGGCCGGTCGTAGTGGGCCGCCGCATAGGCGAGAGGGCCGCCGAGCGCCGCCAGCGCCAGCAGGATGCCCAGCGCAGCGCTCCCGGCCCCCGCTTCGCCCGTGAACCAGATGCGGGCCACAGCCACCAGGCCGACGAGCAGTGCCAGCCCGGCGCCGGCAAGGCCCACCGCGAACAGATTGAGGGCCAGCGGCGTCGGCATCGAGGAGAGGCGGTGGAGCACGAGCGTGACGAGGAGCAGGCTCACCGAGAACACGGCGATCCGGCTCGCCCACCGCGCCGACCCGACCGTTGGTGTCTCCTCGGCTGTCATGCGTGTCCGTCCGGCCCCATCGCGTGTGGCTCATAACAGCGACAGCCCGGTGTGGCCAGGGCGGTCGGGCGAATGGTGAATGGCGAATAGCGAATGGTGAAGAGTCCATTCGCCACTTACCATTCGCCATTCGCCATTCGCCATTCGCGCCTTGCGCGGCGCTACGACCCCTGTCCGTACGTCACCTTCTTGGCGGCGGGCCAGGCGGCGCGGTAGCCGAACTCGACGACGCGCTCCTCGGTGGGCTCCAGCTTGAAGTCCCAGGCCAGGATGCCGCGCTTGTTGTCCACGTCGCGCCGGCTGGGGGCGGTCTTGCCGGTCAGCTCCACCGTGATGTCGGCGTTCTGCGACACCGGGATGTGGTCGATGATGGTCAGCTGCATCGCCCGCTCGTGCAGGTTCTTGACGGAGATGCGGTAGCTGCGCGCGTCGGTCTTGGAGGTGGAGATGATGCCGGTCTCGCTGCGCTTCTCCTCGGCCAGCGCATGGCGCACGCGGATCGCATCGTCCACGCCGAAGCCCAGCTCGTGCTGCTCCTCCGGGGCCAGCAGCGGCAGCCAGCCGTTGCCGACGAACACGCTGTCGCGGAACAGCGCCACCTGGCCGGGCAAGAGCGGGGAGCCCTTGGCGGTGACGATCTTGGCGTAGAGGTAGGCCTTCTCGTCGAGCTTCGGCACCGTCCGCACCATGAGCGCCGGATCGAGGGCCATCTCATCGATCTGCACCCGCTTGGTCTCGCCCGTGTCGGGCACCGTGGTGCGCCCGGCAATGCCGTAGACCGCCTGGAAGGCCTGGACGTCGACGGCCACCGTCCGTTGCTTGACGGCCAGCACAGCGCTCTCCCCGGCCCGTTCCTCGTCGTCCCTGTCGGCGGAGGCGATGGCCCCCCGCTCGCGGCGCAGGGCGGGCGCCCTCGATACCGGCCCCGGCGCCGGAGGCGGAGTGGCATACCCCACGGCCTTGTCGCTCTCGAAATCGATGGTCATGGTCGGCAGCACGGGCGCGGCGGTGCCGGCCGTGGGCCGTGCGGTGGACAGCGCCAGGACGACGTTGTCCCACACCTCGCCGGTGCGCTGCTTGATGGCGGCGCGGCGTACGAGCTGCAACTTCGGGGCTTGCGCCTTGGTGCCGATGCCGAGTCTGGCGTCGTAGAACGGCGTCCAGGAGGCGTTCCGAACCTGGTAGCGGATCGTCATGTCGGCTTCGAGCGCGTCCTGGGCGGCGAGTGCCACCTTCACCTCGGTGCGCGACACCTGCCGCGGCGCGAGCGAGGCGAGCTTGCCTTCCAGGTCCCGGATCTGGCGGTCCACCTCGCGGACCTTGATCTCCGTCTCCAGGATCGCCTTCTGCGCGTCCGCCGTGCGCTTGCCGATCAGCTCGAACAGCTGGCCCCAGTCGGGCTGCGCGGCCGGCTGGGCATTGCCGGGCATGGGCGTGCCCGGCAGCTTCGTGAGGTTCTCGATCAGCCGCTTCTGCGTCTCGGCGGCCTGGATCGACGCCTGCAGGGCGGACTTCTCGTCCTTCAGCTTCTCGATGGCGTTCTCGATGCGCCGGCGCTCGCTAGCCGCCGCCGCGTCGTCGCTGCGGGACACCGACACGGTGCGCGTGTCCACCGAGCCGATCTCCAGCCCCGACGTGGCCTTTCCCTCCACCCGGATCGAGGCGGCGACGGCCTCGGCGGGGAGTTCGGTGAACAGGAGCGTGTGCTCGCCCTTCTCCAGCTTGACGCGGGCCGTGCGCGTGACCTCGGCGCCCGAGGGGTAGACCGTGACGGCATCGATGCGCGAGGCACCCTTCACCTCGGCGGCTTGGGCGACGCCGGCCAGGGCCAGCGAGAACGACAGGGCAATCCATAAACGCATGGCGCGTCCTCCAGAGAAACGGGGTCAGACCCCTCGCCTCTGACCTCTCGATAAAGCACGGGCGCTATGCGCTGGGGTCTGACCCGTTCTTCGTAGCCCCGTTCGTGTCGTCACTATGACGGCCGGCTGACAGACGGCCGAGCTTACTGGATTGTAATGGCGATGCTCGCCTCATAAGCGGGCGGCGCGGACGCTTGCCCGATCCATGAGCGGATGCCGGGCGTGCGTGGAACGCCTCACTCGCGCACTAAATAACACCGACATCCTGTACTAAATTAACCAGCACGCTTATGTAGCGGCGACCCGCCCCAGCAGAGCCACGGCGGGCGCCGGACTTGCATCCATTCCAGCCCGGAAGCCCAACCCAAACCGATTTGGACATGTCGCGACAACCGAAGAACGAAGCCTTCGCCCGCACGTCCTTTTTGCAGGGCGCCAACGCTGCCTACATCGAGGAGATGCAAGCACAATACGAGCGCAACCCCGGATCGGTCAGCGACGAGTGGCGGCACTTCTTTGCGAGCCTGCAGGAGGACCGGCGCGGGGGCGACGGCCCCTATGAAGACCATGGCGGGCCGTCCTGGGCGAGGCCCCTCAAGCAGGCGGCTGCCGAGGGCGACCGCGAGCTGCTGGGCGCGCTGACCGGCGACTACGGCGAGGCCGAGCGCCGCATCCGCGGCCAGATCCAGGCCAGGGCCGCGGCCGGCGGCTTCGACCTGAGCCCCATCGCCTCGCTCCGCGCCACCCAGGACAGCATCCGTGCGCTCATGCTGATCCGCGCCTACCGCGCCATGGGCCACCTGGCGGCCGATCTCGACCCGCTAGGCCTCGCCGAGCGCAAGAAGCACCGCGAGCTGCGTCCCGACTTCTACGGCTTCACCGAGGCCGACCTGGACCGTCCCATCTTCATCGACAGAGTGCTGGGCCTGGAGACGGCTACAATCCGCGAGATCCTCAAGATCCTGCGCCGAACCTACTGCCGGCATATCGGCGTCGAGTTCATGCACATCACCAACCCGGCGCAGAAGTCGTGGCTCCAGGAGCGCATCGAGGGCCGGGACAAGGACATCGCCTTCACGCCCGAGGGCAAGCGGGCAATCCTCAACAAGTTGATCGAAGCCGAGGTCTTCGAGAAGTTCGCCGATGTGAAGTACACGGGCACCAAGCGCTTCGGCCTCGACGGCGCCGAGGCCATGATCCCGGCGCTTGAGCAGATCATCAAGCGGGGCGGCCAGCTCGGCATCAAGGAGATCGTCGTCGGCATGGCGCACCGCGGACGCCTCAACGTGCTCGGCAACGTGATGGGAAAGCCGTACCGCGCCATCTTCAACGAGTTCCGCGGCGGCTCGTTCAAGCCGGACGACGTGGAAGGCTCGGGCGATGTGAAATACCACCTCGGCGCCTCGTCCGACCGGTCGTTCGACGGCAACGACGTGCACCTGTCGCTCACCGCCAACCCCTCGCACCTGGAGATCGTCGATCCGGTGGTGCTGGGCAAGGTGCGCGCCAAGCAGGACCAGCACGGCTGCAAGCCGGGCGAGCGCACCCCCGTTCTCCCACTTCTCATCCACGGCGATGCGGCCTTTGCCGGCCAGGGCGTGGTGGCGGAGTGCTTCGGCCTGTCCGGCCTCAAGGGGCACCGCACCGGCGGCTCCATCCATTTCATCATCAACAACCAGATCGGCTTCACAACGAGCCCGCGCTACTCGCGCTCCTCGCCCTATTGCTCGGACGTGGCCAAGATGGTGGAGGCGCCGATCTTCCACGTGAACGGCGACGACCCCGAGGCCGTGGTGCACGTGGCCAAGATCGCCACCGAGTTCCGTCAGCGCTTCCAGAAGCCGGTGGTGATCGACATGTTCTGCTACCGCCGCTTCGGCCACAACGAGTCCGACGAGCCGGCGTTCACCCAGCCGCTCATGTACCGCGCCATCCGCAGCCACCCGAGCGCGGTCGCGGTCTACGGCAAGCGCCTCACCGAGGAGGGCGTGGTCACTGAGCCCGACATCGAAGGCATGAGGGCGCGGTTCCGCGCCCATCTCGATGCGGAGCTCGATGTGTCCGACAGCTACCGGCCCAACAAGGCCGACTGGCTCGACGGCCGCTGGTCGAAGATGGGCCTCGCCGAGGACGACGAGCGGCGCGGCACCACGGGTGTGGCGATCGACACGCTCAAGGAGATCGGCCGGCGCATCACCACCATCCCGCAGGACTTCAAGGCCCACCGCACCATCGAGCGCCTTCTGCAGCGCCGCCGCGAGATGGTGGAGAGCGGCTTGGGGCTCGATTGGGCCATGGCCGAGCATCTGGCCTTCGGCACCCTGCTGAAGGAGGGCTTCCCCGTACGGCTGTCGGGCCAGGACAGCGAGCGCGGTACCTTCTCCCAGCGCCATGCCGTGCTGATCGACCAGCAGACCGAGCGCCAGTACACCCCGCTGAAATACGTCTCACCCGATCAGGCCCGCTTCGAGGTCATCAATTCGATGTTGTCGGAGGAGGCGGTGCTCGCCTTCGAGTACGGCTACACCCTGGCCGAGCCCAACGCGCTGGTCATGTGGGAGGCACAGTTCGGCGACTTCGCCAACGGCGCCCAGGTGGTGTTCGACCAGTTCGTGTCCTCGGCAGAGCGCAAGTGGCTCAGGATGTCGGGCCTCGTGTGCCTGCTGCCGCACGGCTACGAGGGCCAGGGGCCGGAGCACTCCTCGGCGCGGCTCGAGCGTTTCCTGCAACAGTCCGCCGAGGACAACTGGCAGGTCGCCAACTGCACGACTCCCGCCAACTACTTCCACATCCTGCGCCGGCAGCTGCACCGCAACTTCCGCAAGCCGCTGGTGCTGATGACGCCGAAGTCGCTGCTCAGGCACAAGCGGGTGGTATCGGACCTGAGCGAGCTGGGCCCCGGCACCACCTTCCACCGCGTGCTGTGGGACGATGCGCAGGCGCG
The DNA here is from genome assembly GCA_044868325.1 of Hyphomicrobiaceae bacterium. GTDB lineage: Bacteria > Pseudomonadota > Alphaproteobacteria > Rhizobiales > Hyphomicrobiaceae > AWTP1-13. The sequence continues at coordinate 7,154 of JBIOWI010000135.1, forward strand.
CCTGGGCGGGAAGGTCGCGCTGGCGCCCGATAGCGGGATCCGCCGCGTGGTGCTGTGCTCGGGCAAGGTTTACTACGACCTCTGCGAGGCGCGCGAGGCCGCCGGCATCGACGATATCTATCTGATGCGGGTCGAGCAGCTCTATCCGTTCCCCGGCAAGGCGCTAGTCTCCGAGCTGTCACGCTTCCCCAACGCGGAGGTGGTATGGGCGCAGGAGGAGCCGATGAACATGGGCGCCTGGAACTACATTGAGCCCAACCTGGAATGGGTGCTGCAGCACACGCCCATCGCCAAGCCGCGCGCCCGCTACGTGGGCCGGAAGCCCGCGGCGGCGACGGCGACCGGACAAGCCAGCAAGCACAGCCAGGAGCAGAAGGCGCTCGTCGACCAAGCGCTGGCCGCCTGAGAGGGTGAGAGACCGAGTGAGATGACCATCGAGATCAAGGTGCCGGCGCTCGGCGAGTCCATCACGGAGGCGACGGTCGGCCAGTGGCTCAAGAAGCCCGGCGAGGCGGTGAAGGCCGACGAGCCCCTGGTCGAGCTCGAGACCGAGAAGGTGACGGTGGAGGTGCCGGCGCCGGCCGCCGGAGTCCTCGATATCAAGGTGGCGCAGGGCGTCACCGTCGGCATCGGCTCGGTGCTGGGCCTCATCGACGAGGGGGCCGCCGCTGCCGCGCAGCCCGCCGCGCCCAAGCCCGCGGCTGCCCCGCAGTCTTCCAAGGCTCCTGAAGCCGCGCCGCCCAAGCCCGCTTCGGCCGCTCCGGCGGGGAGCACCGGGAATGGCGGCATGCCGCCGTCACCGGCCGCGCGGCGTGTGATGGAGGAGCAGGGCCTCAGCGAGGCCGACGTGCAGGGCTCCGGCCGGCGCGGGCAGGTCCTGAAGGAGGATGCAATGGCGGCCACCGCCCGGGCGGCGGCCCAGCCCTCCGCGCCACGCGCCGAGGAGGCTCCCGCCGCGCGTTCGCCGATGACTACGGCGCCTGTGCCGGTGACGCAGTTGCGCGCGCCGTCCCTGCCGAACGATGCGGCGCGCGAGGAGCGCGTGCGCATGACGCGGCTGCGCCAGACCATCGCGCGCCGCCTCAAGGATGCGCAGAACACCGCGGCCATGCTCACCACGTTCAACGACGTGGATATGAGCGCCATCATGAAGCTCAGGACCGAGTACAAGGACCTGTTCGAGAAGCGCCACCGCGTGCGCCTGGGCTTCATGGGCTTCTTCGTCAAGGCCTGCATCCAGGCGCTGCGCGAGGTGCCAGCGGTCAACGCCGAGATCGACGGCGACGACATCGTCTACAAGAACTACTACCACGTCGGCGTGGCGGTGAGCACCGACCGCGGCCTGGTGGTGCCGGTGGTGCGCGAGGCCGACCGCATGTCGCTGGCCGAGATCGAGATCGCCATCGCCGACTTCGGCCGCCGCGCCCGCGACGGCAAGCTCTCCATCGAGGAGATGCAGGGCGGCACGTTCTCCATCACCAACGGCGGCGTGTTCGGCTCTCTGCTCTCCACGCCCATCCTCAACGCACCCCAGTCGGGTATCCTCGGCATGCACCGCATCGAGGAGCGCGCCATCGTCAAGAACGGGCAGATCGTGGCCCGGCCCATGATGAACCTCGCCTTGAGCTACGACCACCGCATCGTCGACGGCCGCGATGCGGTGGCGTTCCTGGTGCGCGTCAAGGAATGCCTGGAGGATCCGCAGCGGTTTGTCTTGGACTTGTAGCCTCAGCCAGAGGAGGCGGCAGGGATGAGGGAGGGACATCCAATGCCGACAATCGCACTTGTCGCCGGAGTTCGGATCATCATCTATCCTAAGGATCACCTGCCGCCGCATCTGCACGCGATACTTGCCGAGCATGAGGCCATGATCTCCATTGTGACAGGCGACCTGCTGCAAGGGTCGCTTCCACGGGCGAAGCTCAGGGCAGTGCAGAAGTGGCTGGCTGCGCATCGCGAGGAGGTTGCCTTCGTTTGGCAAGAGATTCGCGCGAGGCGCTACCGAGGAGGCATGATCGAGGAATGAAGTATCGGATCAAGAGCGTCGAGGTCGTGCGCTACCCGGTCTTGCGCGTCACCTTCGACGATGGGCTGTCCGGAGAGTACGATCTCACCGACCTGATCGGGCGCGGGCCGGTTTTTGAACCGCTCAAGGACGAGGCATATTTCAGGACTGTGGCGGTTGGCGAATTCGGACATACCTTCGGGTGGAATCTGGATGATCTTGGACACGAGATCGACTTCTGCCCCGACTCGACGCGCATTCAGATCGAAACGCAGAAGGTCGAGGAGCTGGCGAGACGTTATCGGTTGAGCCGAAGCGCCGCGGAGTGATGTCGCTGGTCGTTCTCACGGGCGCCTCGGGTTCCGGAAAGACGACGCTTGCGCGGGCGATCGCCGCGCGACGGGGTGGAGATATAGAGGTCCACTTCTTCGATTCGGTCGGCGTGCCTACCGTCGAGCAGATGATCGCGGAATATGGCTCTGGCGAGGACTGGCAGCGGGCGAAGACCGTCGAATGGATGCACCGGCTTGCCCCCTTGGCGCGCAGCGGACGCAACGTCTTGCTCGAGGGGCAGACACGCATCGCTTTCCTGAAGGAAGCGGTTGAGGCAGCCGGTCTTATCCAATATCGCATCATCCTCGTTGACTGCGACGACGCTACGCGCACGCATCGGCTCGTCGCTGAGCGCAATATGCCCGAGCTGGCCAATCCGACGATGATGAGCTGGGCCAGGTTTCTTCGCGATGAGGCCAAGCAGGGCGGCACGAGATTCTCGACACGTCGGCCAAGCCGCTTGACATGTGCGTCGAGCAAATCTGCCGGCACTTCTAGGACACCGCAATGACCTACGACCTGATCGTGATCGGCACCGGGCCTGGGGGCTATGTGTGCGCCATCCGGGCGGCCCAGCTCGGAATGAAGGTGGCCGTGGTGGAGAAGCGGGCGACCTTCGGCGGCACCTGCCTCAACGTCGGCTGCATCCCGTCCAAGGCGATGCTTCACGCCTCGGAGCGGTACGAGGAGGCCGGCCACAGCCTCGGTGCCATGGGCATCGAGCTGCCGCCGCCCAAGCTCGACTTGCCCAAGATGCTGGCCTTCAAGGACCAGGGCGTGAAGGGCAACGTCGACGGCGTGGCCTTCCTGCTCAAGAAGAACAAAATCGATACCGTGCACGGCACCGCCACCATCGCCGCCCCCGGCAAGGTGGAGGTGCGGCTCGCCGCCGGCGGCGCGCAGGCGCTGGAGGCGAGGAACATCGTCATCGCCACCGGCTCCGACGTGGCGCAGCTGCCCGGCATCGACATCGACGAGGAGACCATCGTCTCGTCCACGGGAGCTTTGTCGCTCCCGCAGGTGCCCAAGCGCATGCTGGTGATCGGCGCCGGCGTGATCGGCCTGGAGCTGGGCTCGGTCTGGCGCCGGCTGGGCTCGCAAGTGCAGGTGGTGGAGTTCCTCGACCGCGTGCTGCCTGGCGTCGACGGCGAGGTGGGGCGCGCGGTACAGCGCATCCTCGGCAAGCAGGGCATGACCTTCAAGCTCTCCAGCAAGGTGACGGCCGTCAACCGTAACGGCGCGGGCCACCGCGTTACCGTCGAGCCCGCCAACGGCGCGGGCGAGGCGACGCAGGTGGATGCCGACGTGGTGCTGGTGGCCATCGGCCGCGTGCCCTATACCAACGGGCTCGGGTTGGAGAGCGTGGGCGTCAAGCTCGACAACCGGCGGCGGATCGTCGTCGACCGGCACTTCCAGACCAGCGTCCCCGGCATCTACGCCATCGGCGACGTGATCGCCGGCCCCATGCTCGCCCACAAGGCGGAGGACGAGGGCATGGCGGTGGCCGAGATCCTGGCCGGCAAGGCCGGCCACGTGAACTACGACGCGATCCCCAACGTGATCTACACCTTCCCCGAGGTCGCCAGCGTCGGCAAGTCGGAGGAGGAGCTGAAGGCCGCGGGCATCGCCTACGACGCCGGCAAGTTCCCGCTCACGGCCAACGCCCGCGCCAAGGTCAACAAGACCACCGACGGGTTTATCAAGGTTCTCGCCGACGCCGCCACCGACCGCATCCTCGGTGTGCACATGATCGCGCCCGCCGCAAGCGAGATGATCGCCGAGGCCGCCGTCATCATGGAGTTCGGCGGCTCGGCGGAGGACTTGGCCCGCACCTGCCACGCCCACCCCTCGCTCACCGAGGCGGTGAAGGAGGCGGCGCTGGCGGTCGATAAGCGGCCGATCCACATGTAGGTTGGGTTGGCCGCGAAGGGCGTAACCCAACATGGCAAGCTGCAACGGTCGAGGTTGTTCATGTCGGGTTTCGGCCCTTCGGGCCCAACCCAACCCACAGGAGGCGCGCTCAGATCAGCTGGAGTGCACCCAACGTCACGGCCAGAGTGGGGGCGAAAGCGGGCACCAGTGCCTGGTCCGGTGCGACCTCAGGTTTGTCCTGATAGCCGTCGATGCCAGGTCTGCGGTGCACGTGGGCAACGAGCGTCTGGGCGTTGATGACCCACACCTCGCGCACGCCGAAGACCGCATAGAGGCGGGCCTTGCGGTGGAGATCGTAAGCCAGGCTGCTGTCGGCCACCTCGACGGCCAGCAGGCAAGTCTCCGGTTTGAGATTGGCGAGACCGTCCGCCTTCTTGAAGAAGACGAAGTCAGGCTCGACGAAGGTGTCCTCGTCAAGGTGGAAGGTTGTCTCCTGGATGACGCCGATTTCCGGAGGGCGGCGTTCGTACCAATATTCGGCCAGCGTTCCCTTCACCCGCTCATGGCGGATTCCCTTGGGCGACATCGGCACGATCTCCCCGCCGATCAACTCGAAGCGCTCGTCCTCCGCCAGGATGCCGGCCTTCACGATCTCCCCGATCTCGGCCACCGACCACCGGCGGCGCATCAGGCCCTCCGCGGCCTGCGTCGTCAGGGTGAGATCGGGCCGGCGCAGTTGCTCGTTCATGGCGCCATCCTACCGCACCCTG
>JBIOWI010000136.1:0-6677 GCA_044868325.1 Hyphomicrobiaceae bacterium
CGGTCGCGCTTCACCGACTGCCGACTGCCGCTTCATTCCGGTTGCACTGCCTCGGCGCAGGACGCTACGGTCGCGCGCCATGAAGATCACCATCGAGTCCAACTCCGGCCCCTTCGACTTCGAGTGCGCACCAGAGGAGCGCATCCTTTACGCCGGCCTGACCAAGGGGCTGGCGCTGCCCTACGAGTGCTCCACCGGAACCTGCGGCACCTGCCGCGGGCGCATGGCCGCGGGCAGCGTGCATGTCGAATGGGATGCCGCGCCGGGCTTCGCCAAGCTCAAGCGCGAGAAGGGCGACATCCTGATGTGTCAGGCGCGCCCCATGTCGGACTGTACGCTGCGCGTGCCCGCCAAGATCGTGGCCCATGCAAACCCCGAGACGCTGCCGGCGCACCGCACCGCGCGCATCGAGAACGTGCGCCGGCTCGTCCGCGACGTGCTCGATTTCGATCTCGCGCTATCGAGCCCCATGACCTTCGACGCCGGCCAGTTCGTGGTGGTGGAGCGCGAGGGAATCGCCGGCGGACGTGCCTACTCCATGGTCAACTTCGACCGGGCAACCAGCCGGCTCAGGCTGGTGGTCAAGGAGATGCCGGGCGGCAAGTTCTCCGAATGGCTGTTCGGCCGCGATCCGACGGCGGCGGACCTTGCCGTGTTCGGGCCGCTCGGCCGCGCCACCTTCCATCCCGAGGAAGGCAAGGACGTGCTGTGCGTCGCCGGCGGCTCCGGCATCGCCGGCATGATGGCGATCGTGGAGCGTGCGGTGCGCGAGGGCTACTTCCGGGAACGCAGCGGGCGTGTGTTCTTCGGCGTGCGCACGCTGGCCGACGCCTTCTACATGGAGGAGCTGGCAGGGTTCGTCGCTGCCGCGGGCGACAGGCTGGAGGTCACGCTGGCGCTGTCCCACGAGTCCGTCGCCGCCGAGGCGCACCCGCGGTTCCCTGCCATCCGTCTCGCCGGCGGGATGGTGGGCGAAGTCATGATCAGGGCCATGGGCGGGCGGTACGACAACACCGTCGCCTTCATCGCCGGCCCGCCCGTCATGGTGGACAGCGTGCTGCATCATCTCACGCGCGAGGCGAAGATGCCCCGCACCCTCGTCCGCTACGACAAGTTCGTCTGAACGGCGGGATGGCCGCGGCCGGGCGGTTCACATTGCCGCACCATGACCGTGTGCCGACCAGTGGACTGCACGTCATAGCCCGTCTTGGACCAAAGTCGAGCAGCAGAGGTCCGTGAGGCGGCGCTATCTTGGCCCGCAGGACAGCCAAAGTCGCCGCCCTCTCAAAGAGAAAAGTTCTGCTCCGGCGGCAGTTAACTAGTGCGATCAAAAGCAAGAATTGTGGGACGGTGTATCCCATTGTTCATTTGACCGTCATCGCCGGTGGCATTAGGTGTACCAGCGACCTCTACAAGGCACGGGGACGACGCCGATGAGAGAAGAGGCCTGGCCGCAGAAGCCGGGCCTCTTCTCATTTGCCGAGGGCGTCAAGATCCCCCAATCTCCGCATCCCAACGCCTACTCCGCCGGCTGTGCCGCCGCAGCGACATCGCCGCGCGCAGCCAGGGAGCGGCCGGTCAGGCGGCGGATCACCACGTAGAACACCGGCGTGAAGACGAGGCCGAACAGCGTCACGCCGATCATGCCCCAGAACACCGCGGTGCCCAGCGCAATGCGCATCTCGGCGCCGGCTCCGACGGCGAGGTAGAGCGGCACCACGCCCAGCGTGAAGGCGAGCGAGGTCATGACGATGGGGCGCAGCCGGAGCCGGCACGCCTCCACGGCGGCCGAGACGATATCCCGCCCCTGCTCCTCCAGCTGTCGGGCGAACTCCACGATCAGGATGGCGTTCTTGGCGGCCAGCGCGATCAGCACCACGAAGCCGACCTGGGTGAGGATGTTGATCTCGCGGCCGTGCAGCCACACGCCGAAGGCCGCCGAGAACAGGCACATGGGCACGATCAGCATGATGGCGAGCGGCAGCGACCAGCTCTCGTACTGCGCCGCCAGCGCCAGGAACACGAACACCACGCTCAGCGCGAAGATGTAGTAGCCGATGCGGCCGACCTTGGCCTCCTGATAGGAGAGGTCGGTCCACTCGAAGGCGATGCCCGGCGGCAGCTTCTCCTCGGCGAGCTTGCGCATGACGGCCAGCGCCTGGCCGGAGCTGATGCCCGGCCGAGCCGACCCCTGCACCTCGGCCGACGGGAACAGGTTGTAGCGCGGCACCCGCTCGGGGCCGGCGATCTCCTTGAAGGTGACGAGGCTGCCCAGCGGCACCATCTGTCCATCCGAGCTGCGCACGCGGATCTTGGACACGCTTTCCTGATCGAGCCGGAAATCGCCGTCGGCCTGTGCGGTGACCCGGTAGGTGCGGCCGAACATGTTGAAGTCGTTGACGTAGGCCGAGCCCATGAACACCCGCATGGCCTCGAAGATGGTGGTGACCGGCACTTTGAGCATCTGCGCCTTGTCGCGGTCGACGTCCACGAACACCTGGGGCGTCGCCGCCGCGAAGGTGGTGAACACGTTGGCGATGCCCGGCGTCCGGTTGGCCTCGGCCACGAACTCCTGCGTGATGCGCGCAAGCTCGACCGCGGGCAATCCGAGGGTGTCCTGCAGACGCATGGAGAAGCCGGCCGCCGCGCCCGCCCCCCGCACTGGCGGCGGGACGAACACGAGGGCCTGCGCCTCCTCGATCTGCGCCAGCTTGCCCCTCAGCGACTGGGCGATCTTGTCGATCGTGAGCCCGCGCCGGTGCCGCTCCTCGAAGTCGTCGAGCACGATGAACAAGAGGCCGGCGTTGGTGGCGGCCGAGAAGGTGGCAGCGTTGCGACCGGTAAAGGCGTTGGAATAGCGCACCCCGGGCTCGGCAAGCAGGATGTCGGTGGCCTTGCGCACGACGGCATCGGTGCGCTGGAGCGAGGCGCCGGGCGGGAGCTGCAGCGATATGATGACGATCGCCCGGTCCAGGTTCGGGATGAAGCCGGTGGGCAGCGTCTGCACGAACCAGAGGCCGAACGCCAGCAGGCCCGCGTAAACGACGAGCACCGGCAGCCAGGCCGCTGCCAGCCTGCGCACCAGGAGCCCGTAGCCGCGCGCCAGCGCGTCGAAGGCGGCGTCGAACAGGCGGAAGAAGCCGCGCACCGGCGCCATGAGGAGCGACCCGCGCCCGTGGTGGGCGGCGTGCGGCTTGAACAGCAGGGCGCACAGGGCCGGGCTCAGCGTGAGCGACAGGAGCAGGGAGATGCCGGTGGCCGAGGCGATGGTGATCGCGAACTGGCGGTAGAACTGACCGGTGATGCCGCCCACGAAGGCCGTGGGGACGAACACCGCGAACAGAACCAGCGCGATGGCGACGATGGCGGTGCCCACCTCGTCCATGGACACACGCGCCGCCTGCAGGGGGTTGAGGCCCTCCTTCAGCTTGCGCTCGACGTTCTCCACCACGACGATGGCGTCGTCCACCACGATGCCCACCGACAGCACAAGGCCGAACAGGGTGAGCATGTTCAGAGAGAAGCCGAACGCCTGCATCGCGGCACAGGTGCCGATCAGCGAGACGGGTATGGCGACGACGGGAATGAGCGTGGCGCGCCACGTCTTGAGGAACAACAGCACCACCAGCACGACCAGCACGGTGGCCTCGACGATGGTTGTGTAGAGTGCCCGGATCGAGACCTCGATGAACTCGGTCGGATTGTAGGTGATGCGGTATTCGAGGCCCTTGGGGAAGCTCTTGGAGAGCTCCGCCATCGCGTCCTTGATGCCCTGGGTGGCGGCGACCGCGTTGGTGCCCGGCTGCTGGTCCACCACCACGATGACGGCGGGGTAGCGGTCCGCATAGCCTTGCGCGTTGTAGCTGAGCGCCCCCAGCTCCACCCGCGCCACGTCCTTCAGCCGCACCACGCGCCCGTCCGCGCCGGACTTGACGATGATGTTCTCGAACTCCTCGGCGCTCTTGAGCCGGCCCTTCATCTGCAGCGAGATCTGGAAGGCGCTCTTGGTGTCGACCGGCGGCTCGCCCAGGGAGCCGCCCGCCACCTGCACGTTCTGCGCCCGCAACGCCTCCAGCACCTGCTCGGCGGTGAGGTCGCGCACCGCGATGCGCTCCGGGTCGAGCCAGATGCGCATGGAGTACTCGCGCACCCCGAACAGCGACACGTCGGCCACGCCGTAGAGCCGCATCAGCCGGTCGCGCACGTTCAGAAGGCCGTAGTTGGAGATGTAGACCTGGTCGTAGGTCTTGTCCGGCGAGACGAGATGGATGGCCAGCAGCAGGTCGGGCGACCGCTTGCGCACGGTAAGGCCGTTGCGGCGCACCTCGTCCGGCAGGCGCCGCTCCGCGGCGCTGACGCGGTTCTGCACCAGCACCTGGGCGCGGTCGATGTCGGTGCCGACATCGAAGGTCACCGTAATGGACAGGTTGCCGTCGGAGGTGGCCTGCGAGGCCATGTAGATCATGCCCTCGACGCCGTTGATCTCCTGCTCGATGGGGGCGGCCACGGTGTCCGACACGGTCTGCGCGCTGGCGCCCGGATAGTTGGTGGTGACGGTGATGGTGGGCGGCGTGATCTCGGGCAGCTGGGTGATGCCGAGGCCGGTGTAGCCGATGGCGCCGACGATAGTGATGACGAGCGCCACCACGGCCGCGAAGATCGGACGGGCGATGAAGAAGTGGCTGAGCCGCATGACGTGGTCTCTGAGTTAGGCCATAGGGCAGTAAGGCAGTAGGGCAGTCGCTCCACGGTTTCCCCTACTGCCGTATTGCCTTACTGCCCTATTGCCTACTCCTGCCCCATCGCCTGCGCTGCCTCGGACAGCTCGATGGCCACCCGCTTCGGCGCCACCTTCCCGCCCGGCCGCGCCCGCTGCAGACCGCGCGTGACCACCCAGTCCTCGCCGGCAATCCCTTCCCGCACCACGCGCAGCCCCTCGACCAGCGGCCCCAGCCTGACGTTGCGGCGCTCGACCGTGCCGTCGCCGCCCACCACGAGCACGTACTTGTTGGTCTGGTCGGTGCCGATCGCCTCGTCGGGCAGCAGCAGCGCCGTATAGCTCGGCGTGCCCGTCACCCGCACCCGGCCGAACAGGCCCGGCGAGAACAGCCCGGTCTTGTTGGAGAGCACCGCGCGCGCCCTCAGCGTGCCCGTACCCTGATCGAGCCGGTTGTCCAGGAAGTCGAGCCGGCCCTTGTGCGGGAAGCCGCGCTCGTCGGGCAACGACACCTCGACGGGAGCGCCGACATCGGCCGCGCCGGCCGTCACGCCGCGCTCGGCGAGGCGCTTGTATTTGATGTAGTTGTTCTCGTTGACGTCGAAGTAGATGTAGATCGGGTCCTGGCTGACGATGGTGGTGAGCAGCGTGGCGCCCGACGCGCTGCCGGCGCTCACCCAGTTGCCCGCCGTCACCAGGGTGCGGCCGATGCGCCCCGAGATCGGCGCGGCCACCGTGGAGAACGACAGGTCGAGCTCGGCCGACTTCACCTTCGCCTCGGCCACCTTCACCGCCGCCTGGGCCTCGCGCAGCAGCGACATGCGGTCGTCGAAGGTCTTGTCGGAGATGATCTTGCGCTCGATCAGAGGCTGGCCGCGCGCGACGTCCAGGTTGGCGTTCTCGACCTTGGTGGTGGCGGCAAACAGCTCGGCACGGGCCTGCTCCAGCGCCCTCTCGAAGGGACGCGGGTCGATGACGAACAGCACGTCGCCTTGCTTGACCTCCTGCCCGTCCTTGAAGCGGACGTCGTTGAGGTAGCCCGACACGCGCGCCCTGATCTCGACCGTCTGGGTGGCATCGAAGCGGCCCGTGTACTCGTCCCATTCGACGATCTCGCGCTGCACGGGCTGGGAGACGCTCACCGTGGGCAGGGGCGGAGGCGCCGCCTGCTGCTGATTGGCTTGCGGCTGGCCCTGGTCGCAGCCGGCGTTGAGCGCGGCGAGGAGAGCGGCGGCAAGCGCCAGGGCTGCGCGCCGCAAGAACCGTCCTTCCTGCATGCTGTCCCCCTCGGCTGCGAGGCCGAACCCCTGTGCCCGACGAGCCGAGCGCGGCGGCCGGAACGGCCGCGCTTCAGATTTGACCTGCAACCGCCCGCAGGCGCAACGGTGTCACTCCGCCGCGGCCTGTGGTCGCGCCGGCACCGCCTCCGCCTCGACCGGCGGGATGTGATCGCGACGGCCCGCGCCAAGCTTGCTGCCGATCCACTCCATGAGCAGGTAGACCGCCGGCGTGATGTAGAGCGTCAGGAGCTGCGAGACGGCTAAACCGCCCACCACGGCAAGGCCCAGCGGCTGGCGCAGCTCGGCACCTGCGCCCCAGCCCACGGCGATGGGCAGCGTCCCGAACAGGGCCGCCATGGTGGTCATCATGATCGGGCGGAAGCGCAGGAGGCACGCCTCGCGGATGGCATCGCGCGGGGAGGCGCCGCGCGCGCGGGCCTCGATGGCAAAGTCCACCATCATGATGGCGTTCTTCTTGACGATGCCCACCAGCAGGATGATGCCGATCACGGCGATGATGGTGAGCTCGACATCGAAGTACCACAGGATCAGGAGCGCCCCGAGGCTCGCCGACGGCAGGCCCGACAGGATCGTGATCGGGTGGATGAAGCTCTCGTAGAGGATGCCGAGCACGATGTAGATGGTGAGGATCGCCGCCAATATAAGCAGTGGCTGGTCGC
>JBIOWI010000137.1:0-12991 GCA_044868325.1 Hyphomicrobiaceae bacterium
CGACCGCGCCGAGAACCTCCCACAGCGTCTGTGCCATCGAGCCACCTCCATCCCAGTGGCTCCGCTACAGAATCCGATTTGCGCCCCGTGTCAGCTACCAAGCAGTGCGGTACTTTGAATCACCCTGTCAAGGAGGTGCCCAATATGTGCGGAATCAGGATAGGTGGTATCATTGCGGCTGTCTTTCTGCTCAGCGCACCCGCTTCTCCCGCCGACCGGTCGATTGGGCCGACGCCCCGGCATGAAGGTCCGGGCACCCGAGGGGCGCATGACGGGCATTTCATCGTCGCCGGAAACACCGCTGGGCCGGGCGGCAAGCTCAGCATCCCGCAACCGCGGCCCACGTTTCAGCGCGCACCTGCGGGCGCGGGCGAGAGGGCTGCGACACGAGCCGCACAGGACGCCTGGCGTCAGCAACAGCTGCTGCAACAGCATGGGGCATCGGGCAAGCGGTATGGCCGACAGGACGCACGGCAGCGTGAATATTGTGAGCGCAACCCGAAGAGCCGCCACTGCGGCTACCGGGGGGAGTCTTCCAGCAATTCTGGTGATACCTGCCAACAGAAGCCGCAGAGCAAGGCCTGTCTGGCGAAAAGGAAAAGGTAGTCTCTAGCGGAACACGCAGCTCATTCGTTTGGGTCGAGCCGGATAGACTTCACTGGAGGCGCCACCATGTACGGCCCCAGGACTGCTGGTATCCTTGCGGCTGCCTTTTTGCTGATGGCCGTACCTGCCTCGGCTGCCGAACGCTCGGGCCCACCAACGGCCCGGCCGGAAGGCTGGCTGGTCAAGTCGGTTGACGAGCTCAGAAGCCCGCCTCCGCCCGCGAATGCGCGCGATGAGCTCAACGAGCTGAAGGCGATTGTGGCGAAGCGCACCGCCGACGATGTTGAGCGAATTCGCTGGTGGTCGGTCGGCGGACCCGCATACCGCTGGAACGAGATTGCCGTCGGCGAGCTTCTCGACAACTTCGTGACACTGCCGCTGGCCGCTCGCCACCTCGCACTTCTGCATGCCGCGATGGACGATGCCGTGGCGGGGGCGTGGCACAACAAGCAAGCGTATGGCCGCCCTCGACCGAGCGAGGCCAATCCGTCTATCAAGACAACTCTTCCCCCGCCTCCGGGCTCATCATATCCATCTGACTATGCGGCTGCGGCCGCGGCTGCAGCCGAGATTCTAGCCTACATCTTCCCGGCCCGGGCTGCCGACTTTGCAGCGCGTGCCGAGGAAGCGATGAAATCCCGCCTCTTGGCAGGGGTAGAATATCCAAGTGACGTTGCGGCGGGACGCGCTCTCGGACAGAAAGTTGCAGCCTTGGCGATTGCCCGAGGCAAGGCAGATGGCTCGGACGGGAAGTGGACCGGCAGCGTCCCCGATGGTCCGGACAAATGGAAGGGCACCAACCCTATCGCACCGCTGGCCGCGAGCTGGCGCCCCTGGGTGCTCACGCGTCAAGACGAGCTGCGCCCGCCGGCTCCGCCGGCGTTCGATTCCGAACATGTCAAGCGCGACCTGGCCGAACTGAAAACGTTCCAGCGCACGCCCAAGTCCAATCATCGCGCGGTCTATTGGGAGGTCTTTGGTGGTGCACGCTCGTATGCGCTGTGGAACGAGATTGCGCGCATGAAGCTCTTGGAATATGGCAGCACCTTCGACGCGCCGACTGCGGCACGACTGCTTGCAGTGCTCAACATCGCGTTCTTGGATGCCACTATCGCCTGCTGGGACGCGAAGTTTGAATACTGGTATATCCGACCTTCGCAGCTCGATGCCGAAGTCAAGCCGCTCTTCCCCCCACCCAACTTTCCCAGCTATCCAGCCGCGCATGGCTGCCTGTCGACCGCGGTTACGACCGTGCTCGCGCATCTCTTTCCGCGCGACCGCGACCGGCTCCTGGCGCAAGGCAAGGAGGCCGCGGAAGCGCGCATTTGGGCGGGTATCCACTATCGCTTTGACATCGACGCGGGCCAAGCCATCGGGCGCAAGGTAGCGGAGAAGGTGCTGGCACAAGCGTTCGTGAGCCGGGCCCGGTGAGACAGCTTGTGGCACGAACTCACCGTCCGCTGCCCTGCACTGCAGCGGCTGTGAAAGGCAGTTCTGGCGTGTGCCCAATTGAGTAGAGACCCTGGGCGATGCGACTGTCGCATGGCGGGTTAGGCGCTTCGCGCCGACCCGCACGCCCTATGTGCAGTCGCATGGGCGGGCTCCCACGACAGGCCTCACGGCGCCGCCCGCTTCAAGAGCTCGCGCGCGACGATGAGCTTCTGCACCTCGGTGGCGCCCTCGTAGATGCGCAGTGCACGGATCTCGCGGTAGAGGCGCTCGACCACCTCGCCGCTCCTCACGCCGCGTCCGCCGAACATCTGCACGGCGGCGTCGATGACGGCTTGGGCGCTCTCCGTCGCCGCCATCTTGGCCATGGCCGCCTCCAAGGTGGTGGGCAACCCTTGCACGTCGCGGCGCCAGGCGGCGCGGTAGGTGAGCAGCGCGGCGGCGTCGACCATGGTGGCCATGTCGCCCAGCTTGGCCTGAGTCAGCTGCAGGTCGGCGAGCGTGGCTCCGAACATCGGCCGGCTGCGGGCGTGCCGCAGCGCCTCGTCGAGGGCGCGCCTGGCGAAGCCGAGGGCGGCTGCCGCCACCGAGGCGCGGAAGATGTCGAGGGTGCGCATGGCGATCTTGAAACCCTCGCCGGGCGCGCCCAGCCGCCGGGCGGCCGGAATGCGCGTCCCGGTGAAGCGGAGGGTGGCCAGCGGGTGCGGCGCGATCGTATCGATGCGCTCCGGGATGGAGAAGCCCGGGTCGTCGGGGAAGACGACAAAGGCCGAGATGCCGCGCGTGCCGGGCACGTCGTCCGTGCGCGCGAACACCGTGTAGACGCCGGCGATGCCGCCGTTGGAGATCCAGGTCTTCTCGCCGTCGAGCACATAGCGGTCGCCATCGGTGCGGGCGGCGCAGCGCATGGCTGCCACGTCGGAGCCGGCGTCCGCCTCGGACAACGCAAACGCGGCGATCAGCTCGCCCGCGGCGACCTTCGGCAGGATGCGCGCCTTAAGCTCATCCGAGCCGGCGAGCGAGATGGCTCCTGTGCCGAGCCCCTGCATGGCAAAGGCGAAGTCGGCGAGCCCGCTGCGATAGGCGAGGGTCTCGCGGGCGAGGCAGATGCGCCGCGAATCGATGGGATCGGCGAGGCCGCCGTAGCCCTTGGGTACGCAGGCCCGCAGCAGTCCTGCGGAACCCATCCGGCGTACGAGCGTCCGACAAGCGCTGTCGGTATCGTGGCGATCGACCCAATCGAGCCCGCCCGAGGCCACGAACGCCTCGATCTCGGCGGCAAAGGCCCCGTGCTCGGGACCTAGGAACGGCCAAGTAAGCGGCTCGCTGGTCGTCGGCGACAGGTCCACGGACATGAGATAGCTCCCGAAAATCGCCCTGGAAGGCACCTTGTAGGCAAGCTTCCCCGACTGCACCAACGCTTGGCGGCTTGGCCAGGGTCGGTTCTCAGCGCCTTGCTGCCGAAGCTCTGCACGTCCTGCGGTGAGGTTCGATCCTTCAGACCTCGTTGACAAATGGCATTTTTGCAACAGATATCGGGTGCCTGCCTGCCGACAAATTGCAGTCTACCAACAGTCACAATTGACAGCTGTAATGGCGCATAGTGAGCGGAGGGGCGCTCGCGATCGATGGGGCCCGCCGGGGGTGAGATCAGTAAACAGGCGTAAGAGGCGCTTCAAGCGCTAGCGCGGCCGGCCGCGCTTGGGGAAGGCGGATGTTGTTCCGGTAATCGAGTTCATTGCGTCGTGACGAAATCGAAAGGAGACGGAAATGCGGATCGTCCTTGCAATCGCGCTGGTGGCATCGCTTCTCGCGGGCTGTGGCATGGGCGCGGGCAGCCCCCAGTGGTCAGAGAAGGCCTGGGAGGACTCCCAGAGATCGGGCCAGATGGGAGGACCATGATACCGGGCAACACGGGAAGATAGGGCGGCAGAAAGCGCACTCGGCTCCGGTGCTGGCAATGGCTTACGGGACTATGGCGAGCTTGTGCGCCGATCCGGAGGCCTGCCCCTTCCAGCACTCCCATGCTTGACCAGAGTTGGGGCCAGAGTTGGTGTAGGCGGGGCGCTGCAATCCTTGCGGAGCCCTGCAGTTCTACCGCAGAGACCGCAGAGAACGGCAGAAACAGGCGCAGCGTGGCCGCCTGTATTCCGGCAGCTTCCGGAACACAGTGAGAGTTGTGCGGCCTGCGCTTCATTGCTGCGGTGACGCGAGCCAAGCTTGGCGCCAAGCAAGGGGCAAGAACTAGTTTATACTTGAAATATCGGTCTCGCCGGGGCAGGTTGGGGAGCCGAAGTCCCTGACCGATCGGAGGCGTCGTTGCGCGTTGCCTGTCTCGGCGGAGGGCCGGCGGGCCTTTACTTCGCCATCGCCATGAAGCTGCGCGATGCCCGCCACGACGTGGTGGTGGTGGAGCGCAACCGGCCCTACGACACGTTCGGCTGGGGCGTGGTGCTCTCGGACGAGACGCTCGCCAACCTGAAGGCGGCCGACCCCGTGAGCGCCGCCGAGATCGCCCGCGGCTTCGTCTACTGGGACGACATCGCCACCCACTACCGCGGCACCGTCGCGCGCTCCTCGGGGCACGGCTTCTGCGGCATCGGCCGCAAGCGGCTCCTCAATATCCTGCAGGACCGGGCGCGGGCGCTGGGCGTGGAGCTGCAGTTCGAGACCGAGTTCGACGGGCTGGAGCCTTATCGCGGCTACGACCTGATCGTGGCCGCCGACGGCGCCAACTCCAAGGTGCGCAGCGCGCTGGCGCACGTGTTCAGGCCCGACATCGAGGCGCGGCGCACCAAGTACATCTGGCTCGGCACGCAGCAGAAATTCGACGACGCCTTCACCTTCGTCTTCGAGGAAACCGACAAGGGCTGGATCTGGGCGCACGCCTACCAGTTCGAGCCGGAGACGGCGACCTTCATCGTCGAGTGCTCCGAGCCGACCTGGCGCAACCTCGGATTCGACCGCATGGGCCAGGAGGAGACGCTGGCCGCGTGCGAGCGGATCTTCGCGAGGACTCTCGGCGGCAACCGGCTGATGACCAACGCGCGGCACCTGCGCGGCTCGGCCTGGCTCAACTTCAACCGTGTGCTGTGCGGTGCCTGGAGCCACGAGAACGTCGTGCTGATGGGCGACGCGGCGGCCACCGCGCATTTCTCCGTGGGGTCCGGGACGAAGCTGGCGCTGGAGAGCGCCATCGCGCTGGCCGAGTATCTCCACACCGAGCCCACCATGGCCGCGGCCTTCCGGCGCTACGAGGAGGACCGGCGCACCCAGGTGCTGCGCCTGCAGAGCGCCGCGCGCAACTCCACGGAATGGTTCGAGGACGTGGAGCGGTACTTCGGTCTGCACCCGGTCCAGTTCAACTATTCCCTGCTGACACGGTCGCAGCGCATCTCCCACGAGAACCTGCGCCAACGCGACAGGGCGTGGCTGGAGGGCGCCGAGATGTGGTTCGAGGAGCAGGCGACGGGCCACAAGCCCGCACCAGGGCCCAACGCCGTGCGCCCGCCGATGTTCACGCCGTTCTCCTTGCGCGGGATGCACCTGAAGAACCGCGTCGTGGTCTCGCCGATGGCGCAATACAAGGCCGTGGACGGCGCGCCCACGGACTGGCACCTGGTCCACCTCGCCGAGCGCGCCAAGGGCGGGGCGGGGCTCGTCGTCACGGAAATGACGTGCGTGTCGCCGGAGGGGCGCATCACGCCCGGCTGCACGGGCCTCTATGCGCCCGAGCACGAGGCGGCCTGGAAGCGCATCGTCGACTTCGTGCACGCCGAGACCGACGCCAGGATCGCCATCCAGCTCGGGCACTCCGGCCCCAAGGGCTCCACCCAGCTCGGCTGGGAGGAGATGGATGCGCCCCTCCCGTCGGGCAACTGGGAGCCGATGGCCCCCTCGCCGGTGCCATGGTCGCCGCGCAACCAGGTGCCGCGCTCCATGACGCGGGGCGACATGGAGCGGGTGCTGGGCGAGTACGTGGCGGCGACCAGGATGGCCGAGCGGGCCGGCTTCGACATGCTGGAGCTGCACTATGCCCACGGCTATCTCCTGTCGGCGTTCATCACGCCGCTGACGAACCGGCGCACCGACGGCTACGGCGGCTCGCTGGAGAACCGCATGCGCTTCCCGCTGGAGGTGCACCGCGCCGTGCGAGCGGTGTGGCCCGAGTCCAAGCCGATCTCGGTGCGCATCTCCGCCAACGACTGGGTGGGCAGCCATGGCATCACGCCCGCCGACGCTGTGGAGATCGCGCGCCTCCTGAAGCGCGAGGGCGTGGACATCATCGACGTGTCGGCCGGCCAGACCTCGATCGAGGCGAGGCCCGTGTACGGCCGCATGTTCCAGACGCCGTTCTCCGACCGCATCCGCAACGAGGTGGGCATCGCCACCATGGCGGTGGGCAACATCACCGAGGCCGACCACGTCAACTCGATCCTGATGGCCGGCCGGGCCGATCTCGTCTGCCTCGCGCGCCCGCACCTGGCCGACCCGTACTGGACGCTGCACGCCGCCGCCCGCGCCGGCTACACCGGCGCGACGTGGCCCAAGCCGTACCTGGCAGGGCGCGACCAGCTCTACCGGCTGGCCGCCAGGGGCGGGACTGGGGCCAAGACTGGGGCCGAGGCCGGAACGGAGCGGGTGTAATGTCGCGGGTTCTGGAAAACAGGCACGCACTGATCACCGGCGGCGGCACCGGTATCGGCGCGGCCATCGCCGTGGCGTTGTCTGCGGCCGGCGCCGCCGTGTCGCTCGCCGGGCGCCGTGCTGCGCCCCTGGAGGAGGTGGCGGAGAACCTCGACCGCGCCTGCGCCATCGTTGCCGACGTGACCCGCGAGGACGACACCGCCGCCATGGTGGAGGCCGCGCGAGCGGCCTACGGCCCTATCGACATCCTGGTGGCCAATGCTGGCGCAGCGGAAAGCGCGCCGGTCGGCAAGCTGGACCTGGCGCACTGGCAGCGCATGCTCGGCGTGAACCTCACCGGAGCTTTCCTGAGCGCCAAGGCGGCGCTGCCCGACCTCACCCGGCCAGGCGCCGGCGCCAGCCGGATCGTCTTCATCGCCTCCACCGCCGGGCTCAAGGGCTACCCTTATGTGGCCGCCTACTGCGCCGCCAAGCATGGCGCCGTAGGGCTGGCGCGCGCGCTGGCGGCCGAGCTGGCCTCTACCGGTGTAACGGTGAACGCCGTCTGCCCCGGCTTCACGGAGACGCCGCTGCTGGAAGCCTCCCTTGCCAACATCGCCGCCAAGACGGGGCGCTCGCACGAGGAGGCCCATGCCGAGCTGCAGCGGCTCAACCCGCAGGGCCGGTTCGTCAGGCTCGAGGAGGTCGCGGGCACCGTCCTGTGGCTGTGCACCCCGGCTGCCCAGGCGGTCACAGGGCAGGCTATCTCGGTCTCGGGGGGAGAGGTATGACAGTCGAGTCGCAATCGAGGCCCGCGCCGGCCGAGCATCTGAGGCTCAGGCTGTGGGTGCGGCTGCTGCGTGCCGCACGCCCCATCGAGGCCGAGCTGCGCCGCCGCCTCGCCCGCCAGTTCGGCGTCACGCTGCCCAAGTTCGACGCGATGGCGGCGCTGGCCCGCCGCGAGGCCGGCATGACCATGACGGAGGTATCGCGGCACCTCATGGTATCCAACGGCAACGTCACCGGCCTGGTGGACCGGCTGGTCGCCGAGGGCCTGGTGATGCGCATCGCCAACGAGAAGGACCGGCGCGCCACGTTCGTGCGGCTGACACCCAAGGGCCTGCGCCTGTTTGCGACCGTGGCCGAGGCGCACGAACGGTGGGTGGACGAGATCCTGGCCTCCTTCGGCGACGAGCGGAGCGAGGCCATGATCGACCTGCTCGACGCCTTGCGGGCGGAGACGCGCACAGGAGGGCGAGCCCCATGACAATCGACCGGAGCTTCAAGCATTTCAACTGGCGCCTCACCGACGGCGTTGCGGTGATCTCGCTGGCGCGGCCCGAGCGCAAGAACCCGCTCACCTTCGACTCCTACGCCGAGCTGCGCGACACGTTCCGCGCACTGCCCTATGCCGAGGAGGTGAAGGCGGTGGTGCTTGCCTCCAGCGGCGGCAACTTCTGCTCCGGCGGCGACGTGCACGACATCATCGGGCCGCTGCTCGACAGGGACATGAAGGGCCTCCTCGCCTTCACCCGCATGACCGGCGACTTGGTGAAGGCCATGAAGGCGGCGCCGCAGCCGGTGATCGCCGCGGTGGACGGCGTATGCGTGGGCGCTGGCGCGATGATTGCACTGTTCGCCGACATGCGCCTCGGCACGCCCGCCGCCAAGACCGCGTTCCTCTTCACCCGCGACGGCCTGGCCGGCTGCGACATGGGGGCCTGCGCCATGCTGCCCCGCGTCGTCGGCCAGGGCCGCGCCGCTGAGCTGCTCCTCACCGGCCGCACCATGTCGGCCGAGGAGGGCGAGCGCTGGGGCTTCTTCAACCGGCTGGTGGCGCCCGACGCGCTGGAGTCCGAGGCGGTGGCGCTGGCCAGATCGCTCGCCGCCGGCCCGACCTTCGCGCACACGATGACCAAGACGATGCTGAGCCAGGAATGGTCCATGACCCTGGACCAGGCCATCGAGGCCGAGGCCCAGGCACAGGCCATCTGCATGCAGACCCGCGATTTCCGCCGCGCCTACGAGGCGTTCGTGGCGAAGCAGAAGCCGCGGTTCGAAGGAGATTGAGTTTCCCTCACTCCATTCGCGCTTCCTCCGGGAGGGTGGTTAACCGCGAAGCTGCGCAACCCACCGTTTCGCAAGGCCTGCTCTCGGCCGTCCCCTACGGGACAACGGGAGCCGTCAAAACCGGCTTGCTTGCCTATTTGCTAGATGTCATAAGGCCTTAGCGTTGCGCGCGCGAGCAATCGCACTCGCATGTTGTTCCTCAGCTACCACGGTACGACTGTAGTCAACTGTATTGGGATAACAAATATGGATGCCGCCGCCCAAAGCTGCAGCCCTGGTCGATCGAGACAGGACCGCATGCTCGTCCTCTCGATCAACGCGGCGCTCGTTATTTTCGTTTTCCTGATTTACTATGCAACCAATCTCTACTCCATAAATTCCAAGGAGTTGAATGACTACCCGTTCAGCTCAGATGTGGCGATGTATGCCTTCGGTGACGGCGCGCCGGAAGGCCATCGGCTGACGACCCTCTTATTGCGCACCTACAGATATCTTATAACCTCTCTTTTTGGATTGCAGGAGACCGCGGCGCGGATCAAGCTTCCATTCGCCTTAATGGGCGCTGCAAACTTTGTGGTGGCGGTCGCCGCATTCTCCCACTTCTTCGGTGGTTTTCGACCCAGAACCATATTGTACGGCCTTTGCTATGCATTCAGCTTTATGGTTTGGTACTTTGCGAGCGTACCGGAGAGCTATGCACTTACCACCTTGCTGTATTCAGTATATATTTATGTATTCTTGCGCTTTGGGAAGGAGCGCATCACGCTGCGCACCTCGATTACCCTGACGATCGTGTTTCTCGCTGCCTTGTACAACGATCTCTCCGTCCTCCTGCTGCTCGCCGTGCCGGCGATCTATTTTGGCTTCAGGCTAGCAACTGAGCCGGACATCAGGCGGTGCGTTATGTTGCACATGGCCGCATTCGCTGTTTACTTGGTGCACAACGTAGCGGTCGATCATTTCTTTTTCCGCTATTGGCTGTCCCTCAAAATCAATAGCCCGATTGACCAGGGCAGCGGCTTGATGGGCTATGTCTACAACCACAACATTTCTGAGCTGATCACGGCATTCTTTTTGCACGGCGTCGGTGCGCCATCGACAGACCTGCCTCATGCGACGGGTCGCGCTCCCTTTCCCTACTATAAGGGATTTTTCGATCCATCGCTATATAACTATTTCGATGATCCGACATCGCTTTTCTTCTTTGCAATATTCATATGGCTGGTAACATTCATAAGAGTATCGAAAGCGACACGCGTGATTGTCGCGCTGGCGGGATTCGTCGCCGTAAGGATGGCGTTCGTCGCTCTGTATAATCCGGCTGAGGCCATACTGTATCCGATCCTTTCAATGCTTGCGCTGATGCTTATTTTATTTTACTTCCTGGAGGTTTCGACTTTTAAGTACAAGACCGCTTTGGTGGCGCTGTTGTTGACGTCAATCGTTACTACAAACGCAAAGTTTTTTATATTTTCACATTGGCCTCAGGAAAGCTCGGCGTTCGCCGATCCGGGACCATGACACTGGCCGGGCTTGGACCCCAGGCAGCCAGCGCCAAGAACTTGAGTTCGATTTGAATGGCCCAGCAGGCGGCCAGCGCGGTCGGGCTCGACGAACTGGGCATCGACGCACACTCGGGCACCAACGTGGCAGCACATCGCCCGACAACGATCGTCGCCGGCTGAGCTTCTTCCTGGGTGCTGCTTCCGCCCACCGCTCGGAGAGCAACGTTACCCTACACACGGGGGTTGCAAGCGGAGTAGCATGGCGGCCTGACCTTGCCTGTACCGGCTCAACGCCGGTCCTGCTCAGGATCGAGCGCTGGAACGACTGCGGAGGCCTCTATGTTCGCCAGAATGTTTGCTCGCGAGCGCCGGTCCGCCCCCCGAATTGCCCCCAAGGGCGCCGACAGCCTCGGCCCCTCGGCTCACCTCGACACCTTCGCGCGCGACAACCTCCCGCCCGCCGCGCAGTGGCCCGATCTGCTGCTCGACCGGCCCGAGCTCCAGTATCCGGAGCACCTGAACGCCGCGGTGGAGCTGACCGACCGCATGGTCGAGAAGGGCTGCGGCGACCGCACAGCGCTGATCGGCAACGGCCGGCGCCGCACCTACAAGGAACTGACGGACTGGTCGAACCGGCTCGCCCACGCCCTGGTGGAGGACTTCGGCGTCCAGCCCGGCAACCGCGTCCTCCTGCGCTCCGGCAACAACCCGGCCATGGTGGCGGCATGGCTGGCGGTCACCAAAGCCGGCGCGGTGGCCGTCAACACCATGCCTCTCCTGCGCGCCGGCGAGCTGACAAAGATCGTCGACAAGGCGCAGGTGTCGCTGGCGCTCACTGACAGCCGCATCGCCGACGAGCTCGTGGCCAGCGCCAAGGAGAGCCGGTTCCTCAAGAAGGTGATCAACTTCGACGGCACCGCCAACCATGACGCCGAGCTGGACCGCACCGCGCTGAGCAAGCCCGTCAAGTTCGACGCCGTGCGGACCGGGCGCGACGACGTGGCCCTTTTGGGCTTCACCTCCGGCACCACCGGCGAACCCAAGGGCACCATGCATTTCCACCGCGACCTGCTGATCGTCGCCGACGGCTATGCCAGGGAGGTGCTGGGCGTCACTCCGGACGATGTGTTCGTCGGCTCGCCGCCGCTCGCCTTCACGTTCGGCCTCGGCGGACTCGCCATCTTCCCGCTGCGCTTCGGCGCCACGGCGACGCTGCTCGAGAACGCCTCGCCGGCCAACATGATCGAGATCATCGAGACCTACAAGGCCACCATCTGCTTCACCTCGCCCACGGCCTATCGCGCCATGATGACGGCCATGGACAACGGTGCCGATCTCTCCTCACTCAGGATGGCGGTGTCGGCCGGCGAGACGCTGCCGGCACCGGTGTTCGAGGAGTGGGTGAGGAAGACCGGCAAACCGATCCTCGACGGCATCGGCTCCACCGAGCTGCTCCACATCTTCATCACCAACCGTCTCGGCGACGCGCGTCCCGGCGCCACCGGCAAGCCCGTCGCGGGCTACGAGGCAAAGATCGTGGACGACGACATGAAGGAGGTGCCGGACGGCACCGTGGGCCACCTCGCCGTGCGCGGGCCGACGGGCTGCCGCTATCTCGCCGACGACCGCCAGACCAGGTACGTGCGCGACGGCTGGAACCTCACCGGCGACGACTTCGTGCGCGACGAGAAGGGCACCTTCCACTTCATGGCGCGCGCCGACGACATGATCGTCTCCTCGGGCTACAACATCGCTGGGCCGGAGGTGGAGGCGGCGCTGCTCTCGCACGCCGCGGTCGCCGAGTGCGCGGTGGTCGGCTCGCCCGATGAGGCGCGCGGCCAGATCGTGGAGGCGCACGTGGTGCTGCGCGAGGGCTTCGCGGCGGACGAAGCGTGCGTCAAGGCGCTCCAGGACCACGTGAAGGCGACCATCGCGCCCTACAAGTATCCACGCTCCGTCAAGTTCGTCGCCGCCCTGCCCAAAACGCAGACCGGGAAGATTCAGAGGTTCAAGCTTCGAACGTAGGTTGGGTTAGCGCGAAGCGCGTAACCCGACACGGCAAGCTGCGGTGGGCGAGATTGCCAATGGTGGGTTACGGCCCTGCGGACCTAACCCACCCTACATCGCAACGCCGCCGTGTCACACACCAGCAGCGAGACCCGCATGCAACTCCTGCAACCCAAGCACTGGAAGCCGGCCAAGGGCTTCGCCAACGGCATCGCCGCGACCGGGCGGCAGATCTTCGTCGCCGGGCAGGTCGGCTGGAATGCCGAGCAGCAATTTGAGAGCGACGACTTCGTCGCGCAGGTCGAGCAGGCGCTCTCCAACATCGTGGCGGTGCTTGCCGAGGCCGAAGCGAGGCCGGAGCACCTCGTGCGGCTCACCTGGTATGTCACCGACAAGAGCGAGTACCTCGCGCGGCTCAGCGAGGTGGGGCAGGTCTATCGCCGGGTGATCGGACGCCACTTTCCGGCGATGACCCTTGTGCAGGTCGCCGCGCTCCTGGAGGACCGCGCCAAGGTCGAGATCGAGGCGACCGCGGTGGTTCCGGCGTAGGTTTGGTTAGGCCCGAAGGGCCGTAACCCAACATTGCAACCTCGACCGCTACAGTTTGCCATGATCGCGGTAGGGACGTGAGTTACCTCACGCCCCCCGCACAGATCCGTACGTGCCCAATTAAGGCATACGGCTCCCACCTCGGGTATTTGGCGGCAAAGCGGATGCTCGGCCATGGG
>JBIOWI010000138.1:0-6649 GCA_044868325.1 Hyphomicrobiaceae bacterium
GACCGCCCGCGCATGACTCGGGGCCGATGCGGATCGCTACTCCTTCATCGCAGTGGACTTGCACCACCTACTCCTCGCCGGTATCACCGGCGCACTTGGGTTACGCGCCTTCGGCGCTAACCCAACCTACATTCTAACTTCGCGGCTAACCCACCCTACCGCGCCCACTCGAACTTGTAGGACAGGGCGAGGCCGCCGTAGAGCTGGTTCTCGGTCTCCACGATGGGGCTGTCGGCAGCATCGCCGATGAGGTGGGCGTAGCGACCGATCAGGTGCAGCGACCAGCGGTCGGAGAGGTCGAGGACGGCGGTGGCGCCGATATGGATGTCCTTGAACCCGGCATCGGGCGCGAAGCCGGGTGCAGCGAAGAACGCCGTCATGTAGTCGTCGTCGGCGTAGTTGGCGCCGATCCCCGTGGTGAGCTTGAAGGTGGGCGAGAGGCGCCCGGTATGCTCGACCCCGAAGCGGAAGAGGCCGCCGGTGTCGTCGCCGGTCGCCTGATGGTGATAAGACACGGAGAAGGCCAGCGGCCCGGTGCGGTAAGTGGCAAAGGCGCCCAGGACCAAGCCACCATCGACATCGTCGACGTTCACATTGGTGACATCGTCCCCATCGCGGCCAAACCGGTAGCCGGCCAAGGGCCCGAGCTCGAAGCCGCCGGACTGGAACAGGCGCAGGCGCACGTCGTCGGCGCCCTTGATCTGGATGAAGCCGTCGCTGCCGAGGCCGGCCGGCGCCACGAACGGGAACGCGATGGCGTCGTAGGACTTGGAGCCCTCGAAGCTCGGGGAGACATAGACGAAACCGCCAACCTGCCAGCGGTCACCGAACGGACCGGACGTGGTTTGCGCAGCCGCAGGCGCAGCGGCCAAGGCGACCAGCAGCGCAGCGCAGGCACCTGCGCGAGCCGTAGTTGGCATCGATTCCCTACCGATTTGTCCCAGTATCCGCGATACTTCGGGGATCTTGCCTCCGTTGGCCAGCCCCGATTGCGGCGTAGCCACCATCGGCGGCACGGGCGTTGCCCGGCAGGCACACCATGGCCGGCGCAACCGAGGTTGGGGTCGCTGGCAGCTGGCGGTTGGTGCTGCATTTGCGACACAGTGCGCCCAAAGCTTCCCTCCGCAGCGGTCCCGCTCTAAGACAGCCTAAGTCCCTCCATCCTGCCGCGGTGGCCATGAAGCTCGACGCCGACAGAGACAAGCGTGCGGAGACGCACGGCAACGGCGCGCCCCGACTCGGGCGCCGACTCGGGCGCCGGCCGCCCGCGCGCGATGCGGAGGCCACCAAGCGGCGCATCCTGAAGGCCTCGCGCGCCGAGTTCGCCCGTCACGGCTACAGTGGCGCCCGGGTGGATCGCATCGCCCGCGCCGCCCGCGCCAACAAGCGCATGCTCTACTACCACGTGGGCAACAAGGACGCGCTCTACCTGGAGGCGCTGGAGGCGGCCTACGCCGACATCCGCGCCGCCGAGCAGGAGCTGCAGCTGGAGAAGATGGAGCCGCTCGCCGCCATCGAGCGGCTGGTGCGCTTCACGTGGGACTATTTCCTCGCCAACCCGGAGTTCATCGCTCTCCTCAACACGGAGAACCTGCACAAGGCCCGCCATATCAAGCGCTCGCGCCACATCGGCAGCATGAACTCGCCGGTGGTGGCGACCGTGGGCCGCATCCTGGACGAGGGCGTGCGGCGCGGCCTGATCCGCCCCGGCATCGACCCGCTGCAGCTCTATATCTCTATTGCCGCGCTCTGCTACTTCTACCTCTCCAACCTGCACACCCTGACGGTGGTCTTCGACGGGGGCCTCAAGGAGCAGCGCGCCCTTGAGGCCCGCGTCGCCCATGTAGTGGACCTCGTGCTCAACGGGCTGCGGGAGAAGTAGCGCCGCGGACGAGATCGGCTCATTGTCACTGTGGGAAAGGCATCGCTCCTTGGCGAAGTTGATCCAGCAGCGTGTCCAAGACTCGCGCAAATGCAAGGATCTCTTCCTTCGAAACACGAACCTGCAATTCGCCGTGTATTAGCTTATTCCGCTTGTTGGAAAGCTGACGGAGGCGATCAGCCTCGGTCGGCGTGATGTGACCCTCTCTCGCGAGGATCTCGACGATTCTGCCAGGGGATTGGGGTCGCTCGAATTCGCGTGACATCGTTGCTCGTGCGAGGGCCTCGAAAGTCGCCCAGCCCAGCAGAAGCGCGGGTTCAAGATGCCCTTCGTCACCAAGAGCCCTCAACTGTGCAACGCGTGCCTTGATTTGCTCCGGCGTCTGGACCTGAAGCGTTGTCTGAGGTTCGGTCGGACCACCCCAGTAGACGCGCAACTCCCATTTATCCTGCCCTTCGAACATCTTGGCGATACGCTGGACCCGATCCTTGTTGTCGTCGGCCTGACGCAAGACGATCTCGATGACCAGGTTCTTGTCTGCCCGCAGGGCTATCGCATCTGGCGCATAGTCCTTGAGAAAGGATGGCAAGAGCGCACGATTGGGGTGCAAGTAGACGGCATACCCCTCCTCCTCCAGCTTCGGCAGAAGGGCTTGCAGCACATCGGCTTCGGTACTCTCTGATATCATACCAAGTCCTCGAAGGGGTCATTGGAGACGCGCACATAAAGAACGGGCTTCTCGCCCGCCAGCGCCTCCGCAAAAGTCTCGGTCGGACGCACAAAGCCAAACACGTTGCCCGGCTCGAACTTCTGCACAAGCACGCGCTCCACTTGTCTGTCATCAATAAAAATATGCCGAGAGAGAGCATCAAGTACTGGCTTTACAATATTGTCGACATCTCCTTGCATGGGCTCCTTGGGTAGATAGTAGAGGGTTATTGACATCCTGTCGCCTGAAGCGAAATACGGCTGGGGAATGACCGATGCGCTCGCCGACCTAACGCGTCCCTTCCACTCCTCCCGAGACTCGGGCCGCTTCGATTGAAAAGACACGGGCGTGCCCCTGACAAGGAATTCGATCGGAAACTCAATCTCCATTGGTCCTGCCGCGCCCCCTTTGACATCAATTGCCACACGGCTCGTTCCACGATGGAAGCATAGCAGAAAATGCGGTGTGAGGTGACAGATCTCAGCATGCAGCGGTACAGCAGCAGCGGCACGGTGATCGTACAGGTCGGCGTGTGAGGGAGCGCGACAAGACACCCCCGTCGGCGCACAATCGAGCAGAGGGTGGTTGACCGGTCAGATCTGCGGGGGTTAAGTAACCATCCGGTTAGTCACTTGCACGAGTGCGGCGATGAATGCCGCGCCGGTCCAGGGGGAAGAGCGCACGGATGTCTCGCACTCTCGGCGTGATCATGAACGGCGTCACCGGGCGCATGGGCACGAACCAGCACCTGGTCCGGTCCATCGTTGCCATCCGCGCCGCCGGAGGCGTGGCGCTCAAGGACGGGACGCGGGTGCAGGTCGAGCCGGTGCTGGTGGGCCGCAACGCCGGCAAGCTGGCGGAGTTGGCCGAGGCGCATGGGGGCCTGCGCTGGAGCACGGACCTCGACGCCGAGATCGCCAACCCCGCCAACCAGATCTTCTTCGATGCGGCCACCACGCAGATGCGCCCCGCGCTGCTGGAGAAGGCGATCGCGACCGGCAAGCACATCTACTGCGAGAAGCCGATCGCCACCAATCTGAAGGAGGCGCTGGAGATTTGCCGCCTTGCGCAGGCCAGGGGCGTCAAGAACGGCGTGGTGCAGGACAAGCTGTTCCTGCCAGGCCTCCTTAAGATGCGGATGCTGCGCGACTCCGGCTTCTTCGGGCGCCTGCTGTCCGTCCGGGGTGAGTTCGGCTACTGGGTGTTCGAGGGCGACTGGCAGCCGGCGCAGCGGCCGTCGTGGAACTACCGCGCCGAGGACGGCGGCGGCATTATCCTCGACATGGTCTGCCATTGGCGCTACGTGCTGGACAACGTGTTCGCTCCCGTCAAATCGGTGTCGTGCCTGGGCGCCACGCACATCCCGGAGCGCGTGGACGAGGCGGGGCGGCGCTACCAGGCCACGGCCGACGATGCCGCCTATGCCACCTTCGAGCTCGACGGCGGCGTGATCGCGCAGATCAACATGTCGTGGACCACGCGTGTCCACCGCGACGACCTCGCCGTGTTTCACGCCGACGGCACGCTGGGCTCGGCCGTCGCCGGCCTCACCGACTGCAAGGTGCAGCCGCGCGCCGCCACGCCGCGGCCGGTCTGGAACCCGGACCAGAAGCAGAGCATCGACTTCTACTCCACGTGGGCGACGGTGCCGGACAACGCGGTCTACGACAACGGCTTCAAGGCGCAGTGGGAGATGTTCATCCGGCACGTGGCGGAGGACGCACCGTATTCCTACACGCTGCTGGAGGGCGCCAAGGGGGTTCAGCTCGCCGAGTGCGCGCTCTTAAGCTGGAAGGAGCGGCGCTGGATCGACGTTCCGGCGCTGGAGGCGTGAGGAGATGTAGGGTGGGTTAGGCCGAAGGCCGTAACCCACCATGTCGGAGCAAGACAATGGTGGGTTACGCGCTTCGCGCTAACCCACCCTACGGTCCAGAGGCGAGGATCGGCATGGCACTCACCATCAAGCTGCCCGAGCCCGGCGGGCGGCTCGCCGACTACAGACTCTCCGAGCCCAAGCGCTTCGCGCCGCCCTCCGTCGGCCGGCCGCTCAACCGCATCGCGCTCGCCGCAGCGCACGTGGTGGCCGACCCGCTGGCCGATGTGGACCCCTGGCTGACGGCGGCGCCGGACTGGGAGCGCACCATCGCCTTCCGCGAGCACCTGTGGAGCCTCGGCCTCGGCGTGGCCGAGGCCATGGATACGGCGCAGCGCGGCATGGGGCTCGACTGGCCGATGGCGCTGGAGCTGATCAAGCGCTCGGTGGCCGCTGCGCGCGGACGCCCAGGTTCCACAGGGGGCGGCGTGGTGTTCTCGGGCGCCGGCACCGATCATCTCGATCCGTCCGAAGCTCGCTCGCTCGACGACGTGATGCGCGCCTATGAGGAGCAGATCGAGGCCATTGAGGCGGTGGGCGGGCGCGTTATCCTGATGGCGTCGCGTGCGCTGGTGCGGGTGGCCAAATCGCCCGACGACTACGCCCGCGTCTATGGGCGTATGCTCGCTCAGGTGAAGGAGCCCGTCATCATCCACTGGCTGGGCGACATGTTCGACCCAGCGCTGGCCGGCTACTGGGGCTCGCGCGATCTCGACCGGGCGATGGCGACCGCGGTCGACATCCTCAATGCCAGCGCCACCAAGGTCGACGGCGTCAAGATCTCGCTGCTCGACAAGGACAAGGAGATCGTCATGCGCCGGCGCCTTGCCAGGGGCGTGCGCATGTATACCGGCGACGACTTCAACTACGCGGAACTGATCGCCGGCGACGCCCAAGGCTATTCCGACGCCCTCCTCGGCATCTTCGATGCCATCGCGCCGGCCGCCTCCGCCGCACTCTCGGCGCTGGCGGCGGAGGACCTTGCGACGTTCCACGCCATCCTGGCGCCGACCGTGCCGCTGTCGCGCCACATCTTCAAAGCGCCCACCCGCTTCTACAAGACCGGCGTGGTCTTCATGGCCTATCTCAACGGCCACCAGGACCACTTCACCATGGTGCGCGGCCAGGAGAGCGCACGCTCCACCTTGCATCTGGCCGAGCTGTTCCGCCTCGCCGACAAGGCCGGCCTGCTGGCGGAGCCGGAGCGGGCCGTGGCGCGCATGCGGCGCGTGCTGGCGCCGCGCGGCATCGAGGCTTGAGGCGAAGGCGGGCCATGCGCGACTTCTCGCAGGACCACCACTGGCTCTCCATCAATACGGCCACGCTGCGCCGCCAGGCCGACCTCGTCGGCATCGTCGAGGCCTGCGCCAGGGCCGGCATCCGCGCCATCGACCCGTGGCGCGACCAAGTGGCGGCCGTTGGTCTTTCCCGCGCCGTCAGGGCCGTGAAGGACGCCGGGCTTGAGCTCTCCGGTTACTGCCGCGGCGGCATGTTCACCGCCGACAGCGCCCGCCTGGCGGAGGTCCGCGACGACAACCGCCGCGCCGTCGACGAGGCGGCGGCGCTGGGCGCGTCGTGCCTGGTGCTGGTGGTCGGCGGCCTGCCACAGTACTCGCGCCCCGGCTCAGCGCCGTCCAAGGATCTCATGGCCGCCCGCGCGCAGGTGGAGGAGGGTCTCGCCACGCTGCTCGAATACGCCCGCAGCGTGGGGCTGCCGCTCGCGCTGGAGCCGCTGCATCCGATGTACGCGGCGGATCGGGCCTGCGTGAACACCCTGGCGCAGGCCCTCGACATCTGCGACCGGCTCGATCCCGGCCGCACCGGCACCATGGGCATTGCCCTCGACGCCTACCACGTGTGGTGGGACCCGGCGCTGTGGGACGGCATCGAGCGCGCAGGCAAGGAGCGCCTCCTCGCCTACCACGTGTGCGACTGGCTGGTGCCGACCCGCGACCTGCTCAACGACCGTGGCATGATGGGCGACGGCGTCGTCGATCTCAAACGCCTGCGCGCCGCGGTGGAAGGCGTGGGCTACGCTGGCTTCTCGGAGGTGGAGATCTTCTCGGAGGACTGGTGGGCGCGCCCGATGGCGGAGGTGCTCGACGCCTGCATCGCCAGGCACAAGGAGGTTGTTTAGGTGTCAGACCCTCTGGGTCTGACACCATCGCGCGACCTGCGATTGGAG
>JBIOWI010000139.1:0-3072 GCA_044868325.1 Hyphomicrobiaceae bacterium
GACCGCCCGCGCATGACTCGGGGCCGATGCGGATCGCTACTCCTTCATCGCAGTGGACTTGCACCACCTACTCCTCGCCGGTATCACCGGCGCACTTGGGTTACGCGCCTTCGGCGCTAACCCAACCATACCTACGTCCGCCCGGCGCGGGCGCGGGTGAGGGCCTGCGAGATGGCGAGCAGGTGCTGCTGGCCCTCGAAATCGAGCTGCCGGAAGGATGCGATCAGGGCTGCAATGCGGTGCTCGACCGTCGCAACCCGGTAGACGGCAGGTTCCGCGCTCCCCTTGGCATCGTTCTCCTCGGCCTCGTCCTGGCCGACGCCCTGGAAGAACCAGACCAGGGGCATGCCCAAGAGATCGGCAACCTGCGCCAGCACCGCCGCCGGGATCGGCGCACCCTTCTCGTAGCTCTCGTAGGTCTCCACCGGGATCGTCGCCCACCGCGCTACGTGATCCACACCGTAGCCGAGGTCGGCGCGCCGTCGTTGCAGCCGGCGGCCGACCGTGCCCCACACCGCCGCCCCCAGATCGGGCCCGGCAGCGCCCCCCGCGCCTTGCCGTCTGGGCTTCACCACGAACTGTTCGATCATAGCAAACTCCTTGCCCTCTTCACCTGCCAGTCGCCAGCAAGCCCCTCCAGCCAAGCCCGCATCTGGTTCGAGGCGTTTGCGCTTCTCAAGTCTATCTCTCGGAGAGAAACGTGGCCCCGGTCGTGGCGTTCCCCGGCGCTTCTCACGATCGGGACGCCGATGTGTCATTCAGACAACAACCGATATCTCACACAGCACGCTTCGCCGAGCAGAGTTCCGCATCGGCGCCCGGCACGCACCGATGACGGGCTCGCCAGAGTCCGACGTCGACAGAAGCGCTCGTAACCCTCCGGACACAGCGTACCGCAGCCCGCCCTCAGGCGCCGCGCGGCTCTACGCCCCCAGCAGCCAGCCGGCGACGGCCACGCCCGATCCGACCGTCAGGCTGAACGAGGCCGCCATGGTCGCCGCTGCCTCGGCGAGCCGGCGTCGGGCACCTGCCCGCTCCCACGCGCAATGCGCGTCGTAGGCCGCCCGCCTGACCGGATCGGCCAGCGTCGCATAGGCGAGGCTAATCTCCCTGAATCGCCGCCCGTCGCCGCCCCGCAGATCGGGATGGCATGCCTTCGCCAGCGTCCTGAAAGCGGTCTTGACCTGGTCATGGTCGGCATCTGGCGCGATGCCGAGCACCCCGTAGAAATGAGGCATGGACACCCTCTCCTCCATGAAACGCTGTCGCCGTGCGTGGGGCCATATACCCACCGCCCGGAGCCAAACGAGCCGTCCCCTTGGGGGCCTGGCTGCCAGCGTTTGCGAAAGGATAGTCTCTGCAGGATGTGGTGTGCCCGTCACATTATCTTTTGTGGATGGGCGCTGTTCACCTGTTCAGAGACACACCGGCGCCTTGAGCCAGCCCAAATCGAGGGGGAGAGCGGCAAGGGACAGTGGGCTCGCCTTCAGCCGCCGCCCTGCAGCGAGCCCCGCCCCGAATGCGGGCGGTCCGGTCTCATCCTTCCGTGGCGCGAAGCCGGCGACCGCAGAGGGCCGCAAAATCTCATCCTGTCGGACCGGCCGGCTCGCGCAGAGGTGTTGCCGGTGCCGATCCCTGAGTAGAACATTCCGGGTATCAGGTTTCGGCGGAACGGAATTCCATCTTTATTTGCTCCACCCCAGGTGATGTAGAACATTCTTGCCCTATATTGCCCTTTCTCAAGGGATCGGGCGATGCCACACCACGTTCAGAACCTGGCTGAAAGCAGCGCAACCGCCGCAGCCGAGCTTGATCGGCAATTGGCCGGGATTGCGCACCTGGAAGGGCGCATCGCCGAGATCGAGCGCGCCGCACCGGGCCCCATCGGCTTCTCCACCAGCCTCGGCGTGGAGGACCAGGCGATCCTGCACGCCATCGCCGCGACGGGCGCCAGGATCGGGGTCTTCACCCTCGACACCGGCCGCCTCTTCCCCGAGACCCTGGAGACCATTGCGCTGAGCGAGCAACGCTACGGCCTCAGCATCCGCTTGGTGGCGCCCGAGGCGGCCGACGTCGAGGCCCTGGTGGCCCGTGACGGCGTCATGGGCTTCCGCCTCTCCGTCGAAGCCCGCAAGGCCTGCTGCGACGTGCGCAAGGTGCGGCCGCTCAAACGGGCGCTGGCAGGCGCCGGCAGCTGGATCACCGGCCTGCGCCGCGGCCAGTCGGCGGGCCGCGGCAGCGTCCCGTTCGCCGCCTGGGACGCGGAGCACCGCCTCGTCAAGATCAACCCCATCGTGGACTGGCCGCTGGACCGCCTGGAGGCCTATATCGCCGCCAACGACGTGCCGGTGAACCCGCTGCACGCCAGGGGCTTCCCCTCCATCGGCTGCCAGCCCTGCACGCGGGCCATCCGCCCGGGCGAGAATGTGCGCGCGGGGCGCTGGTGGTGGGAGAGCGAGGACGGCAAGGAGTGCGGGCTGCACGCCAACCCGCGGCGCCCCCTACGCGGCCCTGGGCGCGAGGCCGCGGCATGAGCGCGCCGCTCGGGCATCTCGACCTGCTCGAGGCAGAGAGCATCCACATCTTCCGCGAGGCGGCCGCGCAGTTCCGGGCGCCGGTGCTGCTCTACTCCATCGGTAAGGACTCCACGGTGCTCCTGCACCTGGCGCGCAAGGCGTTCTACCCGGCCAAGCCGCCGTTCCCGCTCCTGCACGTGGATACCACGTGGAAGTTCCGCGACATGATCGCCTTCCGCGACCGCACGGCGCATGAGCTCGGCCTCGACCTCATCGTGCACTCCAACCGGGACGGGCTCGCCCGCGGCATCAACCCCATCGACTACGCTCCCTCCATCTACACCGAGGTGATGAAGACTGAGGCGCTGCGCCAGGCCCTCGACCGGCACCGCTTCGATGCGGCCTTCGGCGGCGCCCGCCGCGACGAGGAGGCCTCGCGCGCCAAGGAGCGCGTGTTCTCCTTCCGCGCGCAAGGCCACCGCTGGGACCCGCGCAAGCAGCGCCCCGAGATGTGGCGCCTGCTCAACGGCCGCCTCGGCGCCGGCGAGACGGTGCG
>JBIOWI010000140.1:0-10290 GCA_044868325.1 Hyphomicrobiaceae bacterium
GACGCCCGACTGCCGACTGCCGATGCCAGCGTGCAGCGCTGGCGTCTGCCGCGCTGGCGGCTGTCGCCCATCAACCGCCGCCGCTGGCACAACTTCAAGTCCAACCGGCGCGGCTACTGGAGCCTGCTGGTCTTCGTCACCCTGTTCGTCGTCACCCTGCTCGCGGCGCTGGTCGCCAACGATAAGCCGATCCTGCTCGTCTACAAGGGCGAGGTGCTGTTTCCGGTTTTCGTCGACTACCCGGAGGAGAAATTCGGCGGGTTCCTGGCTGTCACCGACTACAAGGACCCGGCGATCCTGGAAGAGATCGAGAAGAACGGCTGGGCCATCTGGCCGCCCATCGGCTACTCCGCGCAATCGATCAACAAGGACTATCCGCGCATGAAGAACGCGGAGGGCCGCTGCCTGGGCTTTCCCGGTCCGGCCCCCTGGATGACCGGCAAAGAGCTGTGCGAGGCACCGCCGGCGCAGATCGCGCGCTATCAGGCGCTCGGCAACCGCAACTGGCTCGGCACCGACGACCAGGGCCGCGACGTGCTGGCCCGACTGATCTACGGCTTCCGCATCTCCGTGCTGTTCGGCCTCCTGCTCACCATCCTGTCCTCGGCGATCGGCGTGACGGCGGGCGCGGTGCAGGGCTACTTCGGCGGCAAGGTCGACCTGGTGTTCCAGCGGTTCCTGGAGATCTGGTCGTCGGTCCCGCAGCTGTTCGTGCTCATCATCATCTCGGCGGCGCTGACCCCCGGCTTCTGGACCCTGCTCTGCATCCTGCTGCTGTTCAACTGGGTCTACCTGGTGGGTGTCGTGCGGGCCGAATTCCTGCGCGGACGCAACCTGGAATACATCCTGGCGGCCCGCGCCTTGGGCCTCTCCAATACGAGGATCATGTGCCGGCACCTCTTGCCGAACGCCATGGTGGCGACCATGACTTTCCTTCCGTTCAAGCTCTCCGGCGCGATCACCGCCCTGACGGCCCTCGACTTCCTGGGGCTGGGGCTGCCGCCGGGGTCGGCATCGCTCGGCGAGCTGCTGGCGCAGGGCAAGGCCAACCTGCACGCGCCCTGGCTGGGTCTGGCCGCATTCGTATCCATCGCGGGGCTGCTGACGCTGCTCATCTTCATCGGCGAGGCGGCGCGCGACGCCCTCGATCCCAGGAAGACCTTCCGATGAGCGCCGCGACGACTGCCGCCAACACCCCCCTCGTCGATGTGCGCAACCTCTCCGTCGAGTTCCGCTCGGCCGGGAGCTGCGTGGAGGCGGTGGGGGGCGTGTCTTTCAACATCGCCAAGGGCGAGATCGTGGCGCTGGTGGGCGAGTCGGGGTCGGGCAAGAGCGTCTCGGCGCTGTCGATCCTGAAGCTGCTGCCCTACCCGGCCGCAAGCCACCCCACCGGCGAGATCCTCTACGGGGGCCGGGATCTGCTCAAGGCGAATCAGCACACGCTGCGCGAGATCCGCGGCGACAAGATCTCCATGATCTTCCAGGAGCCGATGACCTCGCTCAACCCGCTGCACACCATCCTGAAGCAGGTGGGCGAGGTGATGCGGGTGCACCATGGCCTGGACGACGCCACGTCACGCGAGCGGGTGCTGGCGCTCTTGCGCAAGGTCGGGCTCAACGACCCGGAGAAGCGGCTCAACGCTTATCCCTATCAGCTTTCAGGCGGGCAACGGCAGCGCGTGATGATCGCCATGGCGCTGGCCAACGAGCCCGACCTGCTCATCGCCGACGAGCCCACCACGGCTCTCGACGTGACAATCCAGGCGCAGATCCTTGAGCTCTTGAAGTCGCTGCAGCGGGAAAGCGGCATGGCCATGCTGCTCATCACCCACGACCTCGGCGTGGTGCGCAAGATGGCCGACCGCGTCTATGTCATGAATGCCGGCCGCGTGGTGGAGAAAGGCCGGACGGCGGACGTCCTCGAACGGCCCCAGCACCCCTATACGCAGCAGCTCGTCTCGGCGCAGCCCAAGGGATCGCCGCCGGAGCCCAGCCCGTCCGCACCGGTGGTGCTGGAGACGGAGAACCTCAAGGTCTGGTTCCCCATCAAGAAGGGGCTCCTGCGCCACACCGTGGACCACATCAAGGCGGTGGACGGCCTCTCGCTCAAGCTGCGCGCCGGCGAGACCATCGGCGTGGTGGGCGAGTCGGGCTCCGGCAAGACCACGCTGGGCCTGGCGCTCTTGCGGCTCGTCTCCTCCCAGGGGCCGATCGCCTATGTGGGCAAGCGCATCGACGGGCTTGGCTCGGCGGCCATGCGGCCGCTGCGCAAGGAGATGCAGGTGGTGTTCCAGGACCCGTACGGGTCGCTGTCGCCGCGGCTCTCCATCGGCCAGATCATCGAGGAGGGCCTGCGCATCCAGAGCCCCAGCCTCGGTGCCGAGGAGAGGCGCGCCCGCGTCGGCGCGGCGCTGAAGGAGGTGGGGCTCGATCCGCAAGGCCAGGACCGCTACCCGCACGAGTTCTCCGGCGGTCAGCGCCAGCGCATCGCCATAGCCCGCGCCATGGTGCTGGAGCCCAAGTTCGTGCTGCTCGACGAGCCGACCAGCGCGCTCGACATGTCGGTGCAGGCGCAGATCGTAGACCTGCTGCGCGACCTGCAGCGCCTCCACCACCTCGCCTACCTGTTCATCAGCCACGACCTCAAGGTGGTGCGTGCGCTGTCCAACTACGTGGTGGTGATGAAGAGCGGCAAGGTGGTGGAGGAAGG
Organism: Hyphomicrobiaceae bacterium; assembly: GCA_044868325.1. Lineage (GTDB taxonomy): Bacteria > Pseudomonadota > Alphaproteobacteria > Rhizobiales > Hyphomicrobiaceae > AWTP1-13. The sequence continues at coordinate 2,711 of JBIOWI010000140.1, forward strand.
CCCATCGGCGCAGATCTTCGCCAGCCCGCGCGAGCCGTACACCAAGGCGCTACTGGCCGCCGCGTTCGATCTCACCGTGACCAGCCGCGCGGCCGTGGCCGGGTAAAATACTCTCCGTTTCCGGGCTGAAAAAAGAGCTACTCCTTCAGGCGCTTCGAGATGATCTCAAGAAAAGATCTGACATGCTCGATAGCCTCAAGCGCCTGAGGTTCGTTAAACTCTCCGCGACCATGCGCCGTTTTCATCCGCCAGCCATTCTTGAAGAATCTGAATTGTGCGGCTCCTTCGCTAAAAAACGACAGATTGCTGTCTCGCTGCGGCGATTTTGGCGTGTTCTCGATTGATTGTATCTGTGCATTCATTTGATTGAGAATAGCCTGCCACTCGGCATACTCGATCGGTCCCTTCAATTGAACACCGAGGGGGTGCCAAAAACTCTAACCCCCGTTTCCGCAGCGAGCATCGAGTGGAAGACGCAGGCGACATGTCGACCCGCAGCAATGCAGCTGCCGGCCTCGACCAATTGCCGATAGGCGGTCGGGAACGCGGTAGCGGCCTCCTTGCTGAGAATGCCGTCCCACTCATAATACTTGGATACATGCGACGGCACGAACAGGAAAAGCTTTCGGCTCAGCTCCTTTGTAACGACATCTGTCATAAGTTGCCATTCCCGCATGGTTTCCGGCAACTTGTCGTGCTCAAGCCATTCGGAAAAGACCTCTTCTGTTGTTTCCAGCTTTAGAATCGACGCATGTCTATGGATAGCGCGCATTGCTTCTCGTAGATTACTTCTTTCTTCGTCGTAAGCCTTTAGATTATCCTTGATCAGCAAGAGGATCACGCTAATCTCTTCAAGATGTCGCCCCAGCTTTAAGTAAGCGGTTGCCGATACTTTCAACATGCCTACAGTCTCCAAAACCTTGCAGCGGTCGATCCCGTTGCGACAGGCTACCGCAAGAACTCAGATCGTTGATGTACGTCCGTGCACCAATTAGCCTGGGAAGGCTGGGTCGTGCAGGTCGAGGCGCTTCTCGATGTTGCCGAGCCACATCTCTACCCGCAGCATGTGAGCATCCTGCGAGGCCAGGATCTGCACCACGCCGGACAGCACGCTGCGGGCCTCGACGGTCTCGGCCATGGTCGATATTTGCATGGTGGGAACAAAAAGGCACCTCATTTATTCAGACCGCAACGGATATCCGCCTCACATTGACCGCCCCGAGCCCGCTCGGCCCCCCGCTACGGCTTGATGCAGCAGCAGCACTGGCACCAGCCCGACCAGCACGATAGCGAGGGCGCCGGGGGTGGCGTTCTCGAACTGCTCCAGGCCGGCGTAGCTGTAGACGTGGGTGGCGAGCGTCTCGAAGTTGAAGGGGCGCATGAGAAGCGTGGCAGGCAGCTCCTTCATGCCATCCACGAACACCAGGAGCGCGGCGGCGCCCAGCGCGGGCGCCAGGAGCGGGATGTGCACGCGCCACAGGGCCGACAGCGCGGTCTCGCCCAAAGCGCGGGCGGCGGCATCGAGGTTGGGGGAGAGGCGCTCGAAGCCCGCCTCAAGGGCCGACAGTGCGACCGTGAGGAAGCGGATGGCGTAGGCCAGGACGATGACGAACAGGCTGCCCGACACCAAAAGCCCACTGGAGATGCCGAGGCTCGCGCGCAGCAGCGTATCGAGGCGGTTATCGAAGGCGGCGAGCGGGATGATGAGTCCAAGCGCCAGCACCGTACCGGGCAGCGCGTAGCCGAGGCCGGCGCCGCGCACCGTGGCGCGCACGAGCAGGTTGGGCGCAACGCGCCTCGCGTAGGCCAGGAGGAGCCCCAGGGCGACCGTGACGACGGCAGCCGCGGCCGCCACGCCCACGCTGTTGCGGGCGGCGCGCCAGAACTCGGGGGCGAGAACCTCCGACACGTGGGCTGTCGCCTGCGCCAGCAGCAGCGCGAACGGCGCGGCGAAGCCCGCCACGACAGGCAAGGCGCAGAACGCGGCGGCAGCCGCACCGCGCCAGCCCTCCAGATCGGTGAACGGGATCGCCCGGTAGCGGCCGGTGCTGTGGTGAAACCGGCCGTGCCCACGCAACGCCCGCTCCGCCATCAGCAGCGCCAGCACCACGAGCACAGCCACCAGCGCGATCTGCGCCGCGCCGCCGAGGCTCGACTGCTGCAGCCACGCCGTGTAGATGCTCACGCTGAGCGTGCGCACGCCCAGGTACTGCACCGCACCGAGGTCGTTGAGGCACTCCATGGCCGCCAGCGCCACGCCGGCCGCCAGCGCCGGCCGCGCCAGGGGCAGCGCCACCGACCAGAACACGCCCGTGGATGTCCGCCCCAGGGTGCGAGCCACCTCCAGCACACATACAGACTGCTGCACGAAGCTCGCGCGCGCCGAGAGGTAGACGTAAGGGTAGAGCGCCGCCGACAGCACCAGGATGGCGCCGCCCATGCTGCGGATGTCCGGGAACCAGTAGTCCCGCGCCGAGGTCCAGCCGATTGCCGCTCGCAGCAGGCCCTGCAACGGCCCCGAGTAGTCGAGCAGCTCGACGTAGGCATAGGCCACGATGTACGTGGGCATGGCAAGCGGCAGCACCAGCAGCCGGTCCAGCAAGGCCCGGCCCGGAAAGCGGCACATGGTGACGAGCCAGGCGGTGCAGGCGCCGAAGGCGAGGGTGAGAAGCGCCACGCCGGTCAGCAGAATCGCGGTGTCGAGGAGTGTGGCGGGCAGCACGGTGCGAGCGAGCTGCGGCCACACGTTGCCCGGGGCCGTCAGCGACAGCACGGCGACGGTGACCAGCGGCAGCGCCATGACGGCGGCGATGAGGGCCGGTGCCGCCGTCCAAAGCGACGAGATAGCGCGCCGGCGCCGCCACGCCGAGATCGACGACGACAGGCGGCTCAGCGCAGGTACGCGCAGGGATTGGGCCGGGCGATTGCGAAGCGAGTGAGACATTGCGCCGATTCTAGCAGGAACGGCGGACGCTCGCCCCTCGTATGCGATGTCTCGGCAAAAGGCTCCGCAAATTCAGGGGTCAGGCTCCAGGGCAGGGGGTCCGATTCCCTGGCTCCCGGAGCCTGATCCCTTCCCGGGGCCTCGCCGGGTCTCGCGCATCCAGGGTGGCTTCAGGGCAGTGGTGCGGGCGCCTGCCGTTGAAACCCGATTCCCAAGAAACGAAACCCGAACCCCGAGAACTCATTCGTCTCTGCGGCCGACCTTGAGGTCGTAGAGCACGCCGGCCCTCGGTTGCACCGACTGAGGCTCGGCGAGCCTTGCCACGTACCTGCAGAGATCCGCGAACCTGCGTCTCTCCACGGGAGGGAGCGCCTCCACGTCTTCCCTACGAATGGTGCCGAGCAGCGCGGCAACCTTGGTGGCAATGGTCATGCCTCTCCGCTCCCTGGGACAGTAACCCATCGGGAATAGTCAGAGCATCCGGCCGCCCCATCGGCCGATCATGCACCCTCGGAGGAAGCCCTGACTGCTCCACCGTTGGCGGTCTTTGCATCGAAGCAACCGCCAACGCTCCATGCATGGGCATCCCTTCCCGCTCGCCGCTCAGCTTCTCTGGACAGGTCGTGTCGTTCGTTGCAGTTATGATCCTGCGGCAAGACTCTTGCGTAACTTTGCCGCAATTGTATCGAATTGTGACGTTCCGAACATGTCTTCCGTGGGGGGTGCTGCCGCGGTGTTATCTTTGTGGCTGGGAGATGCCCGATGACGACCGTGGGGGTGCCCGATGACGATCGTGGCCCCGGCGAGCGCCGCGGCAACCTTCGGGGCGCTGCGGACGAACGCCGTCGCTTCGCCCTTCTGCTGGCCGGCCTCGACCTGATCGATCAGGGCCTGAGCGTCATGGACAGCGACCTGAAAGCTGTCGCCGTCAATCGTCGCCTGTTGACGATGTTTGGGTTCCCGCCGGAGTTCTCGCGCCCCGGCACCTCGTTCGCCGACTTCGTTCGCTACAACGCCGAGCGCGGAGAATACGGCGAAGGCGATGTCGAGGAACAGGTGGCCGAGCGCGTTCGGCTCGCCAGCCAGTTCGAGCCCCACTCGATGGAGCGCGAGCGACCCGATGGAACCATCATCGCCATGACGGGCGTGCCCATCCCGCATGGCGGCTTGGTAACGATCTTTACCGACGTCACGCAACAGCGGGCACACGAGCGCGAGGTCCGAAAACAAAACGAGATTCTCGACCGCCGCGTGCGCCTGCGCACCACCGAGCTGGAACGGACGAACACCAGGCTGCAGAACGCCATTGCCGAGCAGAAGCAGCTGGAAGCCGTGCTCGTGCACGCCCAGAAGATGGAGGCGGTGGGCGAGCTGGCGGGAGGGCTTGCGCACGACTTCAACAACCTCCTGACAATCGTCATCAACAACCTTCGCACGCTGCGCGATCGGGCGGCGCAGGCCCCTGGCTCGATGGAGTTCGTCGAGCCCGCGCTTGCCGCCGCCGTCAAGGGCGCCGATATCACGCGGCGCCTCCTGGCGTTTGCCCGCCGCCAGCCGCTTGAGCCGTCCATCGTCGAGGTCAATCGGCTGGTTGCCAATCTGTTGTCGATGTCACGCCACTCCCTTCCCAAAGCGATCCGCGTCTCGCGGGAGACGGCGCCGGGCGATCTCCACACGTGCGTGGACCCGCAACAGCTGGAGCATGCGCTTCTCAATCTGGTGCTGAACGCCCGCGATGCCATGCCGGAAGGCGGCAGCCTGATGGTGCGGACCGCAAGTCTGCTCATCCTCAATACCGAAGCCGACGAGCTTGAGGTCACACCTGGGCGCTACGTGGAGCTCCGCATCGAGGACACCGGCGCGGGCATGGATCAGGCGACGCTCGCGCGCGCTGTCGAGCCCTTCTTCACGACCAAGGACTTCGGCTCCGGCAGCGGTCTCGGTCTCTCCATGGTCTACGGCTTCGCCAAGCAGTCGGGAGGTGCCCTGCACATCCGCAGCACGCCCGGAATAGGCACCGTCGTGACGTTGCTGTTGCCCGCAAGCTCCGCCCCGACCCAGCGTGAAGCGGTGCGGTTTCCGGATGCCCGGCCAGGCTCCTCGCGCCTCGTCCTGCTGGTCGAGGACGATGCCGACGTGCGCACGGTCATCCGTCGCCAGCTGACCGAGATCGGGCATATGGTGATGGAGGCATCCTCCGGCGACGAGGCCTTGGCGATCATCGACAGCGTTCCCGCCATCTCGATCCTGGTCTCCGACATCGTCATGCCGGGCGCCATGGACGGGCGGCGCCTAGCCTTGCTCGCAAAGCGACGGCGTCCGGCATTGCGTGTGGTGCTCGTCACGGGATATGCTGAGGGACTGGGTGGGCAAACCGACGGGTATCGTCCGTTCTCGGTGCTCCGCAAGCCCTGCACGAAAGAGGAGCTCGGCGCAGCCATCGAGGCGGCTCCACGATAATGACCGACGCTGTAACACAACGATCGGAGCGGATCGTCTACGTTGTCGAGGACGATCCAGCGATTGGCCGCTTGATCTGCGGCACGCTCGACCAGTACGGCTTTCGCTCGGAGCACTTCCTGAGCGCGGCAACGTTCCTGCACTCGCTGAAGAGGCAGCCGCCGGCGCTCTCCGTGATCGACCTCGGCCTCCCCGACCAGGATGGCCTGCAGCTCGTTCGCCACGTGCAGTCGGTGTCCAACAGCGCCATCCTCATCCTGACCGGTCGCGAGAACGTCGGCGACCGCATCCTCGGGCTGGAGCTGGGCGCCGACGACTACATGACCAAGCCGTTCGAGCCGCGCGAGGTGGTGGCACGTGCCAACAGCATCCTGCGGCGACTGGAGCGCGGACGCGAGCAGAGCGAAGGCGCACGCAAGCGCGCCCGGTTCGGCGGCTGGACCTTCGATGAGGACTGCAACCGCCTGCTGGCGGAGGACAGCGGGGAGGTCGAGCTGTCGGTGGGCGAGGCGCGCCTGCTCGCGACCATGCTGAGGAGCCCCAACCGCATCCTCAACCGCAACGAGCTGATGGGCGACAGCGACCGCGAGTCCTTCGACCGCAGCATCGATGCGCGCATCTCCCGGCTCAGGCGCAAGCTGCAGACGGGCGGGCCGGAGGTCATCAAGACCATCTACGGCGCCGGCTACATGCTGGTCGCAAAGGTGGAGTGGGAGTAGGCCGAGTCCTGGACTCTCGGCCACACCCGACCGGTCGCCTCGGCCACACGTCTTGCGGACCTCCGCTCCTCCCCCCACAATGCTCCGCACGGGGCAAAAGGGGCGGACCCGAGCGGGAGAGGACCAGCTCCCCTCGGCGCCGGCCTATAGGCGTGGCACCAAGAGCTCGGCGAAGGGGTCTGACCCTTCCTCGACGCGGGGGAGGTGCGGGATGGACTGGCAATCCAGATTGACGGGCGCGCTCGACGCCATCGGCGCGCTGGAGGTGCCGGCATGGCTGGCGCCCACCTCGACGTTCGTCTCGGTGGTCCTGCTGGTCGCTCTGCTGACCGTGCTCATTCACAACCTGCGGCTGCGGCGCGAGCTGGCGGGCCGCGTCGGCGACGCCACCTCCGCGTCGTCCCTGACGTCCACGGACGACCGGCTGCGCACGGTCTCGCTCGAGGGCGAGGGGGAGGCGCTGATCGACCGGTGGATGCCGCGCCGGCCCGGCCGCTTCGTGGCGGCGGTGGTCCTGCTGGCCGCCGGATGCTGGGCGCTGGGCCTGGCGCTGGCGACCGATGCGCGCGCGTTTCTGGTGAGCCGCGAGTGGCAGATCCAGCCTCTCTACCTTGCCGTCCACCTTGTCACCGTGCGCCTGTTCGCGACGGCCTTCGTGCGCAGCTTCCTGGCGGGCATACACCACCTCGACATCGCGGAAGCAGCCGCGCGGCACCGCATGTGGCTCGTGCTCGGCCCGGTCGGAGCCCTCATTGCGGCCGCGGCGGCCGCGCCGTTCTGCCTCTACGACTATCGCTATCTCACCGAGGGCGGAGGCGAGGGCGTGGGGCCGGCCGCCGACTGGCTGCTATTCGCCATGTGGTGCGCCGAGTGGCTGCTGATGGCCTTCATCTGGGCGATGGTGGCGGGCTACATGCTGCTCACCCACTGGGCCGTGTCCAAGCACCGCTTCCGCGCCCTGATCGAGGTGGTGCTGCACGACCGGCAGTACCGGCCGTTCCTGCACATGAGCGTGCAGGGCGCCACCATCGTGCTGGGATTCTGGATCGTCAACATCCTCTACGTCTGGTACAGCGGCGGCGAGCTGTCGGACTATTCCGGCGCGGCCGTCACCCTGGTGCTGGTCGTGGTCGGCTTCCTACCGCCGCTCCTCCAGCTGCGCGCCAAGGTGAGCGGCGCCGTCGGCGAGGAGATGGCGAGCCTGCGCCGCCGCCTCGACCGGCTGCTCACGCGCGCGGCCCCCGCAGCCGCCGGCGCCGCTCCGGCGGCCACGGCGCGCGACCTGGAGGAACGCCTCGACGAGGCCATTGTCATGCTGCGCATCTCCTACCTGGAGAAGCTCCACGCCCAGCTCGGCCAGAGCGAGGCCATGGACATCGTCGTCAAGCTCCTGGTGCCGATCACCACCGTCGCCTGGTACGGGTACAAATACTACAAGGGGATGCCGTAGGCTGGGT
>JBIOWI010000141.1:0-2196 GCA_044868325.1 Hyphomicrobiaceae bacterium
AGGATGGGGTCAACCGCGTTGAGAGAGCTGGTCTGCCAGGCAGTGGCCAGCGCCACCGGCTTTCTGGCCTGAGCTGCCTTACCGGGACAACGCTGGCCTTCCGGCCGCCCAGACTACGGATCTGGGCCTCTCGCCCGGCATGCCGAGTCTGCGCATGGCGCCGGCAGGCCGCTAGACGCGCCAGTCCGGTTCAACCCGGTCCGGGTCGAACCGCGGCAGGTGCCGCTTGGGCGGGTTGATGACCAGGCCCCGGAGCGCCATCCGCACCACCCGCCGCTGCTCGTCCAGCGTCCACCGCTTCTGCCACGCCGTTCGTAGCTCCTTCTCGCCTTTCGGCAGGTCAACCAGGAACCTCGTTTGCGGCTGGCGAGCAAGCACCTCCTCGGCATCAGCGATCCGGGCGTCCAACTCGCGCCGTGCGACCAGGTACTCCGACTCCTCGATGATCCGCCGGACGTAGCGGTCCCGGGTCAGCTCGGCCAGCGCCCGCTTGTCCGCGTCGCGCTGGGCCGTCAGCGCCGACGTGTCCCCGTCCCACGCAAGCCGCGCTTGCAACGCATCGGCGAAGTCGGGGCTGCTCAACGCCGTGATGACCATCTCCCTCACGTACTTGTCCAGCTCTGGCGCGTCGATCCAGGTCTGCCCGCAGCCGTGATGGCTGAAGTCACGCTTGCAGGCGTACTTCGGCCGCTTGGCACCGGCCGAAGCACCAACAAGCGGCCGACCGCACTCCTCCCGGCCGCAAGCGGCAAAGCCACTGAGCAAGTAGGTCCGTGGGCGGCCTTGCCGTTTGCGGTCATCACGGGCAAACAGCTCGATCAGCCGCTTACGGGTCGTCTCGTCCAGGATCGCCGGCCAGGCGGCCGGGCCGAGCACCTCGCCGCGGTACTCCCGCAAGCCTGCCGTGCGGGGCGCGAGCAGCGCCCGCCGCAGGCTCGTGGAGCTCCACACCTTCCCCGCCGGCGTGACGATCCCTTGGGCCTGCCAGTCCCACAGGACCGCGTACAGGCCCTCGCCGGCAAGGACTCGCTCAGCCGCCTGGCGCAGCAGCGCCGCCTCGGGCTCCTTGACGGTCAGCTTGTCGGCCTCAAAGCCGAACGGCCGCCGCCCGCCGCCCTTCGGCCGGCCGGCTCGCGCCTGCTCCTCGAACTTGAGCCGCAGCCGCTCGGCCCGGTGCTCCGACTCGTAGCGGGCGATCGAGCCAAGCATTCGGAAGTGCAGCCGGCCCGATGGCGTAGCCAGGTCATGCTCGCCGGTCACGGTGGCGAGCTGGATGCCGTGCCGCTCGGCCAGCGCGATCAGCGCCTCGTTCTCGATCGGCTGGCGGGTGAGCCGGTCGGCGTGCCAGGCGACGACGACGTTGATCCGCCCAGCCTTGGCGTCGGCAAGAAGCTGCTCATAAGCCGCCCGGCGCTTGCCCGAGAATGCGCTTAGGTCGTTGTCCTCGTAGATCGGCTCGACGACCGTCCAGCCCTTGCGGTGCGCCAGCTCGCGGCAGGGCGGCACTTGCCGCTCGACCCCGAGCCGCTCCTTGGTGCCGTCCTCGCGGCGGACGTACGAGATGCGGGCGTAGATCCCGGCAGTGAGCTGCGGCTTCGGCATTGTGCTGGGATCGTACAGCTTCAGTCATACCTCAACAATCGTTCTTTAGAACGTCGTCCTAATGCTTACAGGAGTGCTTGAGCACAGAATGCCAAGGGCATTTCTCGCCGTGGGCCGCTTGCGCCGCCGCCTCCTTCTCTCGCGGGGATAGGATGCAGCGCCCGCCAGGACCAGGCCCCAGCCTGCTCCTGCCATGAAGACTGCCCACAGCTGCGTACCGGCCGTGGCCAGGCCAATGCGAGGAATAGTCAAATCCTGTGGATCGCTGGTCCCGCATGATCACGCGGCGACCTCGGTTCCGTTGTCTGCCTGGGTGTCCTCCTTGGGTCGCTCGACCAGCTTGCCCTTGTCGAACCGCGCTCCCGCCCGCACCAGCGCCACCAGCTGCGGCCCGTTGACCTTCCGCCAGCGCCCCTCGGCCCCCTCCAGCAGCTTGAACACCATCGCCAGCCCGGCGTCGGTGCTGCCCGGCCCCTTGGTCACCCTGGTTCTGGCCCGCACCAAGGAGAAGGTCGACTCGATTGTTATCTGGAGTGACGCAGCGCGCTTCCAGGACGTACAGCACGAGCGTTTGCAGGCCCCGAATCTGTGTGC
>JBIOWI010000142.1:0-8645 GCA_044868325.1 Hyphomicrobiaceae bacterium
GAGGGTCTGACACCTGCCTACCGTCGCACTACGGACGGCACGATGGACAGCGCAAACAGCGCCGCCAGCACCAGCACGATCGACGGGCCGGCTGGCGTGTCCCAGGTGACCGACAGGAACAGGCCCACAGCGACGGCCAGCATGCCGTTGAGCCCGGCGATGACGGCCATCTGCTCGGGCGTCCGGGCCAGGGGGCGGGCGGCGGCGGCCGGCATGATGAGGAAGGCGATCGTGAGCAGCGCGCCCACGATCTTGATGGCGATCGCCACCACCAGGGCCAGGACGGCGACGAACACGAGCCTGACCCAGTCGGTCGGCGTCCCTTCGGCGGCGGCGATATCGGCGTGCACGGAGATGGACAGCAGGGGGCGCCAGATGGCGATCAGCGCGGCGATGGCCACCGTTCCGCCGAGGAGCAGCCAATAGAGGTCGGCGTCGGCGATGGCAAGGATGTCGCCGAACAGGAAGCCCATGAGATCGGGCTGGCGGCCGCTCGCCAGGGAGGCGGCGATGACGCCCACGGCCAGCGCCGCGTGGGCGATGAGCCCGAGCAGGCTGTCGAGCGGCACCACCTGCTGGCGGCCCAGCAGCAGGAGCAGGCCGGAGACGGCGAGCGTCACGATCAGCACGCCGGCCGTCACGTCGAGCGACAGGGCCAGGGCGAGGGCAACGCCGATGAGCGCCGCCTGGGCGATGGCCTCGCCGTAGTAGGCCATACGCCGCCACACCACGAAGCAGCCGAGCGGAGCGGCAACGACGGCCAGCCCCAGGCCGAACAGCAGGGCGCGCAGCAGGAAGGGCTCCAGCACGTTCGGTCTCCACACCGGCTCGGATCACTCGCCATCGGCAGTCGGCAGTCGGGCGTCGGCAGTCGATCCCGTACCCATGCCCGACTGCCGGTCATCCGCCGGGCAGGGCGCGCCCGCCAGGTCGTGACTGTGGTCGTGCCTGTGCTGGTAGACGCCGAAGGCGTGCGCCGCCTGCGGCCCGAACAGGCGCGCGTACTCTGGGTGCTGGGCCACGGAATGGGGCACGCCCGAGCAGCAGACATGGCGGTTGAGGCAGATGACGCGGTCGCTCTGGGCCATGACCACGTGCAGGTCGTGCGAGACCAGCAGCACGCCGAAGCCGCGCTCGGTGCGCAGGCGCCCGATGAGCGTGTAGAGCTCGGCCTCGCCCGCGTAGTCCACCGCGCGGGCCGGCTCATCCAGCACCAGCAGGTCGGGGGCGCGGATGAGGGCGCGCGCCAGCACCACGCGCTGCAGCTCGCCGCCCGACAACTCGGACAGCTGGCGGTCGATCAGGGGCGCTGCACCCACGTCGGCGAGCACGGCCTCGATCTCCTTCCGGACCGCCACGGGCCGGGCCAGCGTGACGAAGCGCGCGACGGTGAGCGGAATGGCACGGTCGATGTCGAAGCGCTGCGGGGCGTAGCCGATGACGAGCGGCCGACGGCGGCGCACCTCGCCGCGGTCGAGCCGCTCCAGGCCGAGGAGGGCGCGCACCAGCATGGTCTTGCCGGCGCCGTTGGGGCCGATGACGGTGACGATCTCGCCGGGGGCGATGTCGATATCGACGCCGCTCAGGATCGGACGGCCGCCGCGTGCCAGAGCAAGGCCGCGGGCGCTGATGAGCGGGGCGGAGCCGTGCAGCGGCGACGATGCCGCCCGATGCGCGGCCCGATGCGACGCAGGGGCGGCGTGGTCGTGCGTCCCGTCGTCCTGGCGGCCCACGTGGTCGCGCCCAGGCCGATCGCGCAACCGCAGGCTGCCCGGCGGCTGCAGCGGCCAATCCAGCCCCTCACGCCCCTGCATGATCGCCATCCCCACCCGCGCAGTTGGCGCACAAGCCCCAGACCTCCACTACCGCACCCCTGGCCGAGTTGGCCCGGAACGCGGCGCCCTCGGCGACCTTGTCGATGGCGGCAAACACGGTGGCGCCGTCCACCTCGGCCACCGAGCCGCACCGCTCGCAGGCCAGCACCAGCTGGCGCTGCTCGTGGCCTGCATGGCAGGCGAAGAAGGCGTTGCGGCTTTCGAACCGGTGCACGATGCCGGCCGACACTAAGGCGTCGATGGCCCGATAGACGGAGATGGGGGCCAGCCGCTCGCCGCGGGCAGCCAGCCGCTCCAGCACCTCATAGGCGCCGATGGCCCGGTGCGAAGCCCCGGCGATCACCTGGAATACCGCCTCGCGCAGGGGCGTGAGGCGCAGGCCCTTGGCTGCGAAAGCCGCCCGCGCGCGCGCCATGGCCTCGTCCAGGCAGATCTCATGGTCATGGCCCGGCGCCGGGAAGGCCTTGCTGGGGATCGTCATGTTCATTGTAACATTATAGCGTTTCGGCGCGCGAGCGCCACTTGCAGGTTTCAGGTTTCAGGTGTCAGGTTTCAGGTTTCAGGTGTCAGGTTTCAGGGCAGGTCGTGGCCCACCAAGCCTGACACCTAATACCTGGAACCTGATACCTGCATGCGCCGGCTCCAAGTCGTCGTCGCCGACATCACCACGCTGGATGTCGATGCCATCGTCAACGCGGCGAACCCTACGCTGCTGGGCGGGGGCGGCGTGGACGGCGCCATCCATCGGGCGGCCGGGCCGGAGCTCAAGGCCGAGTGCCGCACGCTTGGCGGCTGCAGCACCGGCGAGGCCAAGATCACCAAGGGATACCAGCTGAAGGCCCGCCATGTCGTGCACACCGTCGGGCCGGTGTGGCAGGACGGTGGCGCCGACGAGGATCGCCTGCTGGCTGCGTGCTACGCCAACGCGCTCGCGCTTGCGGAGGCGCACGGGGCGCGCTCCATCGCCTTTCCGGCAATCTCGACGGGCGTCTACGGCTTCCCGCCCGAGCGCGCCGCCCGCATCGCGGTGCAGACGCTCGCCGAGCGGCTGGCCGGAGACGAGCACTTCACACAAGTGGCGCTGTGCTGCTTCTCGCCGGCCTCGGCGCGGCACCACGAGGAGGCGATGCGGGCGCTCGGGGTCTAGGCGGGAGTGGGGAGTAGGGAGTGGTGTCGTGGTCCTATTGCCAATTCCCTACTCCCTACTCCCTACTCCCTACTCCCTACTCCCTACTCCCTACTCCCTACTCCCCACTCCCCATTGGAGCACGCATGTCCTACCGAACCATCGAAGTCCGCAAGTGCACGCCCAATATCGGCGCCGAGATCTACGGGATCGACCTCTCCAAGCCGCTCGGCGACGAGCAGTTCCGAGACGTGCACGCCGCGCTGATGGACAACCTCGTCATCTTCTTCCGCGATCAGAAGCTCAGCCTAGAGCGGCACAAGGAGCTCGGCGCCCGCTTCGGAAAGCTGCACTTCCACCCGGCGGCGCCCCGCGTATTTCCAGAGCATCCCGAGGTCTTCGTCATCAAGGCCGACGAGAGCTCCACGTATGTGGCGGGCGAGGACTGGCACTCGGACGTGTCGTGCGATGCCGAGCCGCCCATGGGCTCGATCCTGTACCTGACGGAGGTGCCGCCCGACGGCGGCGGGGACACACTGTTCGCCAACATGTACCTGGCCTACGACCGGCTCTCGGAGCGGATCAGGACTCTGCTCGACGGCATGACGGCGATCCACGACGGCGAGCAGCTCTACCGCGGACGCTACGGCAACGACGACACCGGCAAGGTCTATCCGCGCGCCGAGCATCCAGTGGTGCGAACCCATCCGGTGACCCGCCGCAAGAGCCTCTACGTCAACCGCTTCTTCACCACGCACGTCGTCGGCCTCTCCAAGATCGAGAGCGACGGCCTCCTGCAGATGCTGTTCCGGCACATCGAGACGCCGGAGTTCCAGGTGCGCTTCCGCTGGCAGCCCGGCTCCATCGCGTTCTGGGACAACCGCTGCGCCCAGCACCGCGCGCTGTGGGACTACTACCCCAACCGCCGCTACGGCCACCGCGTGACGGTGTGCGGCGACAAGCCGTTCTGAAGACGGAGCCGACCACATTCACGTCGCAGTCGCTCATCGCTGGTTGGCGTTGATAAGAAGAGGAATCCGCACAACGAGCGTGGAGTGAGAAGCCAGACGTGCTAGCATGCGATGGCGCCAGCCGTGGGGTGGAGCCATGCGGGCGGCGGAATGGCTTGCAGCGTGCGCACTGATGTCGTGCTCCTGCATCGCGGGGGCGCAGACAAGCAGCGTGTTTGTCGATCCATACTCCCTCCTCGAGAAACCGGACGAAAGCCTCGCGCGCCGGGGCTGGCTCCCTATCTGGAATCTCGAATCGGAGAGCGCGTGGCTGGATCGCCTGCGGCGCTCTCCCCCCAGGGTGGTGGGGGTGTTCCTGCTCTGGTCGCCGACTGCGCCGCGAATGAGCGACTTCGAGCTCTTGCTTTGTCTCAATCGGCCCCTGCAGGAGCCCGAGCGTGGCCGGCTGACCTATGACGTCCGGGTGGATGTGGAGTTCGTTGACGGAGCCGCCGATACCGTCGAGCTGCGCAGCGGCCCCCTCAGCAGCTTCGGCCTGGAGCGCTGCACCTCAATACCGGAGCAGCACCTGAACCTCGGGCGAGGTCGGCGCGAGTTCTCGGTGCGCACGGACCTGCGCTATCGGCCTGGCCGGATCAAGTCGGTGTCCGCGACGGTTCATCGAGACCGGGAACCGGCCAGCCAGCCCGCAACATTTGCACCGTCCTTTCATATCTATCCGACGTGGCGCAGCAAGGGCGACGGTGTCAAGCCGACGCAGGAGTTCATAGCTGGTCGCGTCAAAGGCGAGGCCCTCCGCAGCACCCGCCGGTGCAAGAACATCTCCACGACAGAGAATATCACCCGGCCGGCGGAGAACGACCGGTCCGATTATGCACAGGGCTTCGAGCTGGGCTGGGGGCTCGCCGGCAGATTCCTGCACAGCGATGAGCGCTGCGACGAGTTGCCAGCAGTCTTCGCGATCGAGGAGGTCGGCATCGGTGCGACCATTCGGTCCGCCTCGAAATGCGAGCGCCGGCTGGGTCTGGGGTTGTCGGCAGAGCACGTATGCCTGCGATCGTCCGAATGACGGCGTGGTGCAACCTTTGATAAGGAGGAGCATCACCTGATCGAACCGCTCCGACTTGTGCGATGCACCCGCCGCTAAACCCCGTTCTTGGCTGAACATTGAAGGCGCTCGCTGCCGGTCGTAGATTGACTGGACCTGGAGCGCGCGGCCGGTAGGCGAAAGCTTGGCTTTTGCTCGCCGCCAGGCTCTGATCCTTGGCCACGGGCTGTCACTCATACGGCCCCGCACGCGCCTCGGCTCTTCGCCCGACCGATCGTCGCTTCCGCTACGGAAGGAGTGGAGCCATGGGTATCGCGATCACACTGCAGCAGTTCCTAGATGCACAGGGCGTGCCCTACGAGGTGCAGGAGCATAGGCGAACGGGTTGCTCTGCGCGGACGGCTGAGGCCAGCCACGTCCCCGTCGAGTGCCTGGCGAAAGGCGTCGTCGTCAAGCACAGGCAAGGATACATCCTCACCATTGTCCCTGCCTCGCGGCAGGTGCGGCTCGATGAGGTCGGGCGCTGGCTCGAGCAGCCCGTCACCCTGGCCTCGGAGGATGAAGCAAGCGCTCTCTTCCCGGACTGCGAGCCCGGAGCAGTCCCCCCCATCCCTGGCGCGTACGGTCTCACGGCAGTCGTGGACGCCAGTCTGGAGGAGCACCAGGACATCTATTTCGAGGGTGGCGATCACCGCGCGCTCGTGCACGTGACCGGAGCACAATTCGGCCGCCTCATGGAAAAGGTGCCGCACGGGCAATTCTCGGCGTGAAGCGTTCTGGCTGTCATCGCCGTTGACCATGGGCGACCGTCCATGGGCACCCCTTTCACTGCTTGCGCTCGACCGTGAAGGCGACGGCCTCGCGCAGGGTGTCGGCCCTTCTGCCGAACGGGGCGAGAGCCGCCACGGCCTCGGCCGCGAGCACGGCCAGCCGCCGCTTGGCCGTGTCGATGTCGGTGGCGACATGCAGGGTGGCCTTGGCGGCGTCCTTGCGCGCGGCCTTGCCCATGGCGGCGGCGTCGCCCTCCACGTCGAGGAGGTCGTCGGCGATCTGGAACGCGAGGCCAAGACGCTGGCCGTAGGTCTCCAATGCGCGCCGCTCGCTGTCGGCCGCCCGGCCTAGGATGGCGCCGAGCTCGCAGCAGCAGCGGATGATGGCGCCGGTCTTCAGCGCCTGCAGGCGCTCCACATGCGCCGCATCGGGCCGCGACGGCTGCGAGAGCTTGTCGGCCTCCAGGTCGAGGCATTGCCCGCCCACCATGCCCGCAGGGCCGGCGGCGCGGGCCAGGCTTGCGATCAGCGCCGCATTGGTGGCCGGACCGCCGGGGGCCGCGACGCCCGCCAGGACCTCGAAGGCCAGGGTCAGCAGCGCGTCGCCCGCCAGGATGGCGGTCCATTCGTCGAAGGCCTTGTGGACGGTGGGCCGGCCCCGGCGCAGGTCGTCGTTGTCCAAGGCGGGCAGGTCGTCGTGCACCAGGGAGTAGCAGTGCACGCACTCGACGGCGGCCGCCGCGTCCACGGCCGTCTCGGCCGCCACGTCGAACAGGCCTGCCGACTCGATAACGAGAAAGGGGCGCAGGCGCTTGCCGCCGCCCAGCGCAGCGTGCCGCATGGCCGCGACGATGCGATCCGGCGCGCCGGCGCGGGCCGCCCCGTCCAGGATGACGGCCAGCCGCCTTTCCACAAGCCAGGCGGCGAACTCCAGGCGTTGGTTGAGGGCCATGTGCTAACCACATCTTGGCGGCGGCCCTGGCATCATGCGGCCGCAGCGCTGCCTTTTTCTTAACGTTGCGGTAGCTGGAACGAAAGACTTTGGCGACCGATTGGGCAAAGGAGCGGGGCCCGGTGGACGAGACCGCGAACGTTGGCGACACGGCGCCGGCCGCATCGAAAGAGGCCGGCCCCGGCGATGGGGAGCTCCGGAGTGCGGCTCCGGAGTCGCGGGCCGAGCGGCCGGTTGCGGAGGTGCCGCCGCCAGCGGTCTCCTCGTCTCCCGAGCCTGCTCCGGAGCCCACGGAGCCAGTGCCAGGGGCACCTGCGGTGCCTGAGGCCACCGCTGAGCCGGCCTCGGCTGAGCGGGCGCCCGATCTGCCTGTAGAGCCGGTTTCCGCGGAATCGGTGGCTGAGCCCCCTGTACCTCAGGTTTCGGTCGAGCCGGCGCTTGAGCCGATTCCTGCGGAGCCAGTTGCGGCCGCTCAGGAGGAGTCTAAAGCAGCCGAGGCTGAGGGCAGTGCCGCGGCACCCGACCTGCCCGCGCCTCTCCCGGTAGCGGACCTGATGGAGGTTGCAGAGGCTGAACCAGCTGAGACCTCGACTGCCGGTGAGCCGGAGGATGAGCCTCGACCACCCGACACTCCAGTTGCGGAGTGCACGCCCGCAGAACCGGTGCCCGAAGCGGTGCCGCTGCCCACAACTGCCCAAGTTGCAGCACCCCCATCAGAGTTGGTGGCAGCTTCGCAGGAGAGGGGACAGCCCGAGGTTGGCCCAGAGCCCGAAGCCGGCGGAGAGAAGGAGCAGCCCCCACCGCATGAGGCCCCGCCCGCAGCCGCCTGGCCTGCGCCAGAGCCCCAGCTGCTTGCGCCGGCGGGAGAGATAGCTGCGCTCGACATTGGCGGTCTGGAGCAGGAAAATCGGGCGCTGGCGCGAACGGCTGGCGAGGGTGTGCCATCCGCGCCGAGCCAGGAGGCGCCCTCATCCGGCCCCATCGAGACCCGTTCCGAGGTTCACGACAACCGTGCCGCATCGGATGCACCGGTACCGCCGCCTCAGCCCACACAGACTTGGCTCCCGTCCGTGCAGCCGTCGGCGGACGCCGCGACGAAGGCTTCGGCCGTGCGCCGCGCGCTTCCCTACGTCGGCTTGGCCCTGCGTGCCACGGCGCTTGTTGCGGGGGGCCTCGTCCTCACCGTGCTCACCCTGGTCGTGCTCTACCGCTGGGTGAATCCGCCCGTCTCCGCCCTCATGATCGGCCGGAGCATCGCCGGCACCGAGGTCGAGCGCACGTGGATGCCGCTGGAGCGCATCTCGCCGCACCTGATGCGGGCCGTGATCCTGTCGGAGGACGGCGGCTTCTGCCGGCACCACGGGGTGGACTGGGCCGCCATGGTTGAGGCGATCGAGAGCGACCGCGGCGGCAGCACCATCACCATGCAGGTGGTCAAGAACCTGTTCCTGTGGCCGTCCCGCAGCTACGTGCGCAAGGCGGTCGAGATCGGCCTTGCCTATCTGGTGGAGGCGTTGTGGCCCAAGCGGCGCATCCTGGAGATCTACCTCAACATCGCCGAGTGGGGCGACGGCGTGTTCGGCGCCGAGGCGGCGGCGCAGACGCACTTCGGCAAGCGCGCCGCGCGGCTGACGGCGGAGGAGGCGGCGCTCCTCGCCGCCGTCCTGCCCAGCCCGATCGAGCGCACCGCGGGCGCTCCCAGCGGCATGACCGGCCGGCTGGCCTCGCGGCTGCTGGTGCGGATGCGCAACTCCCGGGCCGACCTGTCGTGCGTGCCCGTGCCGCGCACGGCGCCAGGGAAGGCGCCGCAGAAGTCGCCCCAGAGGACCCCGGAGAAGGCCCCACTTGTTCAGGGCCCGCGAATGACGCTATAAGCCCGCAACCTTTCAAAGGCTTGACGGGGTCAGACCCCTCGCCTCGAACGCCGGTGTTGAACTCGAAGT
>JBIOWI010000143.1:0-2532 GCA_044868325.1 Hyphomicrobiaceae bacterium
GAGGGTCTGACACCACTCCGCTCGCTGAGCCACCGGTCGTAGTCCAGCACCGCCTGCAGCAGCACCTGGGCACCGGCGGCGCACTGTTCCTGTGAGGAGTGCTCCGCTTCGTTATGGCTCACCCCGCCGCGGCACGGCACGAAGATCATGGCGGTCGGCGCCACGCGGGCCACATAGGCGGCGTCGTGGCCGGCGCCGGAGACCATGTCGCGCACCTTGAAGCCGCACGCCTCCGCCGCAGCGCGCACCGCGGCCACGCACTGCGAGTCGAACGCGACGGGCGGCTGGTCCCAGATTTTGGCGGAGGCCACCGACAGCCCCAGTGGGTCGCAGGCGGTGCGCAGAGTTGTTTCCAGCTCCCGCTCCATTGCGTCGAGCGCCACCGCCTCCGGGTGCCGCAGGTCCACGGTGAGGAACGCCACGCCAGGCACCACGTTGGGCGAGTTGGGGCTCACCCGCATCGAGCCCACCGTCGCCACCGCCAGCGGCGCGTGGGCACAGGCGATCTCCTCCACCATCTCGACCAGACGCGCCGCGCCGAGCAGGGCGTTCCTGCGCAGATGCATGGGCGTGGCGCCCGTGTGAGCCTCCTGGCCGGTCACGGTCACCTCGTACCAGCGCATCCCCTGCACGCCCGTCACCGCGCCGATGTCGAGCCCCTCCGCCTCCAGGATCGGCCCCTGCTCGATGTGCAGCTCGAAGAAGGCCGACAGAGGATGCGCCCCGCACAGCTGCTCTCCGCGCTGGCCGATGGCTTCCAGGGCAGCCCCGAAGCTCACGCCATTGGCATCCGTGCGGCCGCTGGCCCACTCGCGCGTGAACACCCCGGCGAACACGCCCGAGGCCAGCATCGGCGGCGAGAACCGTGCGCCCTCCTCGTTGGTCCAGTTCACCAGCTCGATGGGCGCGAACGTCTCGTAGCCCGCCTCATCGAGCGTGCGCAGCACCTCGAGCGCCGCCAGCACCCCGAGGTTGCCGTCGAACTTGCCGCCCGTCGGCTGCGTATCCATGTGGCTGCCGATGGCGATGGGCGGCACGTCGGCGCGCTTGCCCGGCCGCCGCGCGAACATCGTGCCCATGTCGTCGCGCGTCACGGTGCAGCCGAACGCCGCCACCTGGGCCTCGAGCCACGCGCGCACCTTGCGGTCGTGCTCGGTGAGGGTGAGCCGGCAGATGCCGCCCTTCTCCGTCCCGCCGATCGTCGCGGTGGTCATGAGCGTGTCCCACAGCCGCGCCGCGTCGGTTCTCAGGTTGTGCATGCGTGGCGGTCTCCTTCAGGCCTTGCGAGGACGCTTGACAGGACGGGCCCCATCCTGCTGCCGTCCGGTCAAGGTTAACAAGGCCCCAGGCTGGTGAAAGGCCCATGAAAGGGCCGCCGACAGGCCGGCGAAAGGAGACGCACCCCATGAAGCTGATGATGTTCGAGAAGGCCGGTGGCCGCACGCTCGGGCTGGTGGAGGGCGACAGCGTGATCGACCTCGCCGCCGCCGATGCCGCTCTCCCCAAGGACCTCGCCGGCCTGATCGCCGCCGGCCCCTCGGCCCTCGCCGGCGTCAAGGCTGCCGCGGCCAAGGCTCCGGACTCGGCCAAACTCGCCCTCTCCTCCGTGAAGGCGGCGCTCCCCATCGCGCGGCCACCTAAGTTCATCTGCGTCGGCCTCAACTACGCGCTGCACGCCAAGGAGGGCGGGCACCCGATCCCGACCTATCCGTCGTTCTTCCTGCGGGTGCCGACCTCGCTGACCGCCGCGGGCGCGCCGGTCATCCGGCCCAAGGTCTCCATCCAGCTCGACTACGAGTGCGAGCTCACTATCGTCGTCGGCAAGGCCGGCCGGCACATCCCGGAGGACAAGGCGCTCGACCACGTGTTCGGCTACACGCTCTTCAACGACGTGTCGGTGCGCGACTTCCAGCGCAAGACCACGCAGTGGATGCCGGGCAAGAACTTCGACTCCACCGGCCCGCTCGGTCCTTGGGTGGTGACGGCCGACGCCCTGCCCCCCGGCGCCTCGGGCCTGCGCATCTCGACCCGCGTCAACGGCGAGACCATGCAGGATTCCAACACCTCCGACATGATCTTCTCCACCGCCCGCTGCATCTCTCTGCTGTCCGAGTTCATGACGCTGGAGCCCGGCGACCTGATCGCCACCGGCACGCCTTCGGGCGTGGCGCACGCGCGGAAGCCCCCCGCCTGGATGAAGGCGGGCGACACCGTCGAGGTGGAGGTTGAGGGGATCGGGGTGCTGTCCAATCCCATCGTGGATGAATAGGTGTCAGACCCAGAGGGTCTGACACCTTACGCCGCAACGTCCTTGGCGATCTCCTCGGTCATCTTCTTGGCGTCGCCGAGGAGCATCATGGTGTTGTCGCGGTAGAACAGCGGGTTGTCGATGCCGGCGTAGCCCGACGCCAGCGAGCGCTTGTTGAACATCACCGTGCCCGCCTTCCACACCTGCAGCACCGGCATGCCGTAGATGGGGGAAGACTTGTCCTCCTCGGCGGCCGGGTTGGTCACGTCGTTGGCGCCGATCAC
>JBIOWI010000144.1:0-15647 GCA_044868325.1 Hyphomicrobiaceae bacterium
CCGACCATTCGCGATTGGCCATTCGCCATTCGCGCTTCTACCCGTCGCGCCGTGCCGTTTGGGTGAAGGCTCTCGCTGTTGCCTGCGGGCTGGCGCTGGTGGCTGGCCCCGCCATGGCCCAGGCCGACGACCTATGCGGCCGGCCCCGCGAGGCGCCGGATGCTCTGCTGCAGCGCCTCACCAAGACCGAGAAGCTCGGCGAGGGCTTCCGCGACAAGTCCTACGTCACCGTCAACGACGCCGCCGCCGGCACGATCTGGACCTTCACGGTCGCCGGCCACCCGGCCCACCCCTCGGTCGTGTGCCGGGAGCCGGTGGAGGAGGGCGGCAAGCTGCGGATCGACATGGGCGTGCAGTGCGAGGCCTCGGCGGAGGAGTGCGAGCGGCTGGTGCGCGGGTTCGAGGCGCTGAACCAGAAGATGCTCAAGGACGCCGAGAAACAGGCGAAGTAGGCAGTTCAGCGGGTTTCTCACCCCCAGGTCGGCGCCTCGTGGACGGAGCTTTGCATGGCGCTGCCCATGATGGGCCGCCCCCGGCATCGGGGCGGATAGGCTCTATTTCTTCTGGTCCGTCGCAATCGCGGGAAGGCTGCGGCCCTTGGTGATGATCGAGCGCTTTGTTTGGTCCTCGAGTTGGCGCAGATGTGTCAAGTTTCACGGTGTCGAGATTCGGCAGTCGGGCGTCGGCAGTCGGCAGTCGCAAAATTCGATCCCTACGACTGCCGAAGCCCGACTGCCGATTGCCGAGCATGACTCGCCGGTCTGAGGCAGAGCCTCGTTAGAACTGATACCGCCGCAATCCGCCATCCACCGGGATCACCGTCCCCGTGATGTATCCCGCCAGCGGGGAGGCCAGGAAGCACACCAGGTTGGCGATGTCCTCGGGCTCGCCGTAGCGGCCGACGGGGATTTCGTGCTCGGCCTGCCATTGGCGGTACTCGGGCGCGTAGTTGCGCTTTATCTGCTCGGAATGGATGCGGCCGGGCGGGATGCAGTTCACCGTGATGCCGTGCTTCCCGACCTCGCGCGAGAGCCCCTTGGCCCAGGCGTGCACGGCGGCCTTGGCGCAGAACGCGCCGTTGATGCCCTCCGGCTCCGACTTGCCGGTGATGTTGACGATGCGCCCCCACTTGCGGGCGACCATCCGGTCGATGAGCCGGTGCGCCAGCTGGCGCTGGCGCGTGAAGTTGAGGGTGAGCGCCTCCTCCCACTGCGCCTCGCTGGCGTCCATCCTGAACGGCCGGCTGCCGCCGGCGTTGTTGACGAGGATGTCCACCGCGCCCAGCCCCTCCAGTGCCGCCGCCGCGATCCGCTCCGGTGCCCCCTCGGCCATCAAGTCCTCGACGATCGGGACGGGCCGCGCGCCGCCCGCGCCCACGATCTCGCCGGCCAGCGTCTCCAGCAGCTCGCCCCGCCGCGCGACCACCGCCAGCCGCACGCCCTCGCGCGCCAGCGCCAGGGCGATGCCCCGCCCGATGCCGACGCTCGCTCCGGTCACAAGCGCCGTCTTGCCGGCAAGCTGCAGGTCCATTGCCAACCCTCCATAGGTTCGATCGCTGCGAGGCGTCGTCCGGCGCCTTATCCAAGTCAGGGGTCAGACCCCTTGCCTCCAACGGTCGTGCTCAATCCGAAAGGGCCGATGCAAGGGGTCTGCCCCCTACCCGGGCGATACCCTAGCCGGGAAGGCGGATGGCGCGCCATGCCTTGCGCCCCAGCGCCAGCGTCAGCACCAGCGCCAAGGCCGAGACGGCCAGCGCCAGCACGAAGGCGGCGTCGTAGGTGCCAGTGGAGTCGAAGATAAGCGCGCCGCCCCAGGCGCCGATGCCGCCGAAGATCTGGTGCACCATGGTGATGAGTCCGGTGAGCGCGCCCAGGTGCTTCATGCCGAAGTGGTCGCGCACGAACAGAACCGTCATGGGCGCAGTGACGAGGAAGGTCGCGCCGAACACCAGGGCGAACACCGCAATCGACAGCGTGGACTGGTCGACCGCGATCAGCCCGAACACCGCAACGCGCGCGGCGAAAGCCAGCGCGGAGGTCCAGGCCGGGCCGGCGCGGTCGCTGAGAAGGCCGGTCGCCACGAGCCCCAGGAGGCCGGTGAGCCCCATGAAGGCGAGCAGGTGGCCGGCCAGCAGCCCATCCACGCCGCGGTCCTGGGCGAACGCCACCACATGGGTGGCGACGAAGAAGTCGTCGAAGCCGCAGATGGCGTAGACCGCCAGCAGCAGCCAGAACCGTCCCGTGCGGGCGGCCTCGCGCACGCTGAGCCCCTCGCTGGCGGCCACCGCGCCGCCGCCCTCCATGCGCTTCGGCAGCGCGTAGAGGAGGAACGGGATGACGGCGAGGTGCGCCGCGCCGAGCCACACGAACACCGAGCGCCAGCCGATCTCCGCCAGCACCGCCGTCAGCGCGGCGATCATGACGAGCTGGCCGAGGCACATGCCCGAGATCGCCGCCGAGTTGGCGAAGCCCGCGCGGCCCGGGAAGGCGCGCGTCACCATCACGCCCACCGGTGCCAGCGAGGCCATGCCGTTGCCGACAGCGAACACGACGCCGTAGAAGAGCACCGCGTGCCACGGCTCCGTCACGAGACACATGAGGCCGATACCGAGCCCGCTCATGACCACCCCGGCGTTGAGGAGGAGACGCGGGCTCGCGCGGTCGGCAAGCCGGCCGGCGTAGTAGGTCGCAACCGCCGAGACCACGAGGTAGGCGAGCACGGCCATGCCCACCTCGCCGCGCACCCAGTTGAGCTCGTCCACCATCGGCCTCAGCGTGAGCCCGATGGCGAAGCGCGCTCCGCCGCCGACGAACAGGATGAGAAAGCCGGCGGCGAACATCGCGTACGGGGACATGGGTATCCTTGGGCTCGGAGCGAACGTGTGAGGTCGAGGGCAGGGAAGTCAGAAATCAGAAATCGGAAATCAGAAGTCGGAAATCAGAATGGATGGCTGGCTCTTTCTGACTTCTGACTTCTGATTTCCGATTTCCGATTTCCGACTTCTAAGCATCAGAACATCTCGAAGTACTCGCGCTGCTCCCATTCCGTCACCTCGGCCTGGAAGCGCGCGATCTCGGCGTCCTTGATGGTCAACAGGTAGTCGATGAAATCCCCGCCCAGCTTCTCGCGGAAGAAGGCATCTGAGCGCAGGGCTGCCACGGCCTCGCCGAGGCTCCTGGGCAGGAGCTCCGCACCGGTGTCGTAGGGTGCATCGGCAGACGGCCCCGGATCCAGCCGGCGCTCCAGGCCGTCGAGGCCCGCCAGCACCTGCGAGGCCATGTACAGGTAGGGATTGGCCGCGGGCTCGCCCACCCGGTTCTCCAGCCGCGTCGCCGCGTCTCCTGCCCCGCCCAGCACCCGCACCATCACGCCGCGGTTGTCGTGGCCCCAGACCGCGCGGTCGGGCGCCAGGGAGTGCGGACGGAAGCGCTTGTAGCCGTTGAGCGTCGGCGTTGTGAACACGGCGCCCGCCCGCGCGTGCACCAGCAGCCCCGCCAGGAAGTGCCGCCCCACGTCCGACAGCAGCTCGTCGCCGCGCGCCGGCATGAAGGCGTTGGCGCCTGTCCGCCGGTCCTTCAGCGACTGGTGCAGATGCCAGCCCGACGACATGACGTTGGGGATGCGCGGCCGGCACATGAAGGTGGCGTGCAGCCCGTGCCGGCGGCAGATCTGCTTCACGGCGCTGCGAAACAGCACCATGGTGTCGGCCGGCTCCAGCCCGCGCTGCGCCTGGAACGTGAACTCGCACTGGCTCGGCCCGAACTCGCATTCCACCGACCGCAGCGGCAGACCCAGCGTGGCGATGTCGCGCCGGATGATCTCGATGGCCGGCTCCAGCTGGTCGAAGCGCAGCTCGGAGAGATACTGGTAGCCCTGGGTGAGGATCGAGACGAGCGGCGGCTTGCCGGGCTGGCCCGAGTCCTCGGGCCACATGCGGTCGGCCTCCAGCCGGAAGACATGGAGCTCGACCTCGAGGCCCGCCACGTAGTCGTACCCCGCCGCCGCCAGCCGCGACAGCGCCGTGCGCAGGATGTGCCGCGTCGCGTAGGGCACCGGGCGCCCATCGGGCAGGTAGACGTCGGCCAGGAGCCACCCGGTCTTGCGCGCCCATGGCAGCACCCGGAACGTGGCCGGGTCCGGCACCATCGTCACGTCGCCCGCGCCCTCGAATGCGGCCAGCCCAAAGCCGCCGCCGGCGCTCCACACCGGGAACACCGTCTTGTTGGAGGTGTCCTTGGCGAACAGCGAGCTTGTGATGGTAACGCCGCTGCGGAGCGCGCCCGCCGTCTCCTCGGCCATCAGCGTCTTGCCGCGCAGCAGCCCGTGCTGGTCCGGGAAGGCGACGCGCACCACCTCGAGCCCCTGCTCCTCAATGAGGCGCAGGACGCGGGACGCGGCATCCTTCTGCTCGGGCGACCAGAGGGATAAGCGCTCGACGAAGCTCATGCGGGGGCGGCCCAGGTGAGGTTGACGGCTCAACCTACGCAGCGCGTGCGGCAGCGTCTATTTTCATGTCCGCCTCCGGCTCGCTCCTCATCGCCCGGCCCAAGTTGGTGGCGCAACGCGCCCGCACCCCCCAACGCAAGGTGCTACAAACTATAAGCCGTAACGGTACGCGGCGTCTTTCCATCGACGGCCCAAGGCGTTAGAAGAATGCCTCCACGGATCGTCCCACCCGCGTCGAGGATCGCTAGCCCTAGTCCCATGGTGCGCACTGTAGTGACACTGGCGCTGTTGGTGCTTCTTTCCTCGCACGCTGCGGCGCAGAGGAAGCAGGCGGACGGCCCCGGCGGCAGCGGGCGCACGTTGCGCGACTGCGCCGCCTGCCCGGAGATGGTGGTCGTCCCCGCCGGCGAGTTCATGATGGGCTCGGCCGAGAGCGAGATCGGCCGCGGCCGCAACGAAGGACCGCAGCGCAAGGTGACCATGCACAGCTTCGCCATCGGCAAGCACGAGGTCACCTTCGCCCAGTGGGACGCCTGTACTGCCGAGGGCGGCTGCAAGCACAAGCCGGGCGACGAGACCTGGGGGCGCGGCAAGCGGCCCGTTATCAACGTCTCCTGGCACGACGCCACGGAGTTCGTCGCCTGGCTGTCGCGCAAGACCGGCAAGGTCTATCGGCTGCCGACGGAGGCGGAATGGGAGTACGCGGCGCGCGGCGTCACCGGTGCGGCCGAGCCGCATCCGCCGTTCTCGACGGGAAGCACGATCAACTACAAGCAGGCCAACTACGACGCCAACTTCGTCTACGCGGACGGCAAGATGGGGATCTTCCGGCAGAAGACGGTGGAGGTCGGCACCTACAAAGGCAATGCCTTCGGCCTGCACGACATGCACGGCAACGTGTGGGAGTGGGTGGAGGACTGCTACCGCGACAGCTACCGCGGCGCGCCCACCGACGGATCGGCGGTAGCAGCGCGCGACTGCAGCCAGCGCATCCTGCGCGGCGGCTCGTGGAACTACTACCCGCAGCTCCTGCGTTCAGCCTACCGCTACGCGACGCCTCCCGAGGTCCGTCTCGACATGGTAGGGCTGCGCGTGGCGCGCTCGCTCTGAGGCTCCTATCGGGTGAAAGGTGGGTATGGCGTTGTCCAAGGTGCAGAGTAGCAGAGTTCCCCGGCCGCTCCGGTCGTCGCGTGCGCCGCTCTCGGGCGCGCCGCTCGCCGGCCTCGCGGCCAGCCTCTTGGCCTTCGGCCTCGGCATCGAGCCGGCCGGCGCCCAGGGCAGCCGCGACGCCCGCTACGACGGCTACCGGCGCACGGCCGCCAAGCCGGTGATGGCCATCGTCTCTCTCAACGACCAGCGCGTCTCTCTCTACGACGCCGAGGGCAAGCTCCAGGAGTCGCCGGTGTCGACCGGGTCGGGCGGCTACGAGACGCCGGCCGGCATCTTCTCCATCGTGCAGAAGAAGGAGGAGCACCGCTCCAACCTGTACGAGGATGGCGAGATGCCGTTCATGCAGCGCATCACCTGGACCGGCATCGCGCTGCACGCCGGCAACCTGCCTGGCCATCCGGCCTCGCACGGCTGCGTCCGGCTGCCAATGGCCTTCGCCCAGCGCCTGTTCGACATGACCGAGCTCGGCATGCGGGTGCTGATCGTGCGCGACGACATGGCGCCCAGCGCGATCTCCCACCCGGCCCTGTTCAGGCCAAGGCCGGTGCCGCGGGAGCTGGCCCTGGCGGCGCCGAAGGGCACCCGGCTCGCCGCGGTGGCCTTGGAGAGCGAGGTCGTTCCGGGCTCGGCCCGGCACCTGCAGGCGCTCCAGTCCATCGCAACCACCAAGGCCGCCGAGGTGGAGACGGCCGCCCGGCGGCAGCGGGAAGCGCGGACGACGGCGGCCCGCGCCGCCTCCGAGGCCGCGGGCGCCGCACGGGCGCTGCGGTCCCAGGAGGGCGACCTTGCCAGGGCCGAAGGCGCGCTGAAGGACGCGGATCGCCGGCTCGGGGCCGCTACCTCGCCCCAGGCCAGGGAGGGCGCCGAGTCCGCCAAGGCGAAGGCGCAGGCCAAGGTGGACGAGGTCCAGGCCCGGCTGCAAGCCGCGCGCCTGCAGGAGCAGGCCAGGCGCGAGGCCGCAGAGCGCGCCGAGGCGGAGGCGAAGGCCGCCACCGCCGCCAAGGACGTCGCCGCCCAGGCGGCCGAGGAGGCGGCGCGGCGAACCTTTCCGGTGTCGGTGTTCGTCAGCCGCAAGACGCAGCGGCTCTATGTCCGCAAGGGCAACAACCCGGTCTTCGAGGGGCCGGTCGCGATCCGCGACGCGCAGGCGCCCATCGGCACGTTCGTCTTCACGGCCGTCGACCACGGCGCGGCTGGCGACATGCGCTGGACCGTGGTGTCGATGTACCCGAACGCGACGCGCATCGAGCCGGCCTCGGCGGGGAGTCATGGCAAGTCCCGCAATGCCCGTCCGTCGACCACCGACGTGGAGGGCGCCAAGGCGGCCCTCGACCGCATCGCCCTCAGCCAGGAGGTGCGCGACCTCGTCTCGGAGGTGGTGCTGCCCGGCTCGTCGCTGATCGTCTCCGACGAGGGCCCGAGCCGGGAGACGGGCAAGGACACCGACTTCGTGGTGGTCATGAGCGGCGAGCCACAGGGCGCCCTCAAGGTGCGCCAGCGCGAGCCGCGTCCGGTGGACGAGTTCGACGCGCCACCCTGGGCGCGCAGCGGCCGCTCGCCCTGGAGCTCGGGCTCGCCGTTCCCCTTCTGGAAGTGGTGAGGCGAGCGGTGTTGGATCGCCTCGCCCAGTAGACGGCGGGTCAAGCCTGCGCCGGGAGTATCCCTGCGCCACCTCACCAGCTCGTGTGGCGTCGTCAGCGCCAATGGTCGGTTGTCTACGCCCCTGTCGTTTGCGCCCCCTGGCCTGATTGGGGCTTCCCCGCTAGCTTCGACGCGGGCAGCATTCGCCCTTATCTGTGGCAACCAGCGCAAGGCCAAGGACGGCGCCCCATGCCCCTTCCCGCCGAAATGGACGCATCGAGCCCCAGGCATCTCAGGGACAAGTACGCCATCGTCGGGGTGGGCGAGACCACCTATACGCGCGGGTCGGGCCTGTCGACGCGGGCGCTCGGCACCTGGGCGGTGGGCAACGCCATCCGCGATGCGGGCCTGACCGCCGCCGATGTCGACGGCATGCTGTCCTACCAGATGGGCGACTCCACGTTCGCCACCTTCATCGCCGGCGATCTCGGCGTCCGCCTCAATTTCTACATGGACGTGTTCGGCGGCGGGTCGTCGACGGAGGCGCTGGTCGGCATCGCCATCGGCGTCATCGAGGCCGGCCTGTGCAGGACGGTCGTCATCTTCCGCGCCATGAACGGCTACAGCCAGGTGCGCATCGGCGGCACCGGCGCACGCTCGGCCGTGCCCGTCGGCGGCGACATGCTGCACAGCCGGGCCTACGGATGGCAGAGCGCGGGCCAGATGTTCAGCTTCACCTTCATGCGCCACATGTACGACTACGGCACCACGCCCGCGCAGGTCGCGGCCGTGCGTGCGGCGCACAGCGCGCATGCCTCCAACAATCCCAAGGCCTACCACAAGAAGCGCGTGACGGTGGAGGAGGTGCTCGCCAGCCGCATCATCTGCAAGCCGCTGCACCTCCTGGACTGCTGCGTCGAGACCGACAACGCCACGGCCATCGTCGTCACCTCGGCGGAGCGGGCACGCGACTGCCGCCACCCGCTCGTGCTGATCCGCGGCGTGGTGGGGCGCTGCTGCAAGCCGCGCAGCGACATGCACTACCAGGCGGGGCCGATCTCGACCGTGGCCGGACACTACGCCAGGCAGATCCTGTGGCCGAACTCGGGCGTGGGCCCCGAGGATATCGATGTCACGGGCTCCTACGATGCGTTCACCTTCACCACCATGCTGCAGCTCGAGGACTACGGCTTCTGCAGGAAGGGCGAAGGCGGCCAGTACGTCAGCGACGGCACCATCCGGCTCGGCGGCCGGCGTCCCAACAACACCAGCGGCGGCCACCTGTGCGAGGGCTACACGCACGGCATGAGCATGGTGATCGAGAACGTGCGCCAGCTGCGCCACGACGCCGACGACAGCTGCCCTGTCGGTCCCGACGGGCGACGAAAGCACACGTACGACTACAGCGAGGGGGGATGCCGGCAGGTGCGGCGCTGCGAGCTGACCGCCAACCTGGGCTGGGCGACGCCCGGCACCGGCTCCGCCATGGTGATGCGGCGCGGTTGAGGGGAGCGAGCCATGGCGATCGTTGGTGACTATCTGGGCATGTCGTTGAGCATCGACGACCTCGACGCCGAGAACCTTGCCTATTTCCGGCACTGTGCCGCGCACGATTTTCACCTGCAGCAGTGCGACGGCTGCAGCCTCTTGCGCTATCCGCCCGGCACGGCGTGTCCCTGGTGCATGAGCCGGGACTGCAAATGGGTCCCGGTCGAGGGCAAGGGCACGGTGCATTCCTACACGGAGGTGCACCATGCCATCCAGCCGGCGTTCAGGGGCCGCACGCCCTATCTCGTCCTGCTCGTCGACCTCGACACCCAGAAGGGCAAGCCGACCGAGCACGAAGCCTTGCGCGTGGTCGGGAATCTGGCCACGCCCGACGGCAAGCTCGCGCCTCCCGAGCTCGTCAGACAGGTCGGCATCGGCACGCGCGTTCGCATGGTGTTCAGCGATGTCGCGCCGGGCTTGTCGCTGCCGCAGTGGACCCTGGACGACGCTCAGGCGGAGAAGGCCTGGCGCTATCCGCGGGAATGAGTGAATTCCTCTCGCGGCGCCTTGCTGCTCCATGTCAGAATTGGAGAACAGACCTGCATCGGCAGCCGGGAACGGCTCGGACACGGGGAGATGGCAGGAATGGCTGAGCAGGCGGGAGAGCAAGGGCTCGCACCTGGCGCCGAATTGGCCGCCGTGACTCCAAGGGCAAATTCGGGCGCGTCCAGCGCACGAGCGAACGTCACGACGCTCGAGGCCGGCACGGACCAGGTTGACTTCGACATCGTCGTCGTGGGCGCGGGATTGTCCGGAATCGGCGTCGCCTCCTACCTGCAGCGGGACTGCCCGCGCAAATCCTTCGTCATTCTGGAGGCACGCGGCGCCATCGGCGGCACCTGGGACCTGTTCCGCTATCCCGGTGTCCGCTCCGATTCCGATATGCATACGCTCGGCTATTGCTTCCGACCCTGGCGCGGCGAGAAGGCGATCGCCGACGGCCCATCGATCCTCGACTATCTCAACGACACCGCGCGAGAATACGGAATCGACGGCAAGGTCCGCTTTCATCACAAGGTGAGGCGCGCGTCGTGGTCGTCGAACGACGCGCGCTGGACGCTGGAGGTGCTGGGTCCCGAAGGCAAGATACTGACCTACACCTGCGATTTCCTGCAGATGTGCAGCGGCTATTACGACTACGACGCGGGCTACATGCCAGGCTGGCCCGGCATGCAGCGCTTCAAGGGCGAGATCGTGCATCCGCAGAAATGGCCGGAGGCTCTCGACTATGCCGGCAAGAGCGTCTTGGTGATCGGCAGCGGATCAACGGCAGTCACACTGGTGCCGGCGATGACGCACAAGGCCGCGCACGTCACCATGCTGCAGCGCTCGCCGACCTATATCGTGGCGCGGCCGGCAAAGGACGCCATCGCCGATTGGTGCTATGCAAAACTGCCCGAGAGCCTCGCGCACACGCTCGCGCGCTGGAAGAGCATCTTCCTGCAGATGTACTTCTACAACGTTGCGCGCCGGAGGCCGGAAGCCGCCAAGCAACGCATCGTCGAGCTTGCCCAAGCCGAGCTCGGCCCCGGGATCGACATGCAGCACTTCACGCCGCGCTACAATCCCTGGGACCAGCGGCTCTGCCTCGTGCCCGACGGCGATCTTTTCAAGGCGATCCGCGAAGGCAAGGCTTCGGTCGTCACCGGAGAGATCGAGACATTCACTGAGACAGGGCTGAGGCTGCGCTCCGGGGAGGAGCTTGCCGCCGACATCATCGTCACCGCGACCGGGCTCGCGATGAAGCTGTTAGGCGGCATGGAGCTTGTAGTAGACGGCAGGACCATCGATCCGGGAACGACCTTGACCTACAAGGGCATGATGTTCTCGGACGTGCCGAACCTCGCCTCGACCTTCGGCTACACGAACGCATCGTGGACGCTCAAGGCCGATCTCACCGCCGAATACCTCTGCCGCATTCTCAACAAGATGGACCGCGGCGGCTACGCCTACTGCACGCCGCGCAACAGCGATCCGTCGCTGATTCCCGATGAGACGCTGCCGCTCTCGTCGGG
The DNA here is from genome assembly GCA_044868325.1 of Hyphomicrobiaceae bacterium. Taxonomy (GTDB): domain Bacteria; phylum Pseudomonadota; class Alphaproteobacteria; order Rhizobiales; family Hyphomicrobiaceae; genus AWTP1-13. Next base: position 10,761 of record JBIOWI010000144.1, read on the forward strand.
GTACATGCAGCGGGCGAAGGATATCCTTCCCAAGCAGGGCTCGAAGCGGCCGTGGAGGCTTTATCAGAACTACGCCAAGGACATGCTGGCTTTGCGCTTCGGCTCGATCGACGACGGCACCTTGGTGTTCACACGCCGTGCCGCCCAATCGGCGCAGCGGCGGGTGTGAGGACGCCGCCGGACTTCCCATCCGCCCGCTTGGGCAGCCAGGCCGCAACGATACGGACATCGAATCGGCAAGCCATGCCAAAGCAAATGTCGCTTCATGACCGCACCGCGGCGATCACGGGCGCCGGTAGCGGCATCGGACGCGCGATCGCACAATCGCTCGCGAGGCGTGGCTGCCATCTTGCGCTCGCCGATATCGGCGAGCCGGGGCTGGCGGAAACGGCGCAGCTGGTTGGGGGGCACAGCATCCGCGTCTCCTGCCACAAGCTCGACATCGCGGATCGCGCAGCGGCCGCGTCCCTGCCTCAGGCCGTCGTGGCCCAGCACGGGCGCGTCGATCTGCTCTTCAACAATGCGGGCGTGGCCCTCGCCGGCACCTTCGAGCAAATCAGCGAAGCCGACTTCGACTGGCTGTTCGAGATCAATTTCGGCGCGATGGTGCGGCTGACTCGGGCGTTCATGCCGTATCTGAAGGCGAGCGACGATGCGTGGATCGTCAACATGTCGAGCCTGTTCGGCCTGATCTCGCCGCCCGGCCAGACCGCCTATTCGGCGAGCAAGTTCGCTGTGCGGGGCTTCTCCAACGCCCTGCGTTTCGAGCTGGAGGGAAGCAACGTCGGCGTTACCGTGGTGCACCCAGGCGGTGTCGCCACGAAGATTGCCCAGAATGCGCGCAGACCCGCCGGCACCACCAACGCCGAGGTGGCGGAGCAGCTTGAGAGGGCACGCCGCCTTTTGACCATGCCGCCGGCTGAAGCTGGCGAGATCGTCGTCCAGGCGGTCGAGCGCCGCGCCCCGCGCGTCGTGGTTGGAGGCAAGGCCAGGATGATGGCACTGATCGAGCGCGTTGCGCCGGTGTCGTATTGGAAGATTCTGGGACCGCTGGTGCGGCGATCGTGAGAGGCGGCCCCTCAAGATCGGGAGGACATCGGTGACAGTCATCGTCGCATTGGTCGTGCTGCTTGCCGCCCTGATCGGTGGCCTCGTCTGGTTCGCGGCCAGCATGGCGCGCAAGGTTGAAGCCGCGCTCCCTCCGCGCGGCCGATTCATGGAGATCGATGGCGAGCGCATTCACTATGTCGACACCGGCGGCGCCGGTCCCCCCATCGTCATGATCCACGGGCTCGGCGGCAACCTGCTGCATTTCGACTACGCCCTCGCCGGCCGCCTCGCCGGCGAGTTCCGCTTGATCCTCGTGGACCGCCCCGGCTCCGGCTATTCCACTCGTGCCACCGGGGCGGACGCGACGCTGACCGCGCAGGCAGCCGCGATCGCCAAACTGATCGGCGCGCTCGGGCTGACGCGCCCGCTCGTGGTCGGGCATTCGCTCGGCGGCGCGGTCTCGCTCGCGCTCGCGCTCGACCATCCCGATTGCACCGGCGCGCTCGCACTCATTGCGCCACTGACGCATGCGCAGGAGGAGGTGCCCGCAGTCTTCCGGCCATTCCTCATCCGCTCCAGCTTGGTACGCAATCTCGTCGCCTGGACGTTCGCGACGCCGCTGGGGATCCGGCGCGGTCCGGTGGCACTGAAGGAGGTCTTCGCGCCGGAAGCGGTCGTGCCCGATTTTCCCCTCCGCGCCGGCGGGCTCCTCGGCCTGCGCCCGAAAGCCTTCTATGCCGCATCGTCGGATATTGTCGCGATCGATGACGTGCTGCCGGCCTATGCAACGCGCTATCCCTCGCTCAACCTTCCGCTCGGCATCCTGTTCGGCAAGGACGACCGACTGCTCGACTACCAGCGGCAAGGCGAATCGATGAGGGCGCCCTGTCCTGCGCTCGACCTGGAGATCGTGGAGGGCGGCCACATGCTTCCGATGACCGCACCCGATCGCTGCGCGGCGCTCATCCGCCGCGTCGCAGCGCGCCAGCAAGGGGTCCCGCGCGTGGCGTAAGGCAACGTCACCCGTCGACATCGGGTGATCATGCGCCTGGGCGCAACCCGCACGCGCATGATCGTCTGGCGCTCTCCCAATGTTTGGTCCAAGATCGCCGATATCCGTGGGTCGAGGGTTCGGGCATGACCGTAGCCACATCCATCGATGCTAGACAGCCGGCTCCAGACCGCTCGCCCCTGCCGGCACCGCCACTGGATGTCCCACGGGTTACCCCGCTCGGTGGCCCAGTAGGAACCCTGTCATTCTTTGCGAAGCTGCTGCGAAACCCCCTGCGCATCCTCCCCGCAGCGGTCTACGAAGAGGGGATCGTCCTGGCCGGTCGGACCGGCCGCGCGGTGTGTTGGATCACCGAGCCCACCCTCGTCAAGACCGTGCTGCTCGACAAGCGCGACATGTTCCAGCGTACCGTCATCACGCAGCGCATCCTGGGACCCCTGCTCGGGAAGGGTGTGCTGACAGCTGACGGCGCCGACTGGAAATGGCAGCGGCAGACAGCGGCACCCGTGTTCCGCCATCACGACCTCGTCGGTTTCGTGCCAGCCATCGTGCAGGCGGCGGAGCGCTTGCTCGCCGATTGGCGCCATGCCCCCAGCGGAACCGCACGCGACGTCGATCGCGACATGACGCTGGTCACTTTCGATGTGATCTCGCACACACTGCTTCCGGGTGGCGATGCCCACGTTGGGCCGGTCATTGGTCGCACCAATGTCGACTACGCCAAGCCGCTCGGCTGGCAGATGGCCTATGCCAACGTCGGTCTGCCGTCCTGGATGCCACACCCCGGTAAGCTCAAGATGCGTTTGGCCCAGCGGTGGCTGAGATCGGCCGTGGCAGGCCTTGTCGCAGAGCGCCGTGCCAGCCCGGTCGCCAAGGACGACCTGTTGCAGCGGTTGGCAAATGCGAAGAACCCGGAGACGGGCGCGCAAATGTCGGACGAGCTCCTGATCGACAATCTGCTCACCTTTTTCCTGGCCGGTCACGAGACGACCGCCAAGGCGCTCACCTGGACGCTCTATTTGCTCGCGCGCGCGCCGCATTGGGCCGACCGCATCCTGGAGGAGGTGCGCCAGGTCGCAGGTGAAGGCCCCATCGAGCCCCACCACATCGACAAGCTCGCGATCACGACGCAGGTGCTGAAGGAGAGCATGCGACTGTATCCGCCGGCGCCCATCATGTCGCGGCAATCGACCGTCGACACCGAGCTTGCCGGCATGCCTATCAAGGCTGGCACCCAGATCGTTGTCCCGATCTACGCCATCCAGCGCCACCGGCGCTATTGGGCCGATCCGGACCGCTTCGACCCGACCCGCTTCGCGCCGGAGAACGAGGCGAAGATTTCACGCTACCACTACATGCCGTTCGGCGCGGGACCACGCATCTGCATCGGCATGGCGTTCGCGCTGATCGAAGGCGTTGCCATTCTGGCGACGCTCGTGCGCGCCGCGAGCTTTACGACCATATCGGCGCACGCGCCTGAGCCGATTAGCCGCGTTACGTTGCGACCTGCGGGCGGCATGCCGCTCTCGGTACGCATGCGATAGGCCGGGTTGCGGCGACCAGCCGCTCAAGTGCGTCGTGTTCTCAGCGGCCATATGTTGGCCAGCTTCCGGCAGTCTTATGCACGGTGTAATCTATCGGACTGTAGCCGGAAAGAGACAGGTTCAGGGGCCTGCCCCCGGCATAGTGGTGCATTGCGGCAAGATACCTCGGGGAGCTTCCGGGCGGGGACAGCATGCTTTGGGTTCGAGTGGCTGCCATGGGACTGGCGCTGGCCGGCTGCACCGCCAACGGCGGAGGCGGCGGCGGGGGCGGAGGCCAGATGACCTGGATGCGCACGGACGGCCGCCCGGTCGATGGCGGCTTCAAGGCGGCGGCCGACCAATGCCGCGACGTGGCGACCCGGGTTGGCGCCGGGGCGCCGCAACGAGAACGCGAAGAGACCATGATGGCCGCCATGCAGAGTTGCATGCAGCGGCGCGGCTACGTGTGGCGGTGTGACAACCCGCTTTCGGTGGGTGGGTGCTCCGAGGGGGACTCTCCTCCCGACAACCGGCCGAGACCCCCACGGTCGGCGGCGCCCGACCGGTCTACGACCTGAACAGCCGCGTGTACTGCGTCTCATGACGCATGGAGGCGATGTCGGCCATGACAGCGGCGCCTCCCGCATCGTCGAGGCGGGAGGCCAGAGCCCGGGCGACCAGCGGCGGGATGAGCGGCTCCAACCGCGCGAGCACCCGCAGGCCGTCGGTCTGGCCCAGGGGGATGAGCCGCACGCCGGCGGAGACCAGGTTGGCGGCGGAGGCCTGCAGGTAGGCCTGCGCCGTGGGAGCGAGCGGCAGGCTGTGGGCGGCGGCGCACGCGCCGACGGCGACGGTATAGGCGATCTCCCGAGCTTCGAGCGGCGAGGCGGCCAGGCGGTCGAGCACCGGGCTCGGCCATACGGCCCGCGTCGCCTCCAGGAAAGCCGCACCCTGCGCCAGCGTCTCCAGGCGCCGCTCGGCCGAGGGGGCCAGGGCGGCAGCGAGCTCGACGGCCTCGGCCAGCAGGCGCTCGTCGCCCGCGGTCAGGGCGCGCCATGCCTCGGCAAGGAGGATGGCATCCGACCGGCCAGCGCCGTGGTGCAGGATATCCTCGATCCAGGCCCCCAGGGTGTCGGCATCGCGCACCTTGCCCGCCTCCACCGTCCACTCCAGGCCGTGCGAGTAGCTGAACCCGCCGACCGGATAGGCCGGCGACAACCAGATCATCAGGCGGGCGAGGGGCGGTGTCAGGCCCAGAGGGTCTGACACCGTAGCACCAGCGTCGAGGCGTGGTGTCAAACC
>JBIOWI010000145.1:0-2687 GCA_044868325.1 Hyphomicrobiaceae bacterium
GCGGAGGCGCATCACCGCGGGCAGCGCCAGGGGCGGGCTGACGACGGCCGCGAAGCCGTCGCCGACGGCGACTGGTCCCTCGATGCGCGCCGCGTTCTTGGGCCGCGGGCGTGGCGAGGCGGTTAGCCGGCCGGCCGCCAAGGTGCCGGCCTGCAGGAGCGGCAGGCCGTCGTCGAGGAGCGCGGCGCAGAGCTTGCCAGAGGGACCGATCGCGAAGCAGCGCAGGGCGAACGCGAATTGCGGGCGCCACAGCTCGGTGCGCGGCGCCTTCAGGACAAGCGACACGCGCTCCCCGTCCCAGCGGTAGAGGCAGCCCCAGCCGGTGTCGTCCCAGGCGAAGCAGAGGTGGCCGTCCGGGCCCCACTCCGGCTGGAAGGCGGCGCTGCCGCGGCCGCCGGCGATGCGCTTCGGCCGGCCGAGGCTGCCGTCGTCGCGGATGGCCGCGACGTAGAGGGCGGCGCTGTCCCAGGGCATGTCGGGCAGGTCCCACCTGAGGAAGGCGAGCTGCGCACCATCCGGAGAGAGGCGGGCGCTAGCGTAGAAGTCGCAGCCCGCGGCCAGCTCCGTGAGGCGGCCCCGCTCGGCGCCGCCTAGCCCAATGGCGACCAGGCTGTTGCGCGGCAGGGCGTGCGCGCCGCGCTCGACCGGCGCGTGGGTCTCGGCGACGGCCACCAGGCGACGCCGCGCAGGATCGTGGGCGAAATCGGCGAAGCGGGTGCCGGGTGCGTCAGTGAGCCGCTGCGGCGGGCGCCCCGGCTCAAGCGTGTAGACCTGCTGGTCCCTGTCGTTGACAAAGTAGAGGGTGTCGCCGGCGACCAGGAACTCGCCGCCGCCGTACTCGTGTACGCGCGAGCGGGCGGAGTAGGGGGCGGGCAGGACGTCCTCGCGGACGCCATCGGGGCCGGCGCGGACGATGACCTGCCGGCCCTGCTCCTCGGGCCGCGATTCGCTCCAGTAGAGGGTGTCGCCGGAGGCCTGCAACAGGCCGAGGCGGAGGCTTGCGCGCGCGGCCAGGGCGGCGCTGACGGGCGACGGCCAAGTGCCGAAGGGCAGGGTCCGCTTTCTGGCGGGCATGGGCGCTCCTGGGGTTCTCTTGGGCCTTCTGGGGGCGGCATTGCCAGCGGGCAGGCGCCATAATTGGGTTGCAGACAGAGCATGTGTGCGCGAAAATATCCCGGTGCGGCCTGCAAATCACCTTTGCAGGTTGAATTTAGGTCAGCTAAGCTGTCCTTTATAGCGGGAGGCTTCGCGATGCAGGGTGCCGAAAGACCAGGACGGCGACAGATATCGTGCGGCGGCGATCCCGCAAGACCAGAGTAGGGGCGGCGCCAAGACGGCCGCGGGGATGCTGCAGATTCGCTCGTCCGATCCGGCAGACGGACGGGCACAGCCTCCCTGAGACGGCGGGATGCGGATGGCGCCGCTCGGCTCCGAGCAACACGGGTGCGGGATCGGTCCCTGTCTGGGAGAGGATGACGCGCGCCGTGCCTGCTGCGGAGCGGTGGGCGGAGGTGGGTGCGGGCGCGAGGAGCCCCGCACGGGCAAGCTGGAGAGCGACATGACTGCGCAGCACTCGGGCGCTGTGCCTTTCATCCCCAGGCCTCAGGGACTGTTCGATCCCAAGCGCGAGTATGACGCGTGCGGGGTCGGCTTTATCGCCGATCTCAAGGGCGGCAAGTCCCACAGGCTGATCGAGGATGCTCTGGCCATCCTGTGCAACGTCGAGCATCGCGGCGCAGTGGGTGCGGACCCCATCGCCGGCGACGGCGCCGGCATCCTCGTCCAGATCCCGCACGAGTTCCTGGCCGAGGAGTGCGCGAAGCTCAAGATCAGGCTGCCCAAACCCGGCCACTACGCCGCCGGCCATATCTTCATGCCGCAGGACGAGCGGCTGCGCGCGCACTGCGAGCGCGTGTGGATGCGCATCATCCGCGAGGAGGGGCTGGAGTTCCTGGGCTGGCGCTCGGTGCCGGTGGACAACTCGTGCCTGTCCGAGATGGTGAAGGCCGTGGAGCCGGTGCACCGGCAGATCTTCATCGGCCGGCCCGACAGCATGGAGGACCAGCAGGAGTTCGAGCGGCGGCTCTATCTGATCCGCAAGGTCGTCTCCAACAACCTCTACTATGCCTACAAGGACCGCGACATCGGCCACTACACCGTGTCGCTGTCGAGCCGCACCCTGGTCTACAAGGGCATGTTCCTGTCCTACCAGGTGCCCAAGTACTACAAGGACCTGACGGACCCGCGGCTCACCTCGGCGATGGCGCTGGTGCATCAGCGCTTCTCCACCAACACCTTCCCGTCGTGGAAGCTGGCGCACCCCTACCGCATGGTCGCCCACAACGGCGAGATCAACACGCTGCGCGGCAACAACAACTGGATGGCGGCGCGGCAGGCCTCGGTTTCGACGCCGCTGTTCGGCGCCGACATCTCGAAGCTGTGGCCCATCTCCTACGAGGGCCAGTCGGACACCGCCTGCTTCGACAACGCGCTCGAGTTCCTGGTGATGGGCGGCTACAGCCTGGCGCACGCCGCCATGATGCTGATCCCCGAGGCGTGGGCCGGCAACCCGCTGATGGATAGCAAGCGGCGCGCCTTCTACGAGTATCACGCCTGCCTGATGGAGCCGTGGGACGGCCCCGCCGCCATGGCCTTCACGGACGGGCGCCAGATCGGCGCTACGCTCG
>JBIOWI010000146.1:0-4383 GCA_044868325.1 Hyphomicrobiaceae bacterium
TGTAGAGGTCGGCCTCGTCGAACATGACGACGGCCTGCAGCCCGTCGTTGGGGTTGCGCTGGCAGAAGCGCAGCGCCTCGGAGAGGAACTGCGAGACCCAGAACAGGATGTTCTCGTTGTCGCCCAGGAAGCCGGTATAGATGATGGAGAGCCGCGTGCGGTCGTCGCTGCGGGCATAGGGGCCCAGGCCCAGCAGGGCCTCCATGCGGAGCGCCTCGCCGCCGCCCTCGAACAGGGCGGAGTTGCGGTGGCGGAGGCTGTCGAGCTGGGCCACCAGGTCGCGGCGAATGCGGCCCGAGGGATCCATGCGCTGCGTGAGCTCGGTCAGCTCCGGGTCCTCGTCCTCCAGCAGCGCGATCAGGTCGTTGAGCGTGACCTCCTTGCTGAAGCGGGCGCCCAGGATGCGGAGCGCCACGGACAGCGTGCCGGACTGCTTCTGGTGCGTGGCCGAGTTCTTGAGGTGCAGCATGTCGCCCAGGGCTGCCGCCGAGAGGTTGGCGAGCAGCTGCTGCTCCTGCTCGGGCAGCTCGTTGATGCCGTTGGGGAGCAGCGTGATGGAGATCGGCCGGCCCGAGGCCCGCCCCGGCGTGTAGACCGCCACGTCGATGGAATCCGCAAGCCGCTCCCGCTCGCCGCGGCGCTCGCCGTACTCGCCGTCGTGCGCGCGCCAGACATCTGGGTTGGCGTAGGAGCACAGGTCGCCCTTGCGGTCGATCAGCACCGCTGGGATGCCCTTCATGAGCAGCTGCTCGATGATGCACAAGGCCAGCGTGGTCTTGCCGGAGCCCGAGCCACCGAGCACCGCTGAGTGGCGCTTCAGGACATCCTTGTTGAGGGTGATCGAGCGGTTGGAGCGCAGCGCGCGGCCGGCGAGGATGCTGTTCTCGCCGTCGCCCACCTCGTCGAGCAGTACAGAGAGCGGCAGGTCGTCCTTCACCTCCGCGGCGGCACTGTCCCACCCGGTCCAGTCGGCGCCGCGCGGTCCCGCCATCGCGAGGTTGGGCGGCAAGGCAGCCTCCGTGTCGGCCGGCGCATCGGCGGCAAGCGTGCCCGACAGGGCCACCGCGGTCCCGCGGATGTTGTGACCGAGCAGGTCGAGCCGCAGCAGCTGCGCCAGGCAGGGGATGGCCGAGAGCAGCTTGTTGCGCTGGAACCAGTCGCCGAAGCTCTGGTCCAGGCGGTGCTGGGCGTGGAACTCGCGCACCATGATCATGCGCTCCCAGTCCGGGATCGGCACTAGGATGGAGCGGCCGCCCTTCTCGCGGAACTTGCGGAAGGCCTGCGCCGTCTGGTTCTTCTTGTTGGGCGGGAAATCGCTCGCCCGCAGCATGAAGCAGCTCTTGTCGCCCCCCTTGTCGTTCATGGCGGTGAGCACGCGGTCGATCTGGCGCTTCAAGCCGCCGCCCTGGGCCGGCCGGTTGCACAGGAAGATGCGCGCCTCCGTGCGATGACCCGCGGCATGCGTAAGCGCCAGGTCGAGAGTCGGGACGTCCTGGGCAACGCTGGCGCGCCTCACCACCACGTCGAGCGCATCGGGCCATTCGTGCCGGGCAAGCGCCAGTGCCGCGGCGAGCGCATCGCTGAGCGCCTCGTCGTCGCTCGGGATCTCGGCCTCGGACTGGGCCACGAAGCGCTCCCAGTGCTCGCGAAACTCGATGGGCGGGGCGTCGCTCATGCCCTCATCCGGCCCGCCGCCGAAGCCGAGCGCGGCGGCCAGCGTGGAGATGAATCCGGACTTGTTGGTCGGCGGCTCCTCGGCCGCCTCGCCCTCCTGCTCGCGCATGCGCTTCTGCGCCAGCTCCAGGATGCGCCGGGTGGAGAGGCCGCCGAACTCCTCGAAGAACTGCTCGCCGAAATAAGCGGTGGGATCGCCGCCGCCGCCGCGCTCGTCCTGCTGCAGGCGCTTGGCGATGATGAGCCGTGCCTCCTCGGCGGTGCGCGTCTCGATCAGGGGCACCGGCCCCGCCTTCTCGATTCGGTCGATATAGGACTGCGCCAGCACCTCGCGTACCTTGCCGTAGAACTCGGCGAGGCACGAGATGAGCACGATGGAGGTGGGGACGCGGTTGGCTATCTGGATGAGATCGCGCGCCGCCTTCTGGAATCGCTCGGCGTAGTCCTCGAAGAGGCGCAGGTCCTCGACCTGGTCGATGGCGAACACCAGCGCTGCCCGGTCCACCGCCCATATGAGGCGGCCGATGGACTCGACGATGTCGAAGGCGTGGCCCTCGCCCGTGTTGGGGTCGAGCGCGGCGATGGCCTCGTGCGACAGCTCGCCCAGCTTCTGGCCGTAGAGGTATTGGCGCACGCGCTGGTCGATGCGGGGATCGGAGCGCTGCATGTAGAGCAGCGCACGCACCACGTTCACGTCCAGGTTCTGGCCGGCGAAGCGGGGCGCGGCGACGATCCCGTCGGCGATGTTGAGCACCAGCTTGGCGAGGGCGGCGTCGCTCAGCTTGGCATCGCGCAGCTTGTCGAGCAGGGCGGTGTCCACAGCCTCGGTGTCTTCCACCATGCGCTTGGCGAGGCGGGCGAGCGCGCTCTCACCGCCGCGATCGGGATCGTAGGGCTTCTCCAGCGAGGCGATCAGCCGGCGCAGGTAGTAGTCGGCGTAGTTGGCCACGTCCGGCGTCATCTGGGCGTAGCCGAAGTAGGCCCTGCCGCTGCGGTGCGCGCCGGTGCGGAGCGCCCGGATCAGGTGCGTCTTGCCGGCGCCCGACTGGCCGTGGAACAGCAGGATGCGCGCCTGCACCGAGGCTCCTTCCGTGGCGGTGACGGCATCCAGAAGGTCGGAGAACCTGCGGCGCGCGTTGGCGTGCACGAGTTCCACATCGACGGGGTCGGCCCGCCAGATGTCGTCCTCCCAGGTGATGGAGTGCTCGAAGGCCGCGGACAGGCGATCGGCAAGTGGCGCAATATGAGCCTCGTGGCGCATGAAACCTCAGTTCAAAGCGGGACAGAACGTTACGGGCCGCAGCATCATGCGTCCACGCGAATGAAATGGAACACCGCGTTCCGGTAGATCACGGCGGAGTCCTGCACATCCTTGATGTTGCTCTCGTCCTTCAGGTCGGCGTTGGCGAGCGCGAGCTGGCCGGAGCGGTGCGCCTCGGCCAGCATGCACTTGAACTCGATCTCGGAGAGGCCCCACTCGGGCCGCTTCTCGCGCACGCTGCGCCAGACGCGGCTGATGTAGGCCTTGCGGTCGCCGCTCCAGCCCTGCGCCTCCCCCGCCGCCAGGCGGCGCACCTCGGTGGCGAAGCCCGGCAGGTCGAGGGATCGCGAGACAGGTGGTGACGGAACCGTGCCGAGCAGCGGAGCTGCGGGCATGGCGACGCCCGATATGGTGCCATTGAGCTGGCCTAAAGCGCGACCGGGTTCCCCTCCCCCTTGTGGGGAGCGGCTGGAGGTGGGGGGACCCCCAACCTTCGATGTTCGGGACTCCCCCGCAAGGGGGGAGGGGACCTTGCGGCCCTGGCGCCGCCTCATATTGATGGGCGCGGCCATTTCCGAAGGTTGCGGGCCGGCGAAATGGCGCCGCAGTACGCCCGACCGCAGGGCGGCGAGGTCGGCGTCGCGGGCGCCGCAGGCCTGCTGGGCCAGGGCGGAGACGAGGCGACGGTCGGTGCCGGGGTCGCGCGGGTTGTCCAGGAGCTGCGCAGCCAGCAAGCGGCTTGCTCTCGCCGGTAGCCCGGATCTCCCCGCCACGGCCGCCGCCGTCTCGCCGCCGAAGGCGCGCTTCAGGGCCACGGCAGCCAGCGCCTGCCGCAGCCGTACCGGGGTGACAGCCCCCTTGATCTTGAGCCCGTAGGCCTGCACCAGGATGGCCGCGCGCATCCCTTCGACGATCGCCAGCGCGGCCAGCCGCTTGGGCGTTGGCCGCCGTTCGCCAAGCGCCCTGGCGATCAACCACATGCTGCACGCCCGCTCCCACGTGAGATCGACGCCGGACGGGACGCCCAGAAACCTCGCCGCGACGGCCGCCCCTGCAGCCGTGGCCGCATAGCCACCCGGCTTCCGAACCACCTGCCCAGCGCCCGAGAGAGCCTCGATGGCGCCTTCCACGGTCTCACGCCAGCGCGAGGCCGGCATCTGCGCGCCGGCGAGGAACGATAGGTCGGCGGCAATCTCGCCCTTATCGATGGGGCGCGCCGCACAGGCGATGCGCGCCAGCACGAGGTTCCGGAGCGGGCCCCATCCGTGCCCCTCCGACTGAATCCGCTTCTCTGCGACCTTGATCACCCCTGGCCTCCTTGCGTAGCGAGGCAACCGGCGTACCGGGATTTGGACCCTGACCTTCACGTGAGAGCTCACCTTCCGAGCACTAGGCGTCAGGGGTACGACCCCGATACGGCGGAGAACAAATCGCAGCGTCTCCGGACG
>JBIOWI010000147.1:0-3482 GCA_044868325.1 Hyphomicrobiaceae bacterium
GGTGCCCGCCACGTGGATAACCGGCGGCAGGCGTCGCTCGGGATGGCCGAGCTTGGCCAGCAACGCCTCGATGCGGCCGAGCGACCGGTCGATCAGGAGCGGATGCAGCCCCTTCAGCTCGGCAAGCAGCTCGTCGCTCGTTCGCATGAAGTCATCCTAACATGATTCCACCCGTCATCCCGGCCGGCGCGATGTGAGCCAAAGGCGAGCGGCGGTCCGAGCCGGGATCTCCTGAGGTCCAGGTTGGCCTCACGAGGTCCCGGATCGTCTCGGGCCTTCTGCCCTGGGCTTCCGGGATGACAGGTCAGCTGTGGATCGAATCGCGCGGGGCCGGGCGGGTCTTGCCGTCGGCGTCGCGCTTGTCGGCCTGGCGCATCTCGATGCGCTGGCTGTCGTCCACCGGCTCGGCGTCGATCACGTCGGAGGCGCGCGCCAGGGTCTCGATGGTGCGGCCGTCCACCGCGCTGCCGTTGAGGTGCCCGCCGCCGCCACGCTCGGCGGCCGCGCCGGCCCTGGCGGAGGCACCGCCGGCCGACATCAGGCGGCACAGCTTGGCCAGGGTGGAGCGAAGGTTGTGGCGGTGCACCACCATGTCGATCATACCGTGCTCCAGCAGATACTCGGCGCGCTGGAAGCCCTCGGGGAGCTGCTCGCGGATGGTCTGCTGGATCACGCGCGGGCCGGCGAAGCAGATGAGCGCGCCGGGCTCGGCGATGTGGATGTCGCCCAGCATGGCGTAGGAGGCGGTGACGCCGCCGGTGGTCGGATCGGTGAGGACGACGACGTAGGGCAGCCGCGCGTCCCTCAGCCGCTGCACGGCGATGGTGGTGCGCGGCATCTGCATGAGGGAGAGGATGCCCTCCTGCATGCGCGCGCCGCCGGAGGCCGCGAACAGCACGAACGGCGTGCGCTTGTCGACCGCGCGCAAGAGGCCGGTGACGACGGCCTCGCCGGCCGCCATGCCGAGCGAGCCGCCCATGAAGCGGAAGTCCTGGGCCGCCGCCACCACGGCAAGGCCGTCCAGGGTGCCCTCGCCCACCAGCACCGCATCGTCGAGCTCGGTGGAGGTCTTGGCGGTCTTGAGCCGCTCGGTGTACTTGCGCCCGTCGCGGAACTTCAGGGGGTCCTGCGGCACCTCGGGCACGGGCACCCGGGTGTACTCGCCGCCGTCGAAGAAGTGCTGGAAGCGCTGCTGGGCGCTCATGCGCACGTGGTAGTTGGAGCCCGGGAAGACGAACTGGTTGGCCTCCAGGTCCTTGTGGTGCACCATCTGCCCCGTCTCGGGGCACCTGACCCACGCATTCTCGGGGATCTGGTGCTTCGAGGACGGCAGCAGGCTGCGGATCTTCGGGCGGACGTAGTTGCTGATCCAGTTCACGCCGAACGCTCCTTGCCGACCACAGTATGGGCCGACCACAGTATGGCGACCTCCGGGGCACGCCTTGGGACCTGCCCCTTGGCCAGGGGCCAACCCATTTGCCCAAAGTGTTACCCGGACCGCAATGCGCCGGCCAAACTCCTGACGAGATTTAGGACGGCAGGGACCGTATTTCCAGTCGATTCCCCCTTTGGCCCTAAGCCGTTACGAATTGCCTCCACCAACGCGGAACCAACCACCGCGGCGTCGGCAACGGCGGCTATCTCCTTGGCCTGGGACGGGGTTTTGATGCCGAAGCCAACCGCGACCGGAAGTTGCGTCGATTTCCTGATTCGCGCAACATGCGAGTGAACGGCCTTCACCTCCGGCGCGGCGGCCCCGGTGATGCCCGTGATGGATACGTAGTAGAGGAAGCCCGAGGTGTTGGCGAGAACGGCAGGCAGGCGCCTCTCGTCGGTGGTGGGCGTGGCCAGCCGGATGAAGTTGAGGCCGCGCTGCCTGGCCGGCAGGCACAGCTCCGCGTCCGCCTCGGGCGGCACGTCCACCACCAGCAGGCCGTCGGCCCCGGCTGCCACGGCGTCGTCCAGGAACCGCTCGGCCGGGTAGGTGTAGATTGGATTGTAGTAGCCGAAGAGGACGATGGGCGTGTCCTGGTCCCTGGCACGGAAGGCGCGCACCAGCTCCAGGGTGCGCCGCATGGTCTGGCCGGCCTTGAGCGCCCGCAACGAGGAGGCCTGGACGGCGGGCCCGTCGGCCATCGGGTCGGAGAACGGCATGCCGAGTTCGATGACATCGGCGCCAGCGCTCGGCAGACCGAGCAGGATCTCACGCGAGGTCTCGTAGTCGGGATCGCCGGCGGTGACGAACGTCACCAGCCCCTTGCGGCCCTGCTCCTTCAGTGCCGCAAAGCGGCGGTCGATGCGTGTCGGTTGCGTCATGGCAGAGGGGAGTAGGGAGTAGGGAATAGGGAGTAGGGAAATACGCTTCGCCCTACTCCCTACTCCCTATTCCCTACTCCCTATTCCCTCCTACATCTCCATCCCCAAATGCCCCGCCACGGCGAAGATGTCCTTGTCGCCGCGGCCGCACATGTTCATCACCAAGAGGTTGTCCTTCGGCAGCGTCGGCGCCAGCTTCTTCACCCACGCCAGGGCGTGCGACGGCTCCAGCGCTGGGATGATCCCCTCCAGCCTGGTGCACATCTGGAAGGCGTCCAGGGCCTCCTTGTCGGTGGCGGGGACGTAGGTGACGCGGCCCGTGTCCTTGAGCCACGAATGCTCAGGCCCCACGCCCGGATAGTCGAGGCCTGCCGAGATGGAATGTCCCTCCAGGACCTGACCGTCCGCATTCTGCAGGAGATACATGCGGTTGCCGTGCAGCACGCCTGGCCGGCCGCCGGTCATGGAGGCGCAGTGGCCGTTCTCGACATCGAGGCCCTTGCCGCCGGCCTCCACGCCGTACATGGCCACGTTCTCGTCGTCCAGGAACGGATGGAACAGGCCGATGGCGTTGGAGCCGCCGCCGATGCAGGCCACCAGCGTGTCGGGCAGCCGGCCCTCCGCCTCCAGCATCTGCTCGCGCACCTCGTTGCCAATGACGGACTGGAAGTTGCGCACCATGGCCGGATAGGGGTGCGGGCCGGCCGCCGTGCCGATGAGATAATACGTGTCGCGCACGTTGGTGACCCAGTCGCGCAGCGCCTCGTTCATGGCGTCTTTCAGAGTCTGGGCGCCGGAGGTGACGGCGTTGACCTTGGCGCCGAGCAGCTTCATGCGGAACACGTTGGGCTTCTGCCGCTCCACGTCCACGGCGCCCATGAAGACCTCGCACGGCAGGCCGAAGCGGGCGCACACGGTGGCCACCGCCACCCCGTGCTGGCCGGCGCCGGTCTCGGCGATGATGCGGGTCTTGCCCATGCGCCGGGCGAGCAGGATCTGGCCGAGGCAGTTGTTGATCTTGTGGCTGCCGGTGTGGTTGAGCTCGTCGCGCTTGAAGTAGATCTTGGCGCCGCCCCCGCGGCCGCAGGCCGCAGACGCTTCACGAAGGTGCTCCGTGAGGCGCTCGGCGAAATAGAGCGGGCTCGGCCGGCCGCCGTAGTGGGCGT
>JBIOWI010000148.1:0-10632 GCA_044868325.1 Hyphomicrobiaceae bacterium
TTGGGGATTTCCCCCCACCCTGTCCCTCCCCCACAAGGGGGGAGGGGACGCTGCGGCGCGCTCCGTTTCGTCATCGAGGGTCGGCCAAGTCGGTGAGCGGCTGAAACCTCAGCTGCGGGCTCAGATCCCGCGACGCCAACGTTGCGATTTCTGGCCTAACGTGTACGCGAGGGGTCTGACCCCGTTGGAAGGCAATTGGAGGATCGGATGAGCGGAACCAACGATCAGGGCCTACGGCAGACGGCGGCCTCGCAACCGGTCGACCTCGGGCAGATGCCGGTCTGGAACCTGCGCGATCTCTATCCCGGCCCGCAGTCTGCCGAGGTCGAGGCCGACCTTGCGAGGGCTGCCGCCGAGGCGAAGCGCATCAAGGCCACCTACGAGGGCAAGCTGGCGGCTCTGGCCAGGGATGGAGCGCCTTTCGGCGCAGCCATCGCCGCCTACGAGGCGCTGAGCGATACGCTGGGCAAGCTCGGGGCCTACGCCGGCCTGCTCTACGCCTCGGACCGCAGCAACGCCGAGCACGCACGGTTCTACGGCAACATCCAGGAGCGGCTGACGGCCATCACCACCGATCTCCTGTTCTTCGAGCTGGAGATCAACCGCATGGAGGATGCGGAGCTGGCGGCGGCCCTGAAGGCGCCGGCCGTGGCCCGCTACAAGCCGTGGCTGGAGGACCTGCGCAAGGAGAAGCCCTATCAGCTGGAGGAGCGGCTCGAACGCCTGTTCCACGAGAAGTCGCTGACCGCCCGGGGCGCCTGGAACCGGCTGTTCGACGAGACCATGTCGGCGCTGCGCTTCGAGGTGAAGGTCGAGCCGGCGCCGCTGCCGCTGGAGCCCACCCTGAACCTCCTCATGCACCCCGACGGCGCGCGCCGGCAGGCTGCGGCGGAGGCGCTGGCGAAGGTGTTCAAGGACAACACCCGCCTGTTCACCCTCATCACGAACACGCTGGCCAAGGACAAGGAGATCTCCGACCGCTGGCGCGGCTTCAAGGACGTGGCCGATAGCCGCCACCTCGCCAACCGCGTCGAGGGCGAGGTTGTGGATGCCCTGGTGAGCGCGGTGCGCGAGGCCTACCCGGCCACGGCACACCGCTACTACGCCATGAAGGCCAAGTGGCTCGGCAAGCCCAGGCTCGCCTACTGGGACCGCAACGCGCCGCTGCCCGACCGGCCCGAGCGCACCGTGCTCTGGGCCGAGGCGCGCGCCACCGTGCTCGCGGCCTACGCCGCCTTCGAGCCGAGAATGGCGGCCATCGCCAAGCCCTTCTTCGACCGCGGCTGGATCGATGCGCCGGTGCGCGAGGGCAAGTCGCCCGGCGCGTTCTCGCATCCCACGGTGCCGTCCGTGCACCCCTACATCCTGATGAACTACCAGGGCAAGCCGCGCGACGTGATGACCTTGGCCCACGAGCTGGGCCACGGCGTGCACCAGACGCTGGCCGCTCCGCTGGGGCCGCTGCTCTCTCAGACCCCGCTCACGCTGGCCGAGACGGCCTCGGTGTTCGGCGAGATGCTCACCTTCAAGGCCCTGCTCGCCTCCGCCTCGGATGCCAAGGAGAAGAAGGCGCTGCTGGCGCAGAAAGTGGAGGACATGATCAACACGGTGGTGCGCCAGATCGCCTTCTACACCTTCGAGCGGCGCCTCCACGAGGAGCGCAAGGCCGGCGAGCTCACCGCGGAGCGGCTGGGCCGGATCTGGCTGGAGGTGCAGGCCGAGAGCCTGGGGCCTGCCATCGAGCTGACCGACGGCTACGAGACCTACTGGTGCTACGTACCGCATTTCATCCACTCGCCGTTCTACGTCTACGCCTATGCCTTCGGCGACTGCCTGGTGAACTCGCTCTACGGCCTCTACCAGGACGCCCACCCCGATTTCGTCGGGAAATACTTCGCGATGCTGGAGGCCGGCGGCTCCAAGCACCACTCCGAGCTTCTGGCGCCCTTCGGCCTCGACGCCACCCAGCGCGCCTTCTGGCAGAAGGGCCTCAATGTGCTGGAGGGGATGATCGACGAGCTGGAGGGGATGTAGGCGATTGGGTCGGACCCTGCGGGTCTGACCCCGCGCGAGTCTCGCCCCAGCCTTCGCCACGCACTATATTCGTGCCATGAACATCACCCTGCCAGCCGACCAGCAGAAGTGGCTCGAGGCCGAGGTTGCGGCCGGCCACTTCGAGTCCATCGACGATGCGCTCGCTGCTGCGGTGGCGGAGCTGATGGCGATCGAAACTGACGACCTCGCGTGGGCCAAGCCCTACGTTGAGGAGGCCCGGGCGTCTGTGGCACGTGGCGCGGTCATCAGCGGCCAGGAGTTCTTCGGCCGGCTCGAAAGCAGGCTCGATAAGCTGCGTTCGCGATGACTCGGCTGGTCGTCACGGAGGACGCGGACGCCGATCTTGAGGAGATTCTGAATTACCTGGAGCGTGAGGCCGGCCCTCGCGTCGCCGAGGCGTACGGCCACAAGATCGGCGCTTGCCTCGCGCGCCTCGTCGAATTTCCGGGCATCGGCGCGCGTCGCCCCGCTCTCGGAGCCAGCACGCGCATCGGCATAGTCCGGCCCTACATCCTCATCTATGACTACACAGCCGCGGATGACACGCTGACCCTGCTCCGCATTGTCCACGGCAAGCGCAACATCACGCGGCGGTTGATCAGAGGACAGTAGTTGCGCAACGATCGCGGGACACAATACGCATTGTCGACGGGGTCTGAACGCATGGTAGATGTATTCATTAGCTACGCACAGCAAGCTCGCGAGATTACGACGGCACTCGCGGACCAGCTTCGATCACGCGGTCTCGATGTCTGGTGGGACACTGCCCTGACCAACGGTCAGCGCTTCGATGACGTAATCCGGCAGCAGCTCGAAGATGCGGATGCCGTAGTCGTCATCTGGACGCCGGAATCGGTGAAATCGCAATATGTCCTTATGGAAGCCGGTATTGCCTATGCGTGGGACAAGCTGATCACGGTTCGCGTGGAGAGCCTACCGGTGATGATTTACCTGGCCCGTTTGGCCGCTTCCAAACAGGCCTTGTAACCGACGTTGACAATGTCATGAAGGCGCTCCTGGAAAGAGGCGTTCAACCCAAATCTGCGACCAGGGGCAAGAAGCTGACGCGAGACGAGATCTTGGCCCGACTAGGGACTGCGGATCCCGGCCTACCTGCCAAGCTCGATACATGGTTGCGCCAGTGTCAGAAGGATGGCTTTCGCATTGTTCTGAATAGATCTTTGATGCTCAAAGCCGCCGTCCCCGGCCTCGGCGATGTAAATTTCGGCACGGTGTTTCCAGATGGAAAGGTCCAGACCAACTATATCTCGGAGAGTGCGGCGCGTGCTGGTGATGCAACGATTGCCGCAACATATCTCGATGGCGTTGCAGTCCTCATCGATGGAGCAACCGTCCGCCGTGAGGGGGCGGCCTGGAACTGGCGCGTAGAGATCTATGGGGAGCTGCCGCAGATATCGCAGCTCCTTGATCGCGGAGAAGAGTGGCTCAGCTTGATGATCCAGACGCGACGCCGTTTTCTGGAGCGCACAATCTGAGCGCACCGTCGCGCATAGACGCTATCGCCGCTCCTGCGCCCGACGCAACGCGGCAGCGAAGGCGTTCTCCGTCGGTGTGGAGGATCGGGCTGGCGGGGCGCTACTACGCGGGCCGGCGCTCTGGCCAGCCGGCCGTCCGCTCGGAGCGGCGTTCCGCTCAATCGCCCCCGACCGCATCGTCAGGCCGATGCGCTTGCGCGCCACGTCCACCTCCTTCACGCGCACCTTCACCACGTCGCCGGCCTTCACCACCTCGTGCGGGTCCTTGACGAAGCGGTCGGCCAGCTCCGAGACGTGCACCAGGCCGTCCTGGTGCACGCCGACATCCACGAACGCGCCGAACGCCGCCACGTTGGTCACCACGCCTTCCAGCTGCATGCCGGGCTTGAGATCGCCGATCTTCTCCACGCCCTCCTTGAAGGTGGCGGTCTTGAACTCGGGGCGCGGGTCGCGGCCCGGTTTCTCCAGCTCGGCGAGGATGTCGGCGATGGTGGGGATGCCGAAGGTGTCGTCGGCGAACTGGGCGGGTTTGAGCGTCTTGAGGAACGCCTTGTCGCCGATCATGGCCTTGACCGGCCGCCCGGTCGCCCCGGCGATCTTCTCCACCACGGGGTAGGCCTCCGGGTGCACCGCCGACGCATCGAGCGGGTTCTTGCCGTTCATGACGCGCAGGAAGCCGGCCGCCTGCTCGAACGCCTTGGGGCCGAGCCGCGGCACCTTCTTCAAGGCGCTGCGCGAGGCGAAGGCGCCGTTTTCGTCGCGGTAGGCCACGATGTTGGAGGCGAGCGTCCGGTTGAGACCCGACACGCGCATCAACAGCGGCACCGAGGCGGTGTTCACGTCCACGCCCACCGAGTTGACGCAATCCTCTACCACCGCATCGAGCGAGCGGGCGAGCCCTGTCTGGTCCACGTCGTGCTGGTACTGGCCGACGCCGATGGCCTTGGGCTCGATCTTGACCAGCTCGGCCAGCGGGTCCTGCAGGCGGCGCGCGATCGACACGGCGCCACGCAAGGTGACGTCGAGATCGGGGAACTCCTGCGCCGCCAGCTCCGAGGCGGAGTAGACCGAGGCGCCCGCCTCCGACACCACCACCTTGGTGATCTTGAGGTTGGGCATCTTGGCGGTGAGGTCGGCCACCAGCTTGTCGGTCTCCCGGCTGGCCGTGCCGTTGCCGACGCTCACCAGCTCCACCCTGTACTTGATGCACAACGCCGCCAGTGCGGCGAGCGCGCCGTTCCAGTCGTTCCTCGGCTCGTGCGGATAGATCGTGTCGGTGGCGACCAGCTTGCCGGTGCCGTCCACCACCGCCACCTTGACGCCGGAGCGGAAGCCCGGATCGAGGCCCATGGTGGCGCGCGGGCCGGCCGGGGCCGCCAGCAGCAGGTCCTTCAGGTTGCGCGAGAACACCGAGATGGCCTCGGCGTCGGCCTTCTCCTTGAGCCGCGCCAGCAGGTCGGCGGTCGTGGACGGCCCCATGCGGCCCTTCCAGGCGAGACGCACGGTGTCGGAGAGCCAAGCATCGGCCGGGCGTCCGCGGTCGGCGATGCCGAAGGCGGCCTTGATCTTCGCTTCCGCCGGATGCGGCTTGCCCTCCTCGTGCGGCACGTCGAGGTCGAGCTGCAACACGTCCTCGTTGCGCCCGCGGAGCATCGCCAGAATGCGGTGCGAGGGCATGTCCTTGAGACGCTGGCCGAAGTCGAAATAGTCGGAGAACTTGGCGCCCTCCGCCTCCTTGCCCTTGGCTACCTTGGAGGCGAGCACGCCCTCCGTCCATTCCCATTCGCGCAGCTCGCCGACGAGCTTCGGCTCCTCAGCCATGCGCTCGATCAGGATGTGGCGTGCGCCGTCCAGCGCCGCCTTGGTGTCGGCCACGCCTTTCTCGCCGTCGACGAACTTGGCCGCCTCGGCGTCCGGCAGCAGCGCCGGGTTGGCGAGCAGCGTCTCGGCCAGGGGCTCCAGGCCCGCCTCGCGCGCGATCTGCGCCTTGGTGCGGCGCTTGGGCCGGTAGGGGGCGTACAGGTCCTCCAGCGCCACCTTGGTATCGGCATCGTTGATGGCGCGCGCCAGCTCCGGGGTGAGCTTGCCCTGCTCCTCGATGCTCTTGAGCACCGTGGCGCGCCGGTCCTCCAGCTCGCGCAGGTAGCCCAGCCGCTCCTCCAGCTTGCGCAGCTGCGTATCGTCGAGCCCGCCCGTCCGCTCCTTGCGGTAGCGGGCGATGAACGGCACGGTGGCACCCTCGCCCAGCAACTCCACCGCCGCCGCCACCTGGCCGACGCCCACGCTCAGCTCGGTGGCAATCCGCTGGTTGATCTTGTCCATGCTGTGCTGGCCCTCTCTCGCTGCATCCCGGAGGCGCTACATCCTCGATTCCAGCCCGCATGTGAAGCTCCGCTTCTCCATGGATCACACCGATGATACTATGTTAGTAGCCGCTGCAATGTAACGATCCGGCATCATGAGTAAGAGAGCCATATCCGGCAGATTGAAGGGTGCGAAGCCCTATGCGGTCCGAAAGGATGGACACCCCAAAGGTGTCCGAGCCTCAACGCTTGCGCAGGGAGCGGATAAAAGACCATCGGGCACGGCCGTTAGCAAGCGCTCCGCCGCCGAGCTGCGCGAGTCGTCGGAGCGGCTTTCCGAGGCAATGAAGCGACTTGCCAAGCGGTAAGCGACACTATCGGATAACGCTGAGCGACGCACATAAAGCGCATGATCTGGCGTTGCAGTATGGAGGTCGGGCGGGCATCTTGGATGCTGGTAGAGTCGAGGCGGCGATCAGCCGGCCCTACAGCGGTTATTTTCGCTCGATCGCCTCAAAGGCCGCCGCTCTGTTCGAAGCAATAGCGATCAACCATGGCTTTGTGGACGGCAACAAGCGCACAGCCGTCCTCCTGACAGACCTCCTCATCAAGCGGAGCGGCTATCGGCTGATAGCTGCAGATTCCGACGAGGATCTGAATCGAGCCGTAGAGGAGCTTGCGGTCTCAGTGGCACGAGGCGATCTCCGGCTAGCGGAGATCACTCATTGGTTCAATCAACGATTGACGCGCGCATGAGCCATTCGAGCTGTGAGCTGATTGGAGCCGTAAATTGCTCATCCCGCCATCCCCGCCAACCGCCCCCTGATCAGCCCCTCCGCCTCCCGCACGATCCGCTCCACCAGCTCCCTGCAGCTCGGGATGTCGCGGATCAGGCCCATGCTGGTGCCGGCGGACCAGATGCCGTGCTCCGTATCGCCGGTCTCGTAGACGACGCGGCCGCGGGAGCCGGCCACCACGGGGCCGATGTCGGCGATGCCCTTGCCCTCGCGCTCCATCTCGATGGCCTGCTTCGCCACCGAATTGCCGAACACGCGCGAGGTGTTGCGCAAGGAACGCAGGATCAGCGCGGTGGAGCGCTCGTCGGCGGCCACGATGGCCTCCTTCACCTTCTGGTGGATCGGCGCCTCCTTCGTAGCCATGAAGCGGGTGCCCATGTTCATGCCGTCGCAGCCCAGCGCCAGCGCCGCCACCAGCCCGCGCGCATCGGCGAAGCCGCCCGAGGCGAGCATCGGGATCCTGATGATCCTGGCCGCGGCCGGCAGCAGCACGAGGTTGGGGATGTCGTCCTCGCCGGGGTGGCCGGCGCACTCGAAACCGTCCATGGAGATGCAGTCGACGCCGGCCTTCTCGGCCGAGAGGCCGTGCCGCACCGAGGTGCACTTGTGGATCACCTTGACGCCTGCCGCCTTGAGCTTCGGCAGGAACGGCTTGGGGCTGTTGCCCGCGGTCTCGACGATCTTGATGCCGGAGGAGACGATGGCATCGATGTACTCATCGTAGGGCCGCGGCACCAGCGTCGGCAGGATCGTGAGGTTCACGCCGAACGGCTTGTCGGTCATCTCGCGGCAGCGCGCGATCTCCTTCACGAGGGCCTCGGGCGTGGGCTGGGTCAGCGCGGTGAGGAAGCCGAGCGCTCCGGCGTTGGCGACGGCAGAGGTGAGCTCCGCGCGACCCACCCACTGCATGCCGCCCTGCACGATGGGATGCTCCACCCCGAACATCTCCGTGAATCGCGTGCGGATCATTGCCGGTTGCCTTATTCTGCGTGAGGTGGTGAGATGGTGAGGTTTGGGTCGGAGCCTGTGGCAGCTATTGGGACTCGAAATTGAGGTGGAAACAGGCGCCATCCCCGAGGCTCGGTCCCCACTCACCACCTCACCACTCACCATCTCACCACGCAAGACGCAACACGAGGATGGGAGGGCACAAGCGCATGAGCTGGACGCAGCTGCTCTACAAGGTCGAGGACCGGGTCGCGACCATTACGCTCAACCGGCCGGACCGGCTCAACGCCTACACCCAGGTGATGGCCGCCGAGCTGCGCGAGGCGTTCGCTGCGGCCGACGCCGACGTGAGCGTGCGCGCCATCGTCCTCACCGGCGCCGGCCGCGGCTTCTGCGCGGGGGCCGACATGGAGCGGCTGTCGTCGGCAGTGGCCGGTGCCACCGACCTCAAGCCCGGCGCCAGCTATCCCACCGAGGGCCTTGCGGCCAACTTCGCCCAGAGCTGCAGTTATATCCTGGGGCTCAAGAAGCCGGTGATCGCCGGCATCAACGGCCCCGTCGCCGGTATCGGCCTCGTCATCGCACTGTTCTGCGACATCCGCTACATGGCGGCCGGTGCCAAGCTCACCACCGCCTTCGCCCGCCGCGGCCTGATCGCCGAGCACGGGATCTCGTGGATGCTGCCTCGGCTTATCGGCCCCATGAACGCCATGGACCTGCTGCTCTCCGCCCGCACCGTGACGGCCGAAGAGGCGGCAGACCTGGGGCTCGTGCGCGTGCTGCCGGCAGAGGGCTTCGCCGAGGCGCTGCAGGCGCGCGCCGCCGAGATCGCCAATCTCTCCTCCCCGCGCTCCACCCGCATCATCAAGCGACAGGTCTACGAGGCCCTGTTCCAGTCGCTGGCCGAGGCCAGCGCCATCGCCTACCGCGAGCAGGAGGCCTGCCGCGACACCGAGGACTTCCGCGAGGGGGTGGCCCACTGGGTCGAGAAGCGGGCGCCGAATTTCACGGGGCGGTGAGAGCGCCACCCCGCGCCTGCGCGGCCAGGGCCGCTTGAGCCCGGCTGACATTTGGCCTATGCTGTGGCATAGGCTAACCATGGCGGGAGCGTCGGGTATGGCAGAGCGGCGCGATAAGCTGACAAGAGGAAGGCGAGGCCGGACGAAGCGCGGCCGCGCCGAATATGATCAGCCAGGGCTAGAGGAAAGCGGCCGGCCGATCACCGGGTTCGTCGCTAGCCAGGCGGAGCGCCGCGTGAGGCTGTTCAAGAACGGGCGCAGTCAGGCCGTGCGCATCCCGCGCGAGTTCGAGTTGCTGGGCAAGGAGGCGATCATGCGCAAGGAAGGCGAGCGACTGATCATAGAGCCGGCGCCGAAGCGGTCCCTGCTCGAACTGCTCGATTCGTGGGACCCCATCGACGAGGAGTTTCCGCCCATTGAGGACACGCTGCCGGACCCCGTCGACCTGTGACGCGCTATCTCCTCGACACCAATACGATCTCCGACTTCATCCGACATCCCCGTGGGCCAGTGGCTGGTCGCATCCGCAGGCTGGGCTCCGGGGCCGTCTGTACAAGCATCGTCGTTGCGGCCGAGTTGAGGTTCGGCGTCGAGAAGCGGGTCTCGCGGAAGCTGGCCGCCCGCGTCGCCGAGGCACTCGACGTCCTGGAGGTCTTGCCCTTCGAGCCTCCGGCCGATGCCGTGTACGGCGTCATCCGCGCCAATCTCGAGAAGGCGGGCCGTCCCATCGCGGCGAACGACCTGCTGATTGCCGCGCACGCGATCTCCCTTGGCTACACGCTGGTGACAGACAACGAGCGGGACTTCGGCCGCGTCAGTGGTCTATCTGCGGAGAACTGGCTGCCCTGAGGCACTCACGCCAGCAGGTTGGCGTCGCGGGCGAGCCGCCACTGCCCGTCGGGCTCCTTGCGCAGGATGGTGAGGGTGTAGCCCGAGCGCGTCGTGGGCGGGCCGCCGGGCGGGGCGATCGTCACCTTGAGGCGGCTGCGCAGCCAGGCCCAGTCGCCCAGCACCTTGAGCTCCACGATGTCGGCGGTCCCTTCGATCAGTCCGGGCCCCGCGGCCTTGGAAGCCCCGGCGAACGCCTCCTTCCCGAACGGCTCGCCGCCGGGGACCATGAAGACCACGTCGTCGGTCATGAGGCTGAGCACTGCGTCGCGATCGCCGTTCTTGGAGGCCGTCATCCAGGTGGCGACCAAGTCGCGTATGGCGCGTTCGTCGTCAGACATGGCGCTGTCCTCCATGTGAAGGTGGGCTACATCCAAGGGCAAAGGCAGTCTTGCGGCAATTGCAAGACCGGGGCGCCGGCAGCGGTGGACACCGCTACTCTGCTCCACCTGTCCCGCCCATCGGATGGGGCCCGGCTGCGCCTCCGTCACAGGGAATTGACCGGCCCCACGCCCCGCCTTATCTCAACGGCATGGCCATCCTTCCCATCGTCACCCTGCCCGATCCGGGGCTGCGCAAGGTGAGCGCGCGCGTCGAGCGCGTGGACGACGAATTGCGCCGGCTGGCGGACGATATGTTGGAGACCATGTACGACGCACCGGGCGTCGGCCTGGCGGCTGTGCAAGTGGGCATCCCGCGCCGGCTGATCGTGCTGGATACCGCCGGGAAGGACGAGGAACCCAACCCGCTGGTGCTGATCAACCCCGAGATCCTGACGCTCGGGTCGGAGATGCGGCTGCACGAGGAGGGCTGCCTGTCGATCCCCGACGTGCGCGTGGAGATCGAGCGGCCGGCCTCGCTCAGGGTGCGATTCCTGGACCGCGAGGGAAAGACACAGGAGCTGGAGGCCGAGGGCCTGCTTGCCACCGCCATCCAGCACGAGATCGACCACCTCAACGGCCGGCTGATCATCGACTTCCTGTCCCGCCTGAAGCGGGACATCATCGTGCGCAAGTTCAAGAAGCAAGCGAAGTCGACGGTGTCGGACCCGGCGGGTCTGACGCCGTGAGACCGTAGGCCGTGGACGCAGGGGGCAGCCCCCTCACGTCGGCGTCGCGTTCATATC
>JBIOWI010000149.1:0-10844 GCA_044868325.1 Hyphomicrobiaceae bacterium
CTGGGCGACAACGAGAACATCCTGTTCTGGGTCTCGCAGTTCCTCTCCGAGGCGCTGCGCTTCTGCCAGCGCAACCCCAACGACGGGCTGCAGGCCGTCGTCATGTTCGACGAGGCCGACCTCTACATCCCCGCCAACGCCAAGCCGGCCACCGCCGAGCCTCTGCAGAGCCTGCTCAAACGCGCCCGCTCGGCCGGCCTTGGCATCATGCTGGCCACCCAGTCGCCCGGCGACCTCGACTACAAGTCGCGCGATCAGATCACCTCCTGGTTCATCGGCCGCGTGCGCGAGGACACGGCGCTCAGGAAGCTGCGCGCCGCCTTCCAGAGCGAATCGGGCCTCGACCCCGCCGCCGTGCTGCCGGGCCAGACGGTCGGCGAGTTCCACCTGGTGCAGGAAGGCCTGGTGCGGCCCATGCGCGCCCAGCGATCGCTGATATCCGCCGAGCAGGTCCCCTTCGACCGCATCGAGCAGCTCGCCCGCGAGACCAAGGGCCAGGACGAGAAGCAGCTCCGGCTGTTCACGTGATCTTCTCTCCGCCACCCTGGGCTCAGCAACGTTGAAGTTTCGGCTGGAGCCGGCAACGGGCTCGGCATCTGCCTACAGTCTTGGGACTACGACAAGCTGTGGTATGCTTCACCAATGAGCATGCAATCGAAACCCCGCCGCATGACCGTCGCCGAATTCATCGCCTGGGCGACCGCCCAGCCACGCGGTCGCTACGAGCTGGTGCAGGGAGAGGTTGTGGCGATGGCGCCGGAACGGCTACGGCATATTCTTGTGAAGGGAGCGGCCTTTGTGGCGCTTAGGGATGCCGTCAAACGTGCTGGGCTGCATTGCACTGTCTTCCCCGATGGCGCGACGGTGGTCATCGACAACGAGCATGCGCGCGAGCCCGACGCAGCCGTCCAGTGTGAAGTGGCATTTGACCCCAATTCTATGGTTCTGGAGGCGCCGCTCATTGTCGTCGAGGTCGTATCGCCCTCGTCTGAGCGCGACGACACGGGCGAGAAGCTGGTGGAGTATTTCTCAGTTCCCAGCATTCGCCACTATCTGATCGTCAACCCCTTCAAGAACGTGGTTGTGCATCACGCGCGCAGCAGGGGCGGCGGTGATATCTCGACTCGCATTGCAAGTTCAGGAGTGATCGATCTGACTCCGCCTGGGATAACCGTTCCGGTGGCCGAGTTGCTGCCGGACGTGGGCTAGTCGCGCTGAAGCGACGTGGCCGAGATCTTGTCCGGTGGCACCATTCTCGCCGCTGCATTGAAGTCACGATACCTGACCCCGAGGGTCAGAGGCCTCGACGGTGCCTGACCCGGAGCGTCAGAGGCCGATCAATCGGCTGTCTGTTATTCTACATCCACATCAGCAACAAATTTGCAACTGCTGGCGCGGAGATGCTGGAGATTGCCGCGGTGCAGCTACCATTTTAGCTGAAATGCAACTAATCTTGAGTTATACTTGTTGCAGGCTAGCAACCTGAGAGCGAGGCGGCTCAAGGGTGGCCGAGCCGGACCCAAGGCCAATGGGTCGGCGGAAGTTGTGTAGGCGGGGTGGTGTTGTGATCGATAAGTCCTTCGTTTTCATGGTCTTTGCGTGCGCGGCAGCGCCCTTTCTGGGTGCAGGCGTCTACCTCGTGACCTTCCTGTTCTGACGGGGCCCAAAGCTCGGTTGGATCTCTTATGACTCCCGTGCGCCGGGGGGCGGGCGGAGTTGCGCGCTCGGCGTCCAGCCGTCGTGCCCGCGCGCCGTGGAACGCTTCCTTCCAGTTTTCCACAGCAAGGATGGCAGACAAAGACAGACAGAGCAGACTGGGCGGCTGAGAGCCTGCGCCGGCTGCCCGGCGACGGGCCAGCATCGCGTGCGGCGCCTTGACTTCCCCCATGGTGGACAGGCAACGCTATGGGTGTCGCTGCATCTCTCCCGAAGCGAGCCCCGTAACGTCTGCAGGAGCCCCTCTCCATGAAGCTTGTTCGATTTGGTGCGGCCGGCGCCGAGCGGCCCGGTATTGTCGACGCCCAAGGCGCCGTGCGCGATCTCTCGGCGCATGTCACCGACATCACCGGCGACACCCTGGACGACGCCACCCTCGACAAGCTGCGCAAGCTCGACCTGAAGGCTCTACCGATGGCGCCGCACGGCGTGCGGCTCGGTCCCCCGGTAGGCAACGTGCGCAACTTCGTCGCCGTCGGGCTCAACTACGCCGACCACGCCAAGGAGGCGGGGATGGAGACGCCTAAGGAGCCCATCCTTTTCAACAAGCTCCCCAACTGCATCGTCGGCCCCAACGACGACGTGATGGTCCCGAAGGGCTCCACCAAGCTCGATTACGAGGTCGAGATCGCCTTCGTGATCGGCAAGCGGGCGCGCTACGTGGAGGAGAGGAACGCGCTGGCCCACGTTGCCGGCTACGCGATCGGCAACGATGTCTCCGAGCGGCAGTTCCAGATCGAGCGCGGCGGCCAGTGGATGAAGGGCAAGTGCGCCGAGACCTTCGGACCGTTGGGGCCGTGGCTCGTCACGCGCGACGAGATCGCCGACGTGCAGAACTTGGCCATGACCCTCGATGTGAACGGCCAGCGCCGCCAGACCGGCAGCACCAGGACCATGATCTTCGGCATCGCCTATCTGGTGCACTACATCTCCCAGTTCTTGGTGCTGGAGCCCGGCGACGTGGTGATCACCGGCACGCCTCCCGGCGTGGCGCTGGGCATGAAGCCTCCCGTCTGGCTCAAGCCCGGCGACGTGATGACGCTCAGCATCGAGGGGCTCGGCGTACAGACGTCGAAGGTGGTGCCCTTCAAGGAGTAGGCCGCAGCCGCCCAATGCCTCGGCCGACGTGGAGCTACCCCGCGTCGTCGAGCGTCGGCCGATCGAGGCTGTGGCCGTGGTGCGGCTCGATCTCGCCGACGGCGCGCGCGCAGCGTAGCAGTCGGCGGGCATCCTTGCGCCTGAGGCGCGTCGCACCCGTCGCTTTCAGTCGCTCCACGAAGGCGGTGTCGTGCTCCGCCACCTCGTCGCGATAAAGGTGGCAGCGTTCGATCAGCGTCTTCAGCGAGAAGCCGTCGACCGCCGTGTACCAGACAGCCTCCTCGCGCAGCTCGATGAGCTTCTCGCCCTGGCGCGTGGTGAGATCCTCGCGGCGGGTGCCTATGCTGTGGAGGAAGTCCAGCTCCCAGTCCGTCCACTCCATGTCGTCGAGCGTGGACAGGAATTGCGCCACGGAGCGCGCGCGGGCCGGGTCTTTCTGGATCTCGTTGATCTCGCGATAATCGGCCATGGCCGGACCTGTGGGAAACCTGTGGCTCGCTTGTGGAGAGACGCGGAGGAACGCGTGAGAAGGTAGCCGATTCGGCGTTCCGCCAGCTCTGGCTCTACAGCGGTTTCAAACCGCTGTTGATCCACTTGTCCACGCGTTATGGACAATGGTGCGCCGCGCATTATGTAAGTGCGCTTGGTGTCAGACCCTCTGGGTCTGACACCATACACACATGCCTTGGAGCCATGGTGTCAGACCCAGAGGGTCTGACACCAACTGCGGAGGGTCCGATGCAGAGCCGCTGGAACGATGCCGACGCCCGCAAGGCGGTGGAGACCTACGCCCGGCAGGGCATTGCCGAGGACCTGGCGCTGCGCACGTACAGCTCGCGTCTCCTCGGCTCCGATCCGCTCCTGGTGTTGCACGGCGGCGGCAACACGTCGGTCAAGACGGAGATGGCGGACCTCTTGGGCGAGACGCACGAGGTGCTGTGCGTCAAGGGCTCGGGCTGGGATATGGGCACTATCGAGCCCGCGGGACTGCCGGCGGTGAAGCTCGCGCCTCTGCGCCGACTGCGGCAGCTCGATGAGCTCGCCGACGAGGACATGGTGAACTTCCAGCGCGTGAACCTCCTGGACTCGCGCGCGCCCAACCCGTCGGTCGAGACGCTGCTGCACGCCTTCCTGCCGCACAGGTTCATCGATCATACCCATGCGGCGGCGGTGCTGAGCCTGGTGGACCAGCCCAACGGCGAGGAGCTGATCGCCGAGGTCTACGACGGGACAATGGGCCTCGTGCCTTACGTCATCCCCGGCTTCGGTCTCGCCAAGCTGGCGGCCCAGATCTACGAGGCCAAGCCCGACGTGGAAGGGCTGATCCTGCACAAGCACGGCATCTTCACCTTCGGCGCCGACGCACGCGAGGCCTACGAGCGCATGATCGCGCACGTGTCTCGGGCCGAGGCGCGCCTCGCCAAGGGACGGCGCAACGTGTTCGCGCCCGGGGTCAGACCCCTCGCCTCCAACCTCGGGCAGAATCTCGGCGGTCGAGGCGAGGGGTCTGACCCCGTCTCTCCGGCCGAGGTGGCGCCGATCCTGCGCGGCGCGGTGGCGGTGAGGCCCGCCAAGGCCGGCGATGAGCCGAGGCGGTTCGTGCTCGACTTCCGCACCAACGCGGAGATCCGCAACTATGTCGATGGCGCCGATCTGGCGGACTACGCCCAGCGCGGCGTGGTGACGCCCGACCACGTCATCCGGACCAAGAACTTCCCGCTGATCGTGCCGGCGCCCGAGGCGGGCAGGTTCGACGACTTCGCCAAGACGGTGCGGGAGGCGGTGGCCGACTACGTCGCGCGCTACGACGCCATGTTCGAGCGCCAGAACGCGCGCGTGGGCGGGGTGAAGACCAAGCTCGATCCGAGCCCGCGCGTGGCGCTGGTGCCCGGTGTCGGCCTGTTCGGCATCGGCGCCACGGCCAAGGATGCGGCCATTGCCGCGGACCTCGCCGAGAACGCCATCCGCATCGTCACCGATGCCGAGGCCATCGGCCGCTACGAGCCCCTGGGCGAGGCCGACCTGTTCGACGTGGAGTACTGGAGCCTGGAGCAGGCGAAGCTCAAGGGTGCGGTGGCCAAGGCGTTCACCGGCCAGGTGGCCGTGGTGACGGGCGCCGGCAGCGGCATCGGGCTCGCCACCGCCAAGGCGTTCGCGGCGGAGGGCGCGGCGGTGGCCGTGCTCGACCTCGACGGCGATGCGGCTGCTGCTGCGGCCAGGGCCGTTGACGGCCTGGGGCTCGCCTGCGACGTGACCGACCGCGCCCAGGTGCGGCAGGCTTTCCAACGCATCGCGGAGCGGTTCGGGGGCGTCGATATCGTGGTCTCCAACGCCGGGGCCGCCTGGCAGGGCCGGATCGGCGAGGTGGCCGACGAGGTGCTGCGCTTGAGCTTCGAGCTCAACTTCTTCGCGCACCAGGCCGTCGCGCAGGAGGCGGTGCGCATCATGCTGAAACAAGGCACCGGCGGCGTGCTGCTGTTCAACGTCTCCAAGCAGGCGGTGAACCCTGGCCCGGATTTCGGCCCCTACGGCCTGCCCAAGGCCGCCACGCTGGCGCTTATGCGTCAATACGCCATCGACTACGGCTCGGCCGGCATCCGTGCCAACGGCGTCAACGCCGACCGCATCCGCACGGGACTCCTGACCGACGAGATGGTGGCGAGCCGCGCCAAGGCGCGTGAGCTGAGCGAGGCCGAGTACATGGGCGGCAACCTCCTCAAGCGCGAGGTCACCGCCGCCGACGTGGCCCAGGCCTTCGTGGCGCTGGCCAAGGCGCGCTCCACGACGGGGCATATCGAGACGGTGGACGGAGGGAACATCGCGGCGGCGCTGCGGTAGCCGAATGTTGATCGCTTTACCGCCACGCAGTAATAATAGTTAATACTTGTTGCGGTGGTGGAGACCGACAATGGCCGAGATCGAACGTCTGAGTGTCGCCCTGCCTGCACCGATGGCCGATGCCGTGCGGCGCGCCGTGCATGCCGGCGAGTATGCCTCGACCAGCGAGGTCATCCGCGACGCCTTGCGCCTGTGGGAATCTCGCCGCCAGCTCCGCGAGCGCGACGTCGAAGTCGTACGACAGCGGTGGGATGAAGGCAAAGCGAGCGGCCGGGCCGGACCGCTCGACATCAAGCGTATTATCTCTGAGGAGCGTGCCAAGCTGAAAGGCTCCCGGCGCCGCCGTGGCTGAGCTCTACGTCTCGCGTCGCGCCGAGGATGAGCTACGCCAGATCTGGCGCTACATCGCTGCGGAGAATCCCACGGCAGCGGATCGACTGCTCCTTCGCATAGACGACAAATTGCAGCTTCTTCGTCAGTTCCCTGGGATCGGTACGTTGCGCGACGACATCCGGCCAGGCTTGCGGATGCTGGTGGAGGGCAACTATTTGCTGCTTTATGAGCACGACCCCGGCAGCGACGCCGTGGAGCTGGTCTCCGTGATCGACGGACGAAGAGACTTGAGCACGCTTTTCTGACCGTTTTGTAACTCGGCTGCGGGCGAAACGCCGCTGCGGAAACAGTTCGGGAGCTGTGCTAAATGAGCGCCATGAGCACCACCCTCCCATCTTCCGATCTCCGCGCCCCGCGCCGCGCCTCCGTCCCCGTTAACGTGGGCGGCGTGGTCGTAGGCGGGGATGCGCCCATCGTTGTGCAGTCGATGACCAACACCGACACCGCCGACGTGGAGGCGACCGCGCGCCAGACCGCCGATCTCGCCCGCGTCGGCTCCGAGATCGTGCGCATCACGGTGGATCGCGACGAGGCCGCCAAGGCGGTGCCGCGCATCCGCGACAGGCTCCTCCAGATGGGCGTCTCCGTCCCCCTCGTCGGCGACTTCCACTACAATGGCCATACGCTGCTCGCCGAGAACCACGCCTGCGCCGAGGCGCTCGCCAAGTGGCGCATCAATCCGGGCAATGTCGGCTTCAAGGACAAGCGCGACCGGCAGTTCTCGGCCATCGTCGAGCTGGCGCTGGAGTACGGCAAGCCCGTGCGTATCGGCGTCAACTGGGGCAGCCTCGACCAGGAGCTGCTGACACGCCTGATGGACGAGAACGCGGCCTCCGCCGCGCCCAGGGACGCCCGCAGCGTCATGCACGAGGCCATCGTGCAGTCGGCGCTCTTGTCGGCCGCCCGCGCCGAGGGGCTGGGGCTGGGCGCCGACCGCATCATCCTGTCCGCCAAGGTGAGCGCGGTACAGGACCTCGTCAGCGTCTACACCCTGCTGGCCGGCCGCTGTCGCTACGCCCTGCATCTCGGCCTCACCGAAGCCGGCATGGGCTCCAAGGGTATCGTCGCATCCACGGCCGGCATGGGGCTGCTGCTGCAGCAGGGCATCGGCGACACCATCCGCGTGTCGCTGACGCCCGAGCCCGGCGGCGACCGCACCCAGGAGGTGCGGGTGGCGCAGGAGATCCTGCAGACCATGGGGTTGCGCTCCTTCGTGCCCATCGTGGCCGCCTGCCCCGGCTGCGGGCGCACTACCTCCACGGTGTTCCAGGAGCTGGCGGCCGAGATCCAGGGCTACGTGCGCACCCGCATGGCCGAATGGCGAGGGCGCTATCCGGGCGTGGAGGGGCTGAACCTTGCGGTGATGGGCTGCATCGTCAACGGCCCCGGCGAGTCCAAGCATGCCGACATCGGCATCTCGCTGCCCGGCACCGGCGAGGCTCCGGTGGCTCCAGTGTTCATCGACGGCAAGAAGGCCGCCACCCTGCGCGGACCCGATATCGCCAACGAGTTTAAGGCCATTGTCGAGGACTATGTGGCCCGGCGGTATGGCGTCAAATCGTAGGGCGTCAATGCCGCGTCAGCGGCATTGAGCCGATTCGCTCAACCTGGCCGGTTCGGCACGTTCGCGCTTCGCCCGATTGCGCCCTACCATCTTTCCACATACAATTGGCTAGCTGATTTGCCCGACTATCAGCCAGCGTCCATGCGCATCGACGGGGGAGGTCGATGGGGTCCGACAGCGTTGTCTCGGCAACCGCCTCGTACGGTGTGCTCGCGCTCCTGCTGCTCGTCTTTCTCCTCGCACTCTGGCGGTCGGGCTTTCTCTTAAGGCTCCTCCGCATCGTCGAGGAGGCGGCGTTCAGCAACTGGCAGCTGGCGCTGCTCGGAGCGACTGCGATCGCGCTCTCCCTCGCCTCCGGCTACACGACCTTCGACGGCCTGCGCAACTTCACCTCCTCGCCGCTGCTTTCCGCGCTCGTCGCCTTCGGCATCCAGGGTGTGATGCTGATCGTGGCGTGGCTGATTGGCGAGAGCTTCGCAGTGGGCATGGGCCGTGTCCCGAGCGGCAAGAGCCTCAGCGCGGGAGAGACGGCGACCGCTATGGGGCTCGGCTTCACGCTGGCCGGCCTCGTCTTCTGCTGGGTGCTGATCCATCACGGCGCCGTCGGCTTCACGCGCGGCGCCGGCGGCAATCTGAGCCTCCGCGCCGACTGGCAGCGCGTTAGCGAGGTGGCGCTCTACTTCGCGATGGCCCTGGTGGCGGTGGCGCTCATCGCCTTCAGCTTCCGGCGCGGCGGCGATGTCGTCCAGCCTTACGTGCAGACCGTGCGCCTGATCGCCAAGAATGCCGTGCTGTGGGTGATGTTCCTGGCTGCCATGAGCGCCTCGGTGTTCTTCTCGTTCGATTCCCACTTCAACGGCATCTTCCCGGTCGAGGCGCGGGCGCGCGCGGCCGAGATCCGCACGCTCAACCAGGTCGCAGGCGTTGTCGCCGATATCGGCGAGCGTGCCCGGAAGGTGCAGATCGCCGAGGCGGAGCGGCTGTTCGAGAGCGACGGCTGGAAGGCGTACGAGGCACAACTCGCCAGGCTCGCGCTGACAGCGCGCGAAGACCAGGCGGAGATCGAGGCGGTCCTCGCCCGGCACATGGAGGAGCGCCAGCGCGGCATCGGCGAGCAGCAGGAGCGCATGGCCGGCGCAGAGAGGAGCCAGGCGGCACTGCTGCGCAAGCGCGACGAGCTGGAGGCGGAGCTGCAGCGCCTCGAGCCATCGATGGGGGCGTTGGAGGCCGAGCTGGCCAAGGCGCAGGCGAGCCACGACGCAACCAGGCAGGCGATTGCGGCTAAGCGCATCGATGCCTCCGCTGAGGACGGCGGCGTGGAGGGCACGTTGAAGCCCGGCAAGGGTCCCGCCTGGCGCCAGCGCGTGGGCGAGCTGGACGAGCTACAGCGCAGGCTGGCGCTGGTCGAGGAGCCGCGCCTCAAGGAGGCGCAGCGCCAGCGCGATCTCGCCTCCGCCCGCATCGTGGGCCTCAAGCGCGAGATCGCCACCGTCATCGGCGGGGTGGCGAAGTACAAGAGCCAGATCGCCGCGGCCGAGCATCGCATCAAGGCGGCGCAGACCGGGGACGGCGACGCCCCAGGCGGCCGGCTGGAGCCGCGGCGAGCGCTCGCCGAGCTCGAGCGGGCGCGCGCCGCATTCCGACGCCAGCCGGATGCCGAGAAGCTGGCGGCGCTGCAGACGCTCTGCGGCACCCTGGTGGACGCCATGTCGGCGGCGCCGGCCGCCCAGGAGCGGGCGCACAGCATCGACTGCGATCCCAAGAGCGTCGCGGAGGCCGCGGCGCGCCTGTTTGCACTCAACGCCGGGCTGACCGCGTTCCGGGAGAGCTGCGCGGGCGGCGCCAGGCTGCCGCAGGGGGCAAGCACGGACGAGCTGCTGGCCTTCGGTCGCAAGTGCGTGCAGGATTCGGGTCTCGTCTCCAACGAGGCGGCGGATCTCGGCGCGCGGCTGCAGGCCGTCGAGATGAACCGCGACGACAAGGCCCACCGGTTCGTCGTGACCTGGAACGCCTTCCTCGACGGCAACCGCCTGGCGTACCTGGCGCTGGCGTTGGCCATCGGCATCGATGCGCTCGTCTTCACGGCAGGCCTGTTCGGCGCGGCGGCGGCGCGATCGCCATTGTCGGATCTGCCGAGCCCAAAGCCCCGGAGCGCCGGTGAGTTGGAGGCGGTGATCAGGAACGCCCTGGGCGAGGACCACCGGTACAACGCCGAGCTGGTCCTGGCCGCGATGAAGCCCATGCACGGCGACGCCGGACCCCGCGCCGAGGTGGAGCTTATGCACCACGACGCGGAAACCGCACGCCGGATCCGAAAAGTGCTGGTGGCCGGCGCCAGCATCGGCGCAGTCGAGCGGGCAGCTTCGGACCCAAGGGAGGAGCGCTACATCGTGCGGCCGGAGCTGTTCGAGTATTTGTCGATGGTCGCCAATTCGGCGCGCGCATCCGATCACGGAGAACCCGGCCGCTCGCGTCCGATGCGGATCGGTGGCGCGGGGGTGCAGCCTGATCGGCGGAGCAATGCGGAAGATGTGCTGCGCGCCATCGAGTCGAGTGACCGCCAGGACGGTAGGCGGCAGCTGGCCGATGTCCCGCCGGTTCACTCGCGGTGGAGCGTGGCCGCCGTCCACCTGCTGACCGACAGTCGCAGCGACAGCGTCAGCAACGACGGCCCGCGCGAGTCCGACGCAGCGCTGGCGGAACAGATTCGCCGCGATCTGGTGGAGGCCATGGGGCTGACGGCGGCGGACATCGGCAGGCTCTGGGAGGCGGATAGCGCGGAAGCCGCTCTCGCGGCCGGCATCCTCAAGCGCCACCCGAACCTGCGCGACAAGTTGCGCCTCGCTGAGGTCGATGTCAGGCACGCGCTGGAGCAGGAGCGCAACGCAGTCGCAGCCTGGTTTGCAGACAATCCTCGTGCCCTGGCGGTGCTGGGCGAGCAGGCCGCCGAGATCGACCGGCGAATCCCCGAGCTTCTGCTGCTGCGGGGAGCGGAGAAACTGATCGCGGCCCTGGAGCAGGCCGACAGCGAGGGCGGCCTTCCCGACGACGAGCAGCTCCTGCTGAGCCGGCTGCGCAAGCTCGTTTCACAGGTGCCCCAGGCGGCTGGTAAGGTGATCGACGTCGATCCGATGGACACCGGGATTCCCTCGCACGGGAGAACCGGCGCGCGTCAACCGGGGCATCTTGCCGAGCCGGCGGACGCGCCCAGTCACTCGGCCGAGGACAGCAGTCG
>JBIOWI010000150.1:0-9229 GCA_044868325.1 Hyphomicrobiaceae bacterium
TCTCGGGTGATTCGTCACGGAAACACCGTAGTCGGAGCCAGCGCCGATGCCTCGACTTTTCACCGCTTCAGCGGAAAATCACTCGCGCCGCCGCATTTTTGCAAGATCCTCCCTCTGGGTCTGACACTACGACTCCAACGCCGGGAGCGCTTATGGTGTCAGACCCGGAGGGTCTGACACCACGCAGTACACATCGCCCGAGTTGGCGGCGTGGGGCAGGGCGGAGATGTGGGCAGCCATGTCGGCCTTGGACACCCAGCGGTCGAAGGTGAGCCTCTGGCTCTCGCCCAGCGCAATGTCGAATCCGTAAGGTCCCAGCGCCGCCAGCAAGTCCAGGCAGCGCAAGGCCACGTCGCGCTGGATGGTGGTGAATTCGAACGACAGCGCTGGCAGCGCCTGCGACAGGCTCGCCAGCACCGCATCCTCGAAGCCCTCCACGTCGATCTTGGCGAAGGCGGGCGCACCATATTCGGCGATCAGCGCGTCCAGCGTGGTGCAGGGCACCTCCACCTCCGCGTCCCACACCTGGCCTTCCCAGCCGCCCGCCCCGTCCGCGGCACCGATGAACTCCGCGGAGGCGGTGGAGACCGTCGGGTTGGCGGAGTTGATGCGCAAGGTAAGGCTGCCCGGCCGGTCGCCGCACGCCGCCTCGACCAGGGTCACGTCGGGATCGTCGGCATAGAGCGCGCGGATGGTTTGCGCGCACAACGGCTGCGGCTCCAGCGCCACCACGCGCACGCCGAGCCGCCGAAAGCTGCCGATGCGGTCGCCAACATGGCTGCCGATGTCGAACGCCAGCGTTCCCGGTCGCACGAAGCGCGCATAGAGCGCGTCCATCGCCGTATCCCGCGCCGCATCGCCGTAGTAGACATCGAGCGAGCGTCGCAGCGAGGCGAAGGCGGGGTCGGTGCGGATGGTGGAAAGGATCGAGGCTTTGGGCATTAGGGACCGAGATCGCTCCAGAAACGCGGTTATCCGGCAACGCGCTTGCGCCAATAGCCCGGTCTCCGACGGACATGAGCAAGCGCATAGACGGCAATCTCGCCGCCTTCGTAAGGGAAGACCTTCAGCGAGAGGCGTCGCAGACTGTGACGAAGTGGAGAGCCCAACCGTGGAAATCTGCGCAGGAGCCGGATCGTCCCCTCCACGTCAGCGAGAAACCTCTGCGCTGCGTGGGCAGATCGTTCGGAGAGATATCCTGTCGCTTCGCTAAGCTCTTCATCGGCCTCGGCTACGAAGCGGACGCGCATGACTAGCGAATGCGCCGACGCGCCCTCGCCATTACTTCCTCATAGTCTACGAGAACCGACTCGCCGCGCTCGATTCTAGCAATGCGGTCTTCGACCTCATCGAGCCACGCGGCCTCGATTTCCTCCGGGGTGCCGTCCCCCTCGTCGCCGGCAAATGTCGCTTCAAGTAGGTCGAACAGCTCCAGCCGCTCCTGCGGCGTCAGCTTCCGCGCTTCCTCGACGATGGCTCGGACCCGCTCGTTCATTGCATCAGCATATCACTGCCCGCTGCCGTTTCCCATCACCGCATTCACCTCCCCCGGCATGGAGAAATCCTCCGGGACTCCGCACAGCCCAAACCGCTGCAGCGCACGGCCGAAGGCGGGGTGGGCCGTCAGCACCGCGAACGGGACCGCCAGCAGGTAGCCCGCCGTCAGCGGCAGGCTCCACCACAGCACGGTTGGCGCAATCGCCGCCAGCGCGCCGCAGACCAGCGCGCCGAACAGCATCTGCGGCCACAGGGCCCAGGCCGCCGCCCGCCAGGACAGCCGCTGCGCGTCGCGCGACTGGCCGCCCCATACCACCGATTTGCCGAACGCCAGGCCGATCATGAAGATGGACGTGCGGATGGTCGAGACGGCGCCCTGCAGGAACGAGAACACCGTCTCGATGGCGGCGCCGGCCAGGAACCTGAGCCAGCCGCCGTAGCGGGCCACGCCGCCGCGCGTCAGCATAGCGTCGATGAGGCCGGCGATCTTCGGCATCAGGTACATGGTGAAGAACGTGATGTAGAGCCCGATGGCCAGCCCTGCCGGGAAGTCCGCCACGCCCTGGGTCTGCCATGCGGCCACGGGGAGCAGCGCGATCATCAGCGTCCAGGCCGGGATGCCAACGAACATCAGGATCGCCCACACCAGCTGGAACCGGCTCATGGGGTAGAGCCCCGGCAGCCCGACGAGCTTGGTGTACTGCATGTTGCCCTGGCACCAGCGCACGTCTCTCTGCGCGAATTCCAGCATGGTGGGCGGGTTCTCCTCCCAGCTGCCGCACTCCTCGGGCAGCACCCGCACCTCGTAGCCGGCGCGGCGCATCAATGTGGCCTCCACTTGGTCGTGCGACATGACATGGCCGCCCAGCGGCGGCTTGCCCGGCAGCATCGGCAGCGCGCAGTGCTCGTGGAAGGGCGCAATGCGCACCAGCGCGTTGTGGCCCCAGAACGGGCCGCAGTCGCCCACCCACCACGCCTGCCCCATGGTGTAGGAGCGCATGCCGTGGCGCATGCCGAACTGGAAGATGCGGGCGAAGCCCGAGGCGGAGGGCATGCCCACCACCAGGCTCTGCAAGATGCCGATCCTGGGATGCACCTGCATCATGCGCGTGAGGCGAACGATCTCCGGCCCCGCCATCAGGCTGTCCGCATCGAGGGGGAGCATGAGCGTGAAGTCGCGCCCCCAGCGCTCGCAGAAGTCGCGCACGTTGCCGGCCTTGAAGCCCGTATTCCTCTCGCGCCGTCGATAGACGACGCGGTCGGCGTCGGGGTCGGCCGCCTTCCAGGCCGCCACCGCCTTCTCCTCGGCCGCCGCCACCTCGGGCAGGCTGGTGTCGCTCAGCACGAAGTAGCTGTAGGCGCTGCCCTCCCCGGTGGCATCGATGCTGGCCTTCACCGTCTTGAGCCGCAGGATGGCCCGGCCGGGGTCCTCGTTGCGCACGGTCATGAAGACGGCGGTCTTGATGCGGATGGGCGCCGGCTGGCCGCCCGCCGCGGCGAACGGCGCCACCTCGGCCAGCGGGTCCTTGCGGAAATGCAGGAGCCACAGCCCGATCAGCGCGTTCCAGAAGCCGAGCACGGTCCAGGGCAGGCCCAGCGCGAAGGCCGCCAGCAGCACTATGTCCACCACGGTCCAGCCGCCCGCCCCGAGGATCAGGGCCGCCGCCCACAGCATCGCCGTATAGGTGACGGCGTTGAGGGCGAACACGATCCGCCGCCTGCGGGTCAGCAGGTCGATGGACTGGAGGCCGGCGGGTGTCGTAAGAGTTTGGGCATGGGGCATCGCCCGCGGCGCGGGAGTGTCGAGACTGTCGCTCATGCAAATCCCCTCGCAAACGCCCGGTGAACCCCCGATGAACCCAGCGATGAATCCCGGCGACCTTTGTCGAAGCTCTGTGTGAGCCGGCATCATGGCAGGCGGCGGCGCTAACATCATGGCGGCGGCGACCGCATCGCGGACTCTGACGACGCGCGCCCTCTGGTATATGGGGCCGGACGCCGTGGAGCTGCGCGAGACGGTGCTGCCGCCTCTCGGCATGGGTGAGGCGCGCGTGCGCACGCTGTTCAGCGGCATCAGCCGGGGCACCGAGCGGCTC
Organism: Hyphomicrobiaceae bacterium; assembly: GCA_044868325.1. GTDB lineage: Bacteria > Pseudomonadota > Alphaproteobacteria > Rhizobiales > Hyphomicrobiaceae > AWTP1-13. The sequence continues at coordinate 3,594 of JBIOWI010000150.1, forward strand.
GTGCTCCAGGGCGCGGTCGGCCGCAGCGAGTGGGAGCGGATGCGCTGTCCTATGCAGGAGGGAGCTTTCCCTTTCCCGGTGAAATACGGCTACTGCGCCGTCGGCACTGTCGAGGACGGCCCCGCCGATCTTAAGGGCCGCATCGTGTTCTGCCTCCATCCCCATCAAGACATCTTCCAAGTCCCCGCGGACTGCCTGGCCGTCGTTCCCGTTCACATCCCGCCGCGCCGCGCCACGCTCGCCGCCAACATGGAGACTGCCCTCAACGCCGTGTGGGACAGCGGCGCCGGGCCGGGCGATCGCATCGCAGTGGTGGGAGCGGGGGTGGTAGGACTCCTTGTCGCGTCCATGGCCGCACGCCTGCCCGCGACGGCCGTCACCGTCGTGGATGTGGAGGCTGGCCGCCGCCCCCTGGCGGAGGCGCTGGGCGCCGGATTCGTGGCCCCCGACGCGGCTCCCACCGAGGCCGACATCGTCTTCCATGCCAGCGCCAGCGCCGCCGGCCTGAATACGGCCATTGCCTGCGCCGGCCTGGAGGGGACTGTCGTCGAGATGAGCTGGTACGGCGACAAGCCGGTCGAGGTCGGCCTCGGCGGTGCCTTCCACAGCCGCCGCCTCAAGCTGGTCTCCTCCCAGGTGGGCCTGGTCTCGCCCGGACGCCGCCCGCGCTGGGACTATGGCCGCCGCATGGCCGCCGCGCTGCGGCTGCTGGACCAGCCCGCCCTCGACCTGCTGGTGGCCGAGGAGATCGCCTTCGCGGACGCCCCGCGCGAGCTGCCGCGCATCCTGGGAACGGCTGCGCACGGTCTTGCCCCAGTCATCCGCTATCCCAGCGATCGAGGCGCCGTAGGGCAAACGGATGCAGAGAAGCAGGGTTGAGGTCGAGGCGGAGCTGGATAGGCTCGGGCCTCATGATTTCAGCATGAGCAATAGGCTCGCCAAGGGCATGGAACGTCTGCGCGTCCTGTTACCTGAGCTGGTCGCGGTCTCAGCGCCCAGCGAGGCAACACGGACTATACTGAAATTGATTGAGAGATTGTCAGATGCGCCCGACTTAGGAGAGTGCGAGTTGGGTACACCAGGGCCAATGGTGCATGAGCTGGAAGGATTGGCGGGGTACGAGCATCAGCTCATTGAATCTGTCGCTCGCTTTCCAACCCCTCTTACGGTTTGGATGGTGAATCGGCTGATGAACTCTCTCGACAAGAGAGACGAACGCTGGGCTCGGCTTCTCGATCTCTTGAAGCAGGCCGCGCTGGCCACAAGGGCAGCACGCGGCGCTCGGGAAGATGCAAAGGACTTCGTCCTGTATCAGGAGACTCTGTGAATGTACGCCGTCGAGGTGCGCGACCGCATCATGATCGCCCACAGCCTGCCCGACCCGTTCTTCGGGCCGGCCCAGGGCATGCACGGCGCCACCTTCGTGGTGGACGTGGCGTTCTTCCGCGAGAGGCTGACGCCGCAGAACGTGGTGGTGGACATCGGCGCCGCCCTTGATGCGCTGAAGGGGAAGCTCAAGCCCCTGGCCTACCAGAACCTCGACGCGCTGGCCCAGTTCAAGGGCACGCTGACGACAACCGAGTTCCTCTGCCGCTACGTGTTCGACGCCATGGTCAAGGCCGCCCAGGATGGCGCTCTGGGCGAGGACGGCAAGAGCCTCGCCAGGATCCGCGTGACCCTGCACGAGACCGACCTGGCCCGCGCCTGGTTCGAGGGACCGGTTTGAGTATGCTTGCTGCGAGGCTTATGGCTGCGCCGCGAATGGCCAATGGCCAATGGCGAATGGTGGACCGGACCGTTCGCCACGCACCATTCGCCATTCGCGGTTGTCCTCGTCGCAGCGGCCCCACACCATGACCCCGGCCGTCTTCGCCATCCCGGGCGACATCGATCTTCCGACCGGCGGCTATGCCTACGACCGCCGCATCATGGCCCTGCTGGGCCAGTTCGGCGTGCACGTGCGGCATCTCGCGCTGCCAGCCTCGTTTCCGCTGCCAACCGAGGCCGACTTGGCCGAGACGGCGCGGGCTCTGCGGGCGGTCGAGCCCGGCTCCGTGCTGGTGATCGACGGGCTCGCCTACGGCGCCATGCCCGCCGCGCTCATCAATACTTTGCTGTGCCCCATCCTGGCGCTGGTGCACCACCCGCTATGCCTGGAGACAGGCCTCGACGACGCCCGCAAGAACGCCCTGTTCGCCTCGGAGCTGGCCGCCCTGGCGCACGCCCGCCATATCCTGGTCACCAGCCCTACCACCGCTGCCACCCTGGCGGCGGACTTCGCCATGCCGCCGGGCAAGATCACCGTCGCGGTCCCGGGCACCGACCCCGCCCCGCGCGCCCGCGGCGCGCTGGGCGCGGGCGCGCCGGTGCAGCTCCTCTCCGTGGGCTCGATCGTCCCGCGCAAGGCCTACGACACGCTTGTCCGTGCGCTGGCCCCGTTGCGGGACCGTGACTGGCGCCTTACCATCGCAGGTTCGGAAGACCGCGACGCTGGCGCCCGTGCGGCGCTGGAGTCGGCGCTGCGCGAGACTGGGCTCATGGATCGTGTGACGCTCTACGGCCCGGCCACGACGAGGGAGTTGGCAGACCTCTACGCTGCAGCCGATCTGTTCGTGATGGCATCGCTCTACGAAGGCTACGGCATGGTGCTGGCCGAGGCGCTGGCGCGTGGGCTGCCGGTCGTCTGTACGACGGGCGGGGCGGCCGCCCAGACCGTGCCCGATACGGCGTCCCTGAAGGTCGCCCCGGGCGACGAGCGGGCGCTGAGCCAAGCCATTGCCCGCGTCCTCGACGACGCCGGACTGCGCCGCCGCCTCGGCGATGCGGCGTGGGTGGCCGGCCAGGCCTTGCCGCGCTGGGAGGATACCGCGCGCATCGCTGCAGCCGCCATCGCGGGCGTCGCGTCCTTGGCGCCGGAGGGTGCCGCGTCCAAGGGTGCCCCGCCCAAGGGTCCTCTGCCATGAGCTCCGGCAGCGAAATCCGCGGGTTCGACACGGCTTGGCTCGATCTGCGCGAGCCGGTCGATCACCGCTCCCGCAGCGAGGACTTGGCACGCGAGGTGACCCGCCGCCTGGGGCGGCGCGCCTCCATTGCCGTGCTCGACATGGGCTGCGGCACCGGCTCGAACCTCCGCGCCACCGCGCCGCTCCTGGGCTTCGAGCAGCACTGGACGCTGGTCGACAACGACGAAGAGCTCCTGGAAGGCGCCGTGGCGCGTCTTTGCACCTGGGCCACGCACGCGGAGCGTGACGGCAACCGGCTGATACTCGGCAAGGACGGCAAACGGATCACGGTGCAGTTCACCCGTGCCGATCTCGCCCGCGACCTGGACCGGGTGCTCGACCCCGGCGCCGACCTCTACACGGCTTCGGCACTGTTCGACCTCGTCTCCGACGACTTCATCGCCACTCTCGCGGCGGAGGTCGTCCGCCATAGGGCCGCGTTCTTCACCGTGCTCACCTACAATGGCCTGCAGCGCTGGACTCCCAAGCACGAGGCGGACGCGGCGCTTGCCTCGGCGTTCCGTTCGCATCAGGTGCGCGACAAGGGCTTCGGCGTGGCGGCGGGGCCGATCGCGCCGTCGCTGCTCAGCGCGGCGTTCGACGAGGCCGGCTATACCGTGAGCGAGGGTGACAGCGGCTGGCGGCTGGCGGCCGGCGACGAGACGCTCATCGAGGCGCTCGCGGCGGGCTTCGCGGCGGCCGTACGCGAGACGCGCCTGGTGCCCGATGACAAGCTGAAGGACTGGCTCGCGGTGGGCCGGACCGCCGCTTTGGTCGGCCACACGGACACCTTGGCGAGACCGCCCTAACCGAGCGGCGGTGTCCTCCTGGTTGGGGTCGGCGGCCGCTGACACGCACACACGGAAGCCACCAGCGGACGCCGGCGGCTCTCAACCGCGTCAGGTCAACCAAGCCGGGTACCCGCGTGCGCAGCGGTCCGGACCCGGCTCGGATGCCCGGCCCTAGTCGTCGTTGTCGTCGTAGTAGCGGTAGTCGCGGTGACGGTACCGCGGCTCCGATACGGCGACGCTGGTCCAGACGTATCCGTGCCTGCGCATGCACCGATACATCGTCTCGGCGCGCTCCTCTCGTCCTCCCCAGCTCTCGCGGGCGCGCTCGCGGCACCGCTCCGCCGTCCAGGCGAACCGCCTGTCGAGCGGACCCCCGTCCTCCCGTTGCCAGGCCATCTCAGTGGCACACCCGCTCGCAAGCACAGTGGCGGAAAGCGCCGCGATCTTGAGCAACTTCATCGTTTTCCCTCAACTCCTGCGAGGCGACCTAACGCGCACCAACTTCACTCCGGCAGACCGTAGGGCGGCGAGGAGGGCGGGATGCCTCGCCCTCCCACCCCCGACTACTTGTCATCATCGCCCTCGTCCTCCTCGTAGCGCCGCTCGTACCGCTCCTCGGAGGTGCCGGTCGGCCCGCGGCAGGGCGTGGCTTCCACGACGCAGCGGAAGTAGGTCTTCTTGATGAGGACCGCAGGAGACACCGGCGTGCTCGGATCGCAGTTGTGGCGCACGTCCTTGGCATGGTTGAGGTCCTGGAAGCGCTCGCCGTGGTCGTAGCGCACCGCCCCCATCCAGGCGTCGTCGGCAGCCCTGCGCGCCTGCGCCCTGGAGGTCTTCTCGACGCCCACCACGCGGCGCCTGAGCTGGCAGACCGCGCCGCGGTCCACATCCCCGCGGCCGTGGTGGTGATGGCCGTGATGGTGTTGGTGGCCGTTGTCGTCGTGGTGATGGCGGCGCCAGCGCGGGCGGCCATCGGCACAGCGGCCCCAGAAGTCCTTGGCGCAATGGCGGTAGCTGTACGACGCGTGGTGGTAGCCGTTGCCGTTACCGTAGTGATGGTGGCCGTTGCCGTTGTCCCACGAGCCCCCCTTGCACTTGCCCCAGAAGTCCCGTGTGCAGCCCTCCGATCCCGCCAGCGAGGGATCCGGGAGCAGGAACAGGAGCAGGAGCATCAGGCCCGCAACAATCGTCTTCATCGTTTCCCTCCAAAGATCAATGTCGCGCGCACGCGCGGGGCTGCTGCTGAGGATGGATCTGGTCGAGGTCGGGTAGCCCGCCGACGGGGCGACCGTCAGTGGCTGGCCACCGGCGCTCCTGGCGAGCGTCTATGCCTGCTGCGGCTTGGGGGCGCGCATCGCGCGCCGAGTGTGGGCCGCCTTGGGGCGGCCGGTGCAACTGTACCTGCGCTCCCGCCCCCCCGGGCGGGCCTGACGCCGTAAACACATGACGACGCTGCTCTACCGACAACGCACTCTCCCCGCACTTCAGCCGACTATTCGGTTACCACCGCACTTCAGCTGATAACTGGGCTACCACAACTGCGCTTCCCCAGAAGGATCAAGCACCTAGATTTGCACAAATCAACCGCTCATGCCGCTGGGGGGGATGCCAATTCTGCCCCCATGTGATGCTTGAGACACACTCATGCTCCGCACTGAGCATATTGCATCTGCATGTGTGTCAGGCGAGTCACTCCGCAAGGCTTGACAGGAGGCAGTAGGCATTGGGCAGTCGGCGGTAGCAGGCGGGAGCCGACACGGGGATCTTTGTGCAGGGCTAGGGGCTTGGGCCCCTGGTGGCGATGAGTGGCGATGAGCACGCGCGATGCCGGTCGGGGGGGGCC
>JBIOWI010000151.1:0-3918 GCA_044868325.1 Hyphomicrobiaceae bacterium
ATCTCGTGCTCCATCTCATCCGCGCCCGAGGCCTGTCCGTGCCCGAGGCCCGCGAGAACTTCCGCGAGGACCGCGCCGAGGCCGTCGCCGTCGTTACCGGGCGGATTCTTTGAATGACCCTGCCTCCTTGAGAGAGCGTGTAGTCAGCGTGCGGCGCAGGGTGTACCGATGGACCGCGCTGCGGCTATGCGCATCCCGTAGCCCTGTGCAGAAGCCGCACCGAAAGTGAAATGCCACTGACCGGGTTGCCGCGCTGCGATGCGAGACGGCTATGATTGACCCCACACCCAAACGGAGGCTCCATCGGCCGCAGGCCCTGGAATCCGGCATGGCATTGCCGGCCAGCTTGGCGCGCGCCCTGGACTGGCTGCGCGCTCATCTTAATGGTCCGGTCGACCTCAACACCCTCGCCGCGGTCGCTGGTGTCCGGCCGCGCACCCTCGAAGCACACTTCAAGCAGTTTTTGGGCACGACGCCGTTAGGCTGGGTGCGCAGCGCGCGGCTCGCCCGGGCGCGCCAGGAGCTGCTTAACGCCACCCCGCAGGAGACAGTCACGCACGCCGCGCTCGCCAGCGGCTTCAACCAGCTCGGCAGGTTCGCGGCTGAGTATCGTCGGGCCTTTGGAGAGAGGCCGTCGGAGACGCTTCGGCGGGCGCGGTTGTCGATCGGCAGCAACGACGAGGTCGTCGACGATGAAGCGCTGCGGCTGACGTGGCGTGCCATCCCGTCGGCGTTCGCCGTGGCTCCGAAGGAGTGCAACGCGGCACTCGAAGACCTCGAACGGGCGCAAGAGCTGGCTCCAAACTACGGGCTTGCCAAGGCGATGGCCGCCTGGTGCTGGGGACAGCGGGCCGCGCAGCGCTTCAGCGCGACACCCGGCGAGGACCTGGCGCGCGCCCGCCGGCTGGCGGAGACGGCCTGCGCGCTGTCTCCCGAAGACGCCATGACCCTCGCGCTCGCCGCTGGTGCCGTCAGTCTTTCGCATCGCATTGGCGAGGCCGACCACTTGATCGAGCGTGCATTAGCTCGCGATCCGTCGTCTCCCATTGCCCTGATGCGTCGCGGATGGACGTCGGCGTATCTCGGCGACAGCGATGGCGCGCTCCGCGAGTTCCAGAAGACGCTGCATCTGATGCCGTTTGAGCCACTCAGACACCTCACCTTCATCGGCACCGGTTGCGCCCACTTCGCGGCGGGCCGCTATGAGCGGGCGGCACTTTGGATTCGCAGCGGTATCGAGGCTTATCCGCAGTCGTTTTGGGCCGAGCGCGTGCTGATTGCAGCGGCAGCGCACGCCGGGGCTCGGGCCGACGCGCGCCGGATCGCACGGCGGCTGATGCGCAAGGACCCCGACTTGACCATTTTCCAGGCGATCAGGGCCTGGCCGTTCCGGCCGGTGTTCATGGCGAGACTTGGCGAGGGTCTCAAGATCGCCGGCCTACCACGCGGATGATATTTCACCGCTGGCATGGCCAGGCGCGCGCTGATGACGTCTCCTTCGGGTCAGGAGCAGAAAGCTCACCCTTGCCGCGGTCACATTGTCCAACCACACTGCGCCGTTGAGAATGAGCGCAGAAAGCGGAACGTTCCTCACTCGGCATGGCGATTAGAACCACCACAAAAATTGGAGCTGCCGCGCTTGCGTTAGCGCTGTTGGCGCTCATCTGGGGCTTCACGCCGATCTCTCGCCTCGCCGATCCCGAGGCGGCCGCCGCAGCAATGGCTGCGATTTCAGCCAGCCCGTGGCAGTTTGCCATCGTGCTCGGATGTTATTTGGGTGCCGGGCTCGTTGTCTTTCCAGTGTTGTTGCTGATCGTCGCCTGCGCTGCGGTGTTCGGCCCCGTGTTGGGGTTCGTCTATTCGACCGCCGGTCTCCTGGCGAGCGCGGCACTCAACTATGCAATTGGCATGTGGCTCGGCCGTGAGGTGCTGCTGAATGCATTGGGCCCACGCTTCGACTTCGCGCGGTCCGCACTCATGCGGCGGGGCCTGGTGACGACCGCTGTGGTGCGCGCTATCCCGGGGTCGCCTTTCGCACTGGTCAGCGTGGTTGCCGGCGCGAGCGACATTGGTTTTCTCGACTACCTCATAGGGACTGCCATCGGGATCTTGGTCCCTGTTGTCTTGCTGACCGTGGCCACTGAGCAGGCATCTCGGCTACTGACTGAGCCAACCGCTTTCCAGTTTGCCGTGCTGGTTGGCGTGATTGCGCTTTGGATTGCCGTTGCCTTTGGCGCTCAGGCGATTCTTGAGAGGATTGCGAAGGGTCTGGGGCGTGACGCGCGTTAGCGCGGTCTCCTTTGCCCAAGACGGCAGGCACCACCGCCACCTGAAATGCCGAGGTTAGTTGCCCCGGGCCCGAGAGGCCGCAATGGGTCATACCCAGCAGTGCCCTCGCTTTGCGCAGAAGCGTTCGTCAGCCCCCTGAACCGGACGCGCCTGTAATAGAGTACAGGACCTCATGCCGTGTTGGGCGAGCGACCTTCGGAGACTTGACCAACCTGCGCCGTTGGCGGCGGCGGCCCAACCCTACCGCTGCAGGGCGCGCAGGTGCTCCACGGCGGAGGCGGCGGCGAGGCGGGCGGAATCGGTGGTGGCGGCGGTGAGCTCGGCCTCGGCGGTCTGCAGCTGGGCCGAGATGCCGGCGGCGTCGATGGCGCCGACGTCGAAGGCGCGCTCGGCCAGCACGACCAGGCGCTCGGCGTCCACCTCGGCGAAGCCGCCCTTCACGAACACTCGCACCGTGCGCGAATCTCCCAGTCTGGCATCGACCACTCCGGGGCGCAGGGCTGAGAGGACGGGCGCATGGCCGGCGAGCACGGTGAACTCGCCCTCGACGCCGGGCACGACCACCTGGGCGGCATCCTCGGAGAGCAGCATGCGCTCCGGGGTCACCAGCTCGAACTTGAACGTGCCTGCCATCTCGCCTTCCCTGAGATGGTGTCAGACCCTCCGGGTCTGACACCACTATGCAAACCGTGCTTTTGAGCCGCCGAGCAGAACACCGGCGGGGCCATGGTGTCAGACCCAGAGGGTCTGACACCTCTACGCCGCCTCGGCGTTCAGCTTGGCCTCCACCTCCTCCTCCGACTGCAGCTTGGTGCCGCAGAAGGGGCAGAAGTAGACGGGGTGATCGACCATGTTGGGCTCGTCCTCGCCCTCGGCGTCCATGACCCCGACCGACATGTAGAGCACGCCAGACTCATCCACCGCGAACAGCGGCTCGAACTCCTCATTCGTCAGCGCGTCTTTGAGACCTTCGCAACAGCTGCCGAACTCGGCCTTCGCATTGTCTGCGGACATTGCCGCTTCCCTCTCCGGTTATGCCGCCTCCGCCAACTGCTCGGCTTTGGCGACCGCCTCTTCGATAGTGCCGACCATATAGAACGCCTGTTCCGGCAAGTGGTCGTAATCGCCGGCGCACAACCCTTTGAAGCCCTTGATGGTATCCGCAAGGGCGACGAGCTTGCCTTCCGTGCCCGTGAACACCTGAGCCACGAAGAACGGCTGGGAGAGGAACCGCTCGATCTTGCGCGCGCGCGCAACGGTCAGCTTGTCGTCCTCCGACAGCTCGTCCATGCCGAGAATCGCGATGATATCCTGGAGCGCCTTGTAGCGCTGCAGGATTTGCTGCACCGAGCGCGCCACCTGGTAGTGCTCCTCGCCGACGATGTCGGGCTGCAGCATGCGCGAGGTGGAATCGAGCGGGTCCACCGCCGGATAGATGCCCTTGGCGGCGATGTCGCGCGACAGCACGGTGGTGGCGTCGAGGTGGGCGAAGGACGTGGCGGGCGCCGGGTCGGTGAGGTCGTCGGCCGGCACGTAGATGGCCTGCACCGAGGTGATGGAGCCCTTCTGGGTGGTGGTGATGCGCTCCTGCAGGGCGCCCATGTCGGTGGCGAGCGTCGGCTGGTAGCC
>JBIOWI010000152.1:0-4395 GCA_044868325.1 Hyphomicrobiaceae bacterium
GCCGCTGGCGGCGCGGCTCGAGCATTCGGGGCTGCGCAGCCAGGGCAAATCCGTCACTGCGCTGCAGGTGCACCGCGCCGGAGACCTCGTAGGGGCTCGCCATGGCGGCGCACAGCACCTCCACGGCGATCTCGTCGGGGAGGCCGAAGAGGATGAGCGTGCCGGTCTCCTCGGGCGCCGGCAGCACCTTGAAGGTGACCTCGGTGAGCACAGCGAGCGTGCCCCAGCTGCCGGCCAGGCCGCGGCACAGGTCGTAGCCCGTGACGTTCTTCATGACACGGCCGCCGTTCTTGAAGATCTCGCCGCGGCCGTTGACCCCGCGCACGCCGAGGAGATGATCGCGCGCCGCCCCGACGGCGACGCGGCGGGAGCCGGAGACGTTGGCGGCGAACACGCCGCCGACGGTGGCGTGGCCGGCCTCGCCGCCCAGCATCGGGCCGTAGTCGACCGGCTCGAACGCCAGCATCTGGCCGCGCTCGGAAAGTGCGGTCTCGACCTGGGAGAGCGGCGTGCCGGCGCGGGCCGACATCACCATCTCGGTGGGCTCGTAGAGGGTGATGCCGCGCATCGCCTTGGACGACACGCTGGCGGCGGTCTGGGTTGGGCGGCCGATGCGCTGCTTGGAGCCGCCGCCCGTCACCTCCAGGGGCGTGTTGGCAATGCGCGCCTCGGCGAGCACACGGGCAAGCTCGCGCTCATCGATGGGGCGCACCTGGGAGTGGACGGCCACGCTTGCCTCACGCTGCCCGGTTTCCAAAGTCCGGCCCGAGCTCTCGGGCAAGCTCTTGGTCAAGCTCTCGGGCAAGCTCTTGGGCGGCCTCGCGGCCGTCGAGCGGGAACACCTTGGCGGGGTTCAGGAGCCACTTCGGGTCGAACACGGTCTTGATGCGCATCTGCAAGGCGAGGTCGGTGGGGGTGAACTGGACGCGCATGAGGTCGCGCTTCTCGATGCCGACGCCGTGCTCGCCGGTGAGGCAGCCACCGACGTTGACGCACAACTTGAGAATCTCGGCGCCGGCCTCCTCGGCCCGCTCGGCCTGGGCAGCATCGTTGGCGTCGTAGAGGATGAGCGGGTGCAGGTTGCCGTCGCCGGCGTGGAAGATGTTGGCCACGCGGAGGCCGTGGCGGTCGCAGATGCGGGAGATCTCCACCAGCGCCTCGCCCAGCTTGCCCAGGGGGATCACGCCGTCCATGCAGTAGTAGTCGGAGATGCGGCCGATGGCGCCGAAGGCCGACTTGCGGCCTTTCCAGATGGCCGCGCTCTGCTCCGCACTCTGGCTGACGCGCATGGCGCTGGGGTTGAAGCGCCGGGCGATGTCGGTGACGGCGGCGAGCAGGTCGGCGATCTCCTCGTTGGAGCCCTCAACCTCCACGATCAGCAGCGCCTCCACGTCGGTGGGATAGCCGGCCTTGGCGAAGGCCTCGCACACCTGGATGGCGGGCTTGTCCATGAACTCGATGGCGACCGGGATGATGCCGGCCGCAATGATGGCGGAGACGCAGTTGCCGGCCGCCTGGCTGGACCCGAAGCCCAGCAGCATCGGCCGCGCGGCCTCGGGCGAGCGCAGGATGCGCACGGTGGCCTCGGTGGCGATGCCGAACTGGCCCTCCGAGCCGATGACGAGCCCCGTCAGGTCGTAGCCCGCCGCGTCGAGATGGGCGCCGCCGATGTCGACGATCTCGCCGTCCATCAGGACGAGGCGCAGCCCGAGCACGTTGTTGGTGGTGACGCCGTACTTGAGGCAGTGCGCCCCGCCGGAGTTCATGCCGAGATTGCCGGCCAGCGTGCAGGCGAGCTGGCTCGACGGGTCGGGGGCGTAGAAGAAGCTGTGCGCCTTGACGGCCTCGCTGATGCCGAGATTGGTAATGCCGGTCTCGACCCGGGCGGTGCGGTTCATGGTGTCGATGTCGAGCACGCGGTGCATGCGCGAGACGCCGATCACGAGCGCGTCCTCGGCCGGCAGCGCACCGCCGGACAGCGAGGTGCCGGCGCCGCGGGCGACCACCTTGATGTCGTTGGCATGGCAGTAGCGCAGCAGCCGCGACACCTCCTCGGTGGAGGCGGGCAGGGCCACGGCCAGCGGCATGCGGCGGTAGGCGGTGAGCGCGTCGGTCTCGAAGGCGCGGCGGCCCTCCTCGTCGGCGATGATGGTGTCGGGGGGGACGAGCTTGCGCAGGTCGGCGACGATGGAGTCGCGCTGGCGCACGATGGTGCGATCGGGTTCCGGCAGCGCCAATGCCATGGTTCGCGTGTCCCAGCTTGTCTCGCGTGGCGTGAAAGGAAGCCCGTGCCGGCAGCCGGCGGGCGTCCCGTCGCTCCGCATGTTACACCACAAGGCGCCCGGGTGCGAACTTGGCTGGCGTTGTGCCCCAGGGAGGAGCCGCGCAGGACATAGGGTGCAAGAGGGCGTTAGCCCGTCTTGCGTGCGACTGTGATGTCGGAGGGAGCATCGGTGCAATGCGGCTTTCGCCTTATTGCACCCTACGTCGCAGGCGTTGGCCGGCTCGGCGAACGGGCTTAAGGTCGGTTGCAGTCGCAATTCGGAGGAGCACCCATGGCGAGGACGGTCGCGGTCGTGACGGGCGGAGCGAGCGGCATCGGTGAGGCCACGGCGAAGCGCCTGGCGGCCGACGGCTGCAGCGTGACCATCGTGGACGTGAACGTCGCGGCGGGCGAGGCGGTGGCCGCCGCCATCGGCCAAGGGGCGCGGTTCTATGCCTGCGACGTCTCGGATGCGAAGGCGGTGGACGCGGTGGCGGCCAGGGTGGAGGCGGACCTCGGACCGGCCGGCATCCTCGTCACCTCGGCGGGGCTCATTCCCAACACCGAGTCCATCATGGAGATGGACATGGCGGCCCACGACCGAATGTGGCGGGTGAACTACAACGGCACCGTCCACTGCGCTCGCGCCTTCGCGCGCCAGATGATCCCGCAGGGGAAGGGCGCCATCTGCACGCTGGGCTCCATCAACAGCCGGATACCGCTGCCGATCCCGGCCTACAACATGGGCAAGGCGGCCATCGAGCGGCTGACGCAGCTGCTGGCGGTGGAGCTGGGGCGCCACGGCATCCGCGTCAACAGCGTGGGGCCGACCTACGTGATGACGCCGCCGCTCAGGGCCAAGGTGGCGGCGGGCCAGCGCGACATGAACAAGATCATGGGCGTGCACGCGCTGCCGCGGCTGCCGGAGCCGGCCGACATCGCCGATGCCATCGCCTTCCTGTGCTCGGACCGGGCCAAGGCCATCACCGGCATTCTCCTCCCCGTGGATGCCGGCTTCCTGGCCGGGGTGAGCTACCGCACCTACGCCGGCGGCGTGCCTTGGACGGAGGGGGCGGAGTGAGCCGATGGCGGCGGACGGCCAAGCGCGCATCGCCGTGGCTGGCGCGGGCAGCATCGGGTGCTACGTGGGCGGCTGTCTGGCGCTGGCGGAGCGCGATGTGACGCTGCTGCTGCGGCCGGCGCTGGCGGAGGCCATCGCACGCCATGGTCTGCGCATCTCCGACTTGGATGGCCTGGACCGGGTGCTGGCGCCGTCTGCCGTGCGGCTGGCGACCGATCCGGAGGCGGCGTTCGCCGAGGCGGATATCGTCCTGGTGACCGTCAAGAGCGGTGCCACGGAAGTCATGGCCGGGCTGATTGCGGAGCATGCGGCGTCGGGCGTGACGGTGGTCAGCCTGCAGAACGGGGTCGGCAACGTGGACGTGCTGCTGGCGCGGCTCGGCGGCATGGCGCGGGTGGTGCCGGGGATGGTGCCGTTCAACGTGGTGCAGACCCTTGGCCAGGGACAGCCCCCGCGGTTCCATCGGGCGACCAGCGGGACGGTGCAGATCGGCGCCGGCGTGGCGGGCCTGCGCGAGGCGCTCGGCGTGAAGGGCGTGGCGGTGGCGGAGAGCGGCGACATGGCCGGCGTGCTGTGGGGCAAGCTTCTGCTCAACCTCAACAATGCGCTGAACGCGCTGGCCGGCATTCCGCTGGCCGCCGAGCTCGGCGACAAGCGCTGGCGGCGGCTGCTGGCCCGGCAGATCGAGGAGGGGCTGGCCGTCCTCAAGGCGGCAGGCATCCGCCCGGCGCGCATCGAGGGGGTGCCGCCAAGTTCGGTGCCGCGCATCCTCAGGCTGCCCGATTGGCTGTTCCGGCGAGTGGCGCGGAGGATGCTGGCCATCGACCCGGAGGCGCGCTCGTCCATGTGGGAGGACCTGGGAGCCCGCCGGCCGACGGAGGTCGACCATCTGCAGGGGGCGATCCTGGGGCTGGCCGCCAAGACCGGCGTGCGGGTGCCGCTGACGGAGCGTATCGTGCGGCTGGTGAAGGGGGCGGAGACGGCGCGGGCCGGATCGCCGGGGCTGACGCCGGAGCGGCCGTAGGCCCGGCTCCAGCCCGCCGGATCTGCG
>JBIOWI010000153.1:0-10609 GCA_044868325.1 Hyphomicrobiaceae bacterium
ATTCCGATCCCCAATGGAGTTCAAGAGGGGAGTAGGGAATAGGGAATAGGGAGTAGGGAGTAGGGAGTAGGGAGTAGGGAGTAGGGAGTAGGGAGTAGGGAGTAGGAGCGTTAGCGGATGAACGGCGGCCCTACTCCCTATTCCCCACTCCCCTGGGATCAGACCCTGCGGGTCTGACCCCGATCCTACTCAGACCGCAGGTAGGGCACTGCCGGCTCCCGCAGCACGCGCCACGTTCCGTAGCCGCCGAAGGCCGCGACCAGGGCGAGGGCGAGGAGGATGGCCTCGGCGGCGGTGCGCCAGGAGAAGCTGAAATGGAAGTCCATCACGCCGGTGGTGGCGATCCAGGCGGCGACGGTGCCGGCGATCAGCGCGATGGCCGACGTGGCCAGCGCCAGGATGACGTACTCGATGAAGTGCGAGGACAGGATGCGCCGCCGGGTGGCGCCGAGCGTCTTGAGGATCACCGCCTGCTTGATGCGGCGGCGCTGGGCCGTGGCTAGGGCGCCTGCCAGCACCAGCGCCCCGGCGATCAGCGTCACGCTGCCCGCTGTGCGCACTGCCACCATGATGCGCTGGAAGATGACGTTGAAGGCGGCGATGGCGTCCTTGACGCGGATGGCCGTGGTGGAGGGAAACGCCCGGCCGATGTCGCGCGCCAGCGTCGCCTCCTCGGCCAGGCTCGCGTCCTTCGGCAGCGTGACGGTCGTCAGCAGGTTGTGCGGGGCGCCCGCCAGGGTGTTGGGCGAGAACACCATGACGAAGTTGAGCGACAGGCTCTCCCACTTCACCTCACGCAGGTTGGCGACGCGCGCGGTGACGTTGCGGCCGAGCACGTTCACCGTCACCGTGTCGCCGAGCTTGAGCCGCAGACCCCTGGCGATCTCGGTGTCGAACGACACCAGCGGCTCGCCTTCGTAGTCCGCCGGCCACCAGGCGCCCTCCACGACCTGCGTGCCTTCCGGCAGCGCCACCGAGTAGGTCAGTGCGCGGTCGCCGGTGAGCACCCAGGATGCCTCGGGCGGCGCCTTCACCTTCTCGACCGGCGTCTCGCCCAGCTTCACCATGCGCCCGCGCAGCATCGGCGCCTGCTGGATCTTGGCGGCGGGAAACCGCTCGTGCACCAGCGCCTGGAATGCCTCGCTGTCGTTGCGCTTGAGGTCCAGGATGAAATAGCTCGGGGTCTGCTCCGGCAGCCGGCCGGTGAGGTCCGACACGATGGAGTGGTCGACAAGGGCCACCGAGACGAGCAGCGACAGCCCGGCGCCGAGCGACAGCACGATGGCCCGGGTGAGCCCACCCGGCGCCCCCAGGTTGCGCACCGCCAGCGCCAGCTCGGGCCGGCCGGGGCGCGGCACCCGACGCGCCAGCCACGTCACGCCCCAGCCGAGCCCCCAGAAGGCGGCGAACACACCCACCAGGGCGAGGCAGTAGTAGAGCGCCAGGTGCGGCGCCTCCGAGGCGAGGATGGCCAAGCCGGCCAGCGCCACGGCCGCCGCGGCCGTCCCGGCCAGGACGGCGGCGCCGGGCAGACGGCGCTCCGGCGCCACCTCGTCGCGGAACAGCACGCCGGCCCGCACCTGTCCGGCGCGTCCCAGCGGCCACAGCGTGAACAGCAGCACCACCAGCAGGCCGTAGGCGGTGGCCGTTGCGAGGCTGCCCGCGGTCACGGTCAGCTCGGCCTTGATGGGCAGGGCGCTGCCGAGCAGCGATGTGAGCCCAACCGGCACCAGCAGACCCATGCCGATGCCGATGGCGATGCCGATGGCGGAGAACGCCAGGACCTGCAGGAGGTGCACGCCGAAGATGGTGCGGGTTGTGGCGCCCAGGCTCTTGAAGGTGGCGATCACCTTCCGGCGCCGGTCGATGTAGGTGGCCACCGCGTTGGCGATGCCGACGCCGCCGACCATCAGCGCGGTGAGGCCGACCAAGGTTAGGAACTGCCGCAGCCGATCGACGGTGCGCGACACCTGCGGCGCGGGATCGCGCCGGTCGCGGTAGGAGAAGCCGCTCTCTGGCAGGGCCTTCTTGGTGGCCTCGCGGAAGGCGACGAGCCCGGCATCGGTTGCGCCGGCATTGTCCGCCAGCTTGAGGGCATACCGCCACGTCACCAGGCTGCCCGGCTCGATCAGGCCGGAGCGGTGCAGCGTCTCCAGAGAGACCAGTACACGCGGCCCCACGGTGAACCGCTCGGAGATCTTGTCGGGCTCGGATTCGATGGTGGCGCGGATCGGCACCTCGATCTTGCCGATGGATAGCCGGTCGCCGACCTTGAGCGACAAGCGCTCGAGCAGGATCGGGGCGACCGCTGCGCCGGGCTGCTGCCGGACAGCCTCGGCGATGGACAGGCCGTCCGACAGCTCAACGGCGCCGACCAGCGGGTAGGCGGCGTCCACGCCCCGCAGCTCGATCAGCGCCTGATCCGATCCGTCCGGCCTGCGCCCCATGGCCCTGAGGCTGGCGACCTCGCTCAGGGCGCCCCGCTTGGCGAGCCAGGCGCGCTCGGCACCCTCGGCGGGCTTGTGCGGGCGGGCCAGCACCAAGTCCCCCCCCAGCAGCACCTCGCCTTGGGCCTCGAAGCTCGCGCGCATGGCGTCGGCAAGCGCGCCTACGGCGGTGATGGCCGCCACGCCTAGCGCCACGCAGGCGATGAACACGTAGAAGCCTCTGAGGCCGTTGCGCAGCTCGCGCAGGGCCAGGGTGAGCACGAGAGGCAGCGCAGCGCGGCCGACTTGCGCACCACGCTCGATGGTCGCGGCAGCCGTCATGCCGTGGCCAGCTCCGGCTCGACGCGGCCGTCGGCCATGCGCACCACCCGGCCGCAGCGGCCCGCAAGGCTCGCCTCGTGGGTGACCAGCACCAGTGTGGCCTGGCGCCGGCGTTGCAGTTCGAACAGCAGGTCGATCACGTGTTCCCCGGTCTTGCCGTCGAGGTTGCCGGTGGGCTCGTCGGCCAGCAGGATCTGCGGCCTTGCGCTTAGCGCCCGCGCCACCGCCACCCGCTGCTGCTCGCCGCCTGAGAGCTGTGCCGGGAAGTGGTCCGTCCGGTGCGACAGCCCCACCTCGTCCAGGAGCGCTCGAGCCACCTCGAAGGCATCCGGCCTGCCCGCGAGCTCCAGGGGCAGGGCGACGTTCTCCAGCGCCGTCATGGTGGGCACCAAGTGGAACGACTGGAACACGATGCCTATGTTGGCGCCGCGGATGAGCGCCAGCGCGTCCTCGCCGAGACCGGCCAGCTCGTGACCGGCCACCCGCACGGAGCCGCCGGTGGCCCGCTCCAGCCCAGCCATCACCATCAGGAGCGAGGTCTTGCCGGAGCCGCTGGGGCCGACGATGGCGACGGACTCTCCCGCGCCCACGGACAGGCTCACATCTTTCAGGATTTCGACCGAGCCGGCGCGCGTGGCGAGAGTGAGCGACACGTCGTCGAGAGAGATGACCGGCTTAACCACTGATCCCCCTTCATGGGCCCAAGCTTATCCCAGGCTTGTCCCCCGGGACTGCCCCGAGAGTTGCAAGTTTCTGCATCACAGTCCAAACACGGCGCGGCGAGCGGGGTCAGACCCCTCGCCTCAGCGTCGCGATTTGAACACAAACGTCCACGCGAGGGGTCTGACCCCGTTCCGTTCGGCGCAAGGGGTCAGACCCCTCTGGCGCGGCGATTTGAAGGCATCCACGATGCGCACACTGCCACCCAAACCGACGTCCACAAGCATGGTATCGCGCATTGTCCTCTACAATTCCCTGTGGATGGTGGCGGCACTGCTGCTGGCCGTGGCCGCCGCGACCGTGGCGCCGGCCCAGCCTCCCGTCCAGCCCCCGGGCAAGGCGCCGTTGCGCATCGTGGTGCTCGGCGACAGCCTGGTGGCCGGCTTCCAGCTCAAGGCCTCGGACGCCTTTCCTGCCCAGCTGGAGCGCGCGCTGAAGGCACGCGGCCATCACGCTGAGGTCATCAACGCCGGCGTTTCCGGCGATACGACGGCAGGCGGGCTGGAGCGGCTGCAATGGGCAGTGCCGGACGGCACCGACGCCGTGATCCTGGAGCTGGGCGCCAATGACGCCCTGCGCGGGCTCGACCCGGCCAGGGCCAAAGCCAACCTCGACCGGATTATCGCCACCGTGAAGGCGAGCGGCGCCGAGGTGCTGCTGGCCGGCATGCTGGCCCCGCGCAATCTGGGCGAGGACTATGTGCGCGCATTCGATGCCATGTATCCCGCCCTGGCTCAAAAACACGGGCTCCTGTTCTATCCGTTCTTCCTTGCCGGCGTGGTCCTTGACCCCCGGCTCAATCTGAGCGACGGCATGCATCCCAATCCCAAGGGCGTCGCCGAGATCGTCCGGCGCATGCTGCCCGAGGTGGAGGAGCTGATTGCCCGCGTGCGGGCGCGCCGGACCGCCGGGTCGGGGGGCTGAAGCATTGCCGCGCCTCTTCACTGCCATCGAGATCCCCGAGGCGATGCGCCTGCGGCTGTCGCTGCTGCGCGCCCCGATCGCCGGCGCCAAGTGGGTGCAGCCCGATGACATGCACATCACGATCCGCTTTGCCGGCGACATGGATGTGCGGACGGCCGACGACCTTGCCGACCTGCTGGCGGATGCGAGTGTGGCGCCCTTCACGGTGTCGATCGTCGGCGGCGGCGCCTTCGGCGGGCGCGACCCGCGCGTGCTGTGGGCCGGGGTCGAGGCTGGCCCCGAGCTCGACGCGCTCTACCGGGCCAACGAGCGGGCGGCGCGGGTCGCCGGGCTCGAGCCCGACCCGCGCGATTTCCACCCGCACGTGACGCTGGCACGCATGCGCCGCGCGCGCCAGGCCGAGGTGGCCCGCTTCCTGGCGGAGAACGGCCACCTGCGCCTGGAGCCGTTCCCAGTGACACGCTTCGTCCTGCTCTCCGCCCGCCCCGGCTCCGGCGGCCCGCCCTATGCCGTCGAGGCCGCCTATCCGCTGGACGGCGGGGAGGCCGACCTGCCGGGTTGAGCGAACGGCTCAGCAGCTATCAGGCAGCAAGAGGCTCCAACCTCTCAACGGCATTGTTCGCAACCGGCGCAAGGCTCGAGGCTCCGCGTGGAGAGGCTTTCGCTTGCGGCTGCCCCTCACCCTAACCCTCTCCCCGCAAGCGGGGAGAGGGGACCTGTCGGCGCCCGCCGCGCGAGTTCGTTTCAGACCCTCTGGGTCTGACACCATGTCTGACACCGGTCCGCACCTTCAACAGATCGCCGAAGTCGTCTCGGATCTTGAAGCGCTCCAACGTGACGCTCGCCCCCTCGAACCACTTCGCGATGACGTCCAGCACGGCGTTGACGCCGGCAGCATGGCTGGTCGGGCTCTCGATCGCGGCGATGCGGCGGATGTCCTCGCCGATCGCGTCGACATCGACGGAGGCATCTCGGTAGCCGGTCATGGCGGTCGTCCCAATCAGGCGTCGTTCAGGTGGCAGGCCGAGAGGCGGCTGGGCGCGATCGGTTTGAGACGGGGCGCCTCGGCGCGGCAGCGCGGCATGGCGTGCGGGCAGCGCGGATGGAAATGGCACCCGGGCGGCGGATCGAGCGGCGAGGGGATCTCGCCCTTGATGGGCTCGAACGTGCGCTTCCTCGCATCGAGCCGCGGCACCTCGGCCAGCAGCGCCTGGGCGTAGGGGTGGTTGGGGCCGGCGAACAGCGCTCCCGTCGGCGCCATCTCCACGATGCGGCCGAGATACATGATCGCGACGCGGTCGGAGATGTGCTCCACCACGCCCAGGTCGTGGCTGATGAACAGGTAGGTAAGGTTGAGCGACGTCCTCAGGTCCATGAACAGGTTGAGGATCTGCGCCTGGATCGAGACGTCGAGCGCAGCGACGGCCTCGTCGCAGACCAGCACCTCGGGCCGCACCGCCAGCGCCCGAGCGATGCCGATGCGGCTGCGCTGGCCGCCGGAGAGCTGATGCGGGTAGCGGCGCTTGGCCTCGTGATCGAGGCCGACGCACGCCAGCAGGTCGTCGACATAGGAGCCGAGCTTGCCGCGCGGCACAAGGCCATGCACGCGCGGCGCCTCGCCGATAATGGTCTCGACGCGGGCGCGGGGGTTGAGCGAGGCGTAGGGGTCCTGAAAGATCATCTGCACGGCCAGGTGCACCGCCCTTGCCTCCGCGCCGCTTATGCGCGCCCGGTTGCGGCCCTTGAACAGCACCTCGCCCCCGGTGGGCTCCATGAGCCCGGCGATCATCCGGCCGAGTGTGGACTTGCCGCAGCCCGACTCGCCCACCAGCCCCACCACCTCGCCCTTCTCGATGGCGAGATCGACGCCGTCCACCGCATGGACGGTCTCCTCGCGCACGTCGGCGCCGAGACGCGCGGCGATGCGGCCCGCCAGGTCCGGCCGCTTCACGAACCGCTTGGCGAGCTTGTGGGCCTCAACCAGCGCCGTCACGACACGGCCTCCAGCAGCGGGTGGAAGCAGCGCAGGCGGCGCCCCTCGCCGCTACCCACGCCACGCTCCGCGGGCTCCTCGCGGCAGAGCGCGCTCGCCCGCTCGCAGCGGGGGCGGAAGGCGCACCCCGCCGGCAGGCGAGTGAGCGAGGGCGGCATGCCGGGGATCTGCGAGAGCCGCGCGCCGCGCCGGTTGTGGCTCGGCACCGAGCCGATCAGCCCGCGCGTATAGGGATGCAGCGGCCGATCCAGCACCTCCTCGGTGCGCCCGGTCTCGACGATGCGGCCGGCGTACATGACGGCGATGCGGTCTGCCAGGGCCGCAACCACGGCGAGGTCGTGCGTGATCCAGATCATGGCGGTGCCGGTCTTGCGGCACAGCCCTTGGACCTCGTGCAGGATCTGGGCCTGGATGGTCACGTCCAGCGCCGTGGTCGGCTCGTCGGCGACGATGAGGTCCGGCTTGTTGAGGAAGGCGATGGCGATGGCGATGCGCTGGCGCATGCCGCCGGACAGCTCGTGCGGATAGGCCCTGAGGCGGCGCTCGGGGGCCGGCATCCCAACCTGCACCAGCGCCTCTCGCGCCAAGGCCAGCGCCGCAGTGCGATCGACCGCGCGGTGCGCCTGCACCGCCTCCACCATCTGCGTATCGACCCGCAGCACCGGGTTGAGCGCCATCGTCGGGTCCTGGAAGATCATGGCGATGCGGTCGCCCCGGAGCGTACGCATGCGCTCCGCGCTGGCCGTCGCCAGGTCCTCGCCCTTGAAGCGCACCGCGCCGGAGACGATGCGGCCCGGCGGGTCGACCAGGCCGATGATGGAGAACCCGGTCATCGTCTTGCCGCAGCCCGACTCGCCGACGAGGCCCATCACCTCGCCGGCGGCGACCTTTAGGCTCACCCCATCCACCGCCTTGACGACGCCGCGCTTGGTGAAGAAGTGCGTCCTGAGGTTCTCCACTTCCAGCGTCTTGGGCGAAGCGGCACCCGCCTGCGCGGCGACAGGGTGCGTCATCGCCGCAGTCTCGGGTTCAGCACCTCGCGCAACTGGTCGCCGACGAGGTTGATACTGACGATGGCGACGAGCAGCGCGATGCCGGGGAAGAAGCTGATCCAGTAGCGGCCCGACAGCATGTACTCGAAGCCGTTGGCGATCAGCACGCCGAGCGACGGCTCGGTGGGCGGCATGCCCACGCCGAGGAAGGAAAGCGTGGCCTCCAGCGCGATGGCATGCGCCGTCTGCACGGTGCCGACCACGATCAGCGGCGCCGTGCAGTTGGGCAGGATGTGGCGCAGCATGATGCGGGCGGGGCTGAGGGCGAGCCCGCGCGCCGCCTCCACGTACTCCTTGCGCTTCTCCACCAGCGCCGAGGCCCGGACGGTGCGGGCGTAATAGGCCCACTGCACGGCCACCAGCGCCAGCACGATCTTCTCCACGCCTCTGCCGAGCACGGCCACCAGCATCAGGGCGACGAGTATGGCTGGGAACGAGAGCTGCAGGTCCACCACCCGCATGATGACGGTCTCGGTACGCCCGCCGGCATAGGCCGCCAGCAGGCCGGCGCACATGCCGATCAGCAGGGCGACGAGGCCGGACATGACGCCGACAAGCAGCGAGATGCGCAGCCCGTAGACGATGGCCGAATAGAGGTCGCGGCCGAGGCCGTCGGAGCCGAGCACCATGGTGAAGCCGGCCGACGCCTTGGCGCCCGGCGGCTGCCGGCTGTCGAGGATGTCGAGCGATCCCAGGTCGTAGGGGTTCTGCGGCGTCACCCACGGCGCCGCGATGGCGATGGCCACGAGCAGTGCCAGCACCGCCAGCGCGGTTGCGGCCACTCGGCTCTCCAGGAACTCGGCGACGAACAGGTGGAGCGGGGCGGAGGCGGGGTCAGACCCCTCGCGCATGCGCTCGTGCAAAGCCGTGACGTCGACGGCGAGGGGTCTGACCTCGTCTTCACGTACCTCCGTCATGAGCCCGCATCCCTCAGCCGGACGCGGGGATCGAGCGCCGAGTAGAGCGTGTCCACGGCAAAGTTGATGACGAGGAACGTGAGCACGATGACGATGAGGTAGGCCACCACCACTGGGCGGTCGAGCAGCAGGATGGAATCGATCAGCAGCTTGCCCATGCCGGGCCAGGCGAAGATGGTCTCGGTGACGACCGAGAAGGCGAGCAGGTTGCCGAACTCCAGCCCCAGCACGGTGACCACCGGGATCATGATGTTCTTGAGCAGGTGCACGCTGACGATGCGCCGCTCCGATACGCCCTTGGCACGGGCGAACTTGATGTAGTCCTGCTGGCTGGCCTCGCGCGTGCCCGCATAGGTGAGGCGCACCACCAGCGAGATCTTCAGCAGCGCCAGGTTGATGGCCGGCAGCAGGACATGCGCCAGCCCGTCGAGGGTTACAAGGCTGGTGGAGATGCCAAGTGCGCTCGCCGTTGCGCCGCGTCCGGTGGAGGGCAGCCACCCGAGGTTCACGGCGAACACCATGATCAGCATCAGGCCGACCCAGAAGGTAGGCAGGGAGAAGCCCAGGATGGAGCCGGCCATGATGGCCTTGGAGATGCGGCCCGCCGGCCTGATGCCCGCGTAGAGGCCGAGCGGGATGCCGATCACGATGGCCAGCAGCAGGGCGGCCAGCGCCAGCTCAACCGTGGCCGGCATGCGCTCCAGGATCAACTTGAGCGCCGGCTCGCCGTGGATGAAGGAGCGGCCGAGGTCGCCCTGGGCGACGCCCTTGAGGAACAGCAGGTACTGCTGCCAGACCGGCTTATCGAGGCCGAACTCGCGGATCACGCGGGCGCGCTCGGCCTGGTCCGCGTCCGGGCTCACCAGCATCTCCACGGGATCGCCGACGACGTTGACGCCGAAGAAGACGATCACCGACATGACCGCCACCACCAGGCCGGCCTGCATCAGGCGTCGGATGAGGAATGCGGTCATTGTGTGGGGCGAATGGCGAATGGTGAATGGCGAATGGGGCCATTTGCACGCTCGCTATTCATTGCCAGAGCCTCTCGCCTGCGTTGGAGTTGTCCCCCGTTCGCCATTCGCCACTCACCATTCGCCCCTACTGCGCGGTGACCCCGGTAACGAGCGTGTACTCGTTTGTGCGGGGAACGATCTTGAGGCCCTTGCGCGTGGCCCAGACGTTGAGCTGGTAGTGGCTCGGGATGATGCCGAGGTCGCCGATCGCCGCGTCGGTGGCCTTCGCCAGCAGGTCGGCCCGCTTCTCGTCATCCACACTCATGAGCGCCGCGTCTACCAGCTTGTCGACCTCCGGGTTGGAGTAGCGCCCGCGGTTGGCCGCCCCGGTGCCCTTGTCCTTGTCGACCGTGTAGAGCAGCGAGCGCAGCGGCGAGGAGGTCTCGCCGGTGTCGGAGCCCCAGCCCACCAGGATGAAGCTGAACTCGGGCGTGTTGTCCGGCCCGCCCGAGGAGGCACGGCGGAAGAACACGGCCGGAGGCAGCGTCTCCAGGCTGGTGTCGATGCCGATGCGGGTGAGCATCTGCGCCACCACCTCGGCGATCTTGGCGTCGTTGGTGTACCGGCCGTTGGGGCTGTGGATCTTCATCTTGAAGCCGCCCTCGTAGCCGGCATCCTTCATCAGCTTCTTGGCGCCCTCCACGTCGTACTTCTCGGGCCTCAGGTTCTTCGACACGCCGAAGAACTTGTCGGCCAGCAGTTGCCCGGCGGGGACGGCGGAACCCTCCATGATGCGCTCGACGATCGCGTCACGGTTGATGGCCTTGGAGATGGCAAGCCGCACCCGCCTGTCGCGCAGCGGGTTCTTGATGGCGCTCCCATCCTTGGCGGTGATGTGCGGTGATATCTCCCGGAAGTGGTCCAGGTGGAAGTAGATCACCCTGTTGGAAACGGTTTGGAAGAGCTTCACCCTGGCATCCTTGGAGAGCTTGGCGATGTCGGCCGTGGGCACGTCCTCGATCACGTCCACGTCGCCGGCGAGGATCGCCGCCACGCGCGCCGGGGCGGACGTGATCGGCCTGAAGGTGACCTTGGACCACACCCGCTTGCCGCCCCAGTAGACCTCGTTCGCGCTCATGACGATGCGGTCGCCCGGCACGTACTCGGCGAACTTGAAAGGGCCGGTGCCGACCGCGGCCTTGCCGGCGTTGTAGTCTTCCGTCTTCGACTCGCAGCCGGCCGACTTGGAGACGATGTAGATGGTCGAGAGGTCGTTGGG
>JBIOWI010000154.1:0-22436 GCA_044868325.1 Hyphomicrobiaceae bacterium
ACGCCAGCGAGCGCTTGTTGAACATCACCGTGCCCGCCTTCCACACCTGCAGCACCGGCATGCCGTAGATGGGGGAAGACTTGTCCTCCTCGGCGGCCGGGTTGGTCACGTCGTTGGCGCCGATCACATAGGCCACGTCGGCCTGGGCGAACTCGTTGTTGATGTCCTCCAGCTCGAAGACCTCGTCGTTGGGCACATTGGCCTCGGCGAGCAGCACGTTCATGTGGCCGGGCATGCGGCCCGCCACCGGGTGGATGGCGTACTTCACCTCCACGCCCGCCTTCTTGAGCTGGTCGGCCATCTCGCGCAACGCATGCTGGGCCTGCGCCACCGCCATGCCGTAGCCCGGCACGATGATGACCTTGGCGGAATTCTTGAGCAGGAACGCCGCGTCCTCGGCGGAGCCGAGCTTGACGGGCTTCTGCTCGGCATCCCCCGCCGGCCCCGCCGTCTCGCCGCCGAAGCCGCCCAGGATCACCGAGATGAACGAGCGGTTCATGCCCCGGCACATGATGTAGGACAGGATGGCACCCGAGGAGCCTACCAGCGCGCCGGTGATGATGAGCGCGATGTTGCCCAGCGTGAAGCCGATGCCGGCCGCGGCCCAGCCCGAGTAGGAGTTGAGCATCGAGATCACCACCGGCATGTCGGCGCCGCCGATGGGGACGATGATGAGGATGCCGAACAGGAGCGCGGCAGCGGTGATGGCCCAGAACAGGGCGGCATGGCCGCCCGACTGGCAGAACATGTAGATCAGCACCGCCAGCAGCACGGCGAGGCCGAAGTTGACGAGGTGCCGCGCCGGCAGGATGATGGGCTTGCCCGACATGCGGCCCGACAGCTTGGCGAAGGCGATCACCGAGCCCGTGAAGGTGACGGCGCCGATGGCGACGCCCAGCGACATCTCAAGCAGGCTCGCCCCGGCGATGGCGCCGGCATGGCCGATGCCGAACGCCTCGGGCGCGTAGAGCGCGCCCGCCGCCACGAGCACCGCGGCCATGCCGACCAGCGAGTGGAACGCCGCCACCAACTCGGGCATGGCGGTCATTGGCACCTGCCGGGCGATGGTAGCGCCGATGCCGCCGCCGATGGCCATGCCGCCGGCGATCAGCGCCCACGTGAGCGGCTCCTCCGGCGCGCCGATCTGGGCGAGCGTGGTGGCGATGGCGATGGCCATGCCCAGCATGCCGAACAGGTTGCCGCGGCGCGAGGTCTCCGGACTAGACAGGCCGCGCAGCGCCATGATGAACAGCACGGCGGCGGCCAGATAGAGCAATGCAACGACGTTGGGGGACATGGGGCCTCAAGGGCGGCGTTGTAGGGGTCAGACCCCTGACCTCGACAGTAGAGTTAAAAACGAAGTTGTTCGTCAGGGGTCTGACCCCTACTTGCGCTCCCGCTTCTTGTACATGCCGAGCATGCGCTGGGTGACCAGGAACCCGCCGAAGATGTTCACCGACGCCATGGCGAGCGCGAGGACGCCGAAGATCTTGGCGAGCAGGCTGCCCTCGGCGACGAGCCCCACGCCCGCCGCCAGCAGCGCCCCCACTACGATCACCGAGGAGATGGCGTTGGTGACCGACATGAGCGGGGTGTGCAGCGCCGGCGTCACGCTCCACACCACGTAGTAGCCCACGAAGATGGCCACCACGAACACCATGAGCTGGTAGACGAACGGGCTCACATCCCCGCCGCCCGCCGCCAGAGCGGGAACAGGGGCGAGCGCGACGCAAAGAGCTGCGCACACCGCCCACGACAAGCGCCGACGGCATTCCCCTCCCCCTTGTGGGGAGGGGATAGGGGTGGGGGGACTCCCGACCTTCGATGTTCTGGAATCCCCCCCACCCTGTCCCTCCCCCACAAGGGGGGAGGGGACCCCTGCTGCGAGTGATGGAGTGCGCGGAGAGGGAGATCCGATCTTCATCTCACACCCCCTGCGTCAAGGCTGGGTGCACGATGCGGCCGTCCTTGGCCAGCAGGGTGCCTTTCACGATCTCATCGTCCCAGTTGACCTTCAACGCCTTCTCCTTCTTGTCGATCATGGTCTCCAAGAACGCCAGCAGGTTCTTGGCATAGAGGCTGGAGGCGTTGACGGCCACCTCGCCCGGCAGATTGGTGGGACCGATGATCAGCACGCCGTTGTGCTCGATGGCCTTGTCCGCCTGGGTGAGGTCGGTATTGCCGCCGCGCTCGGCGGCGAGGTCCATGACCACCGAGCCAGGCTTCATGCTCTCGATCATCGCCCGCGACACCAGCTTGGGCGCCGGACGGCCTGGGATGAGCGCCGTCGTGACGACAATGTCCTGGCCCTTGATGTGGCTGGCGATCAGCTCGGCCTGCTTCCTCTGGTACTCCGCCGACATCGGCTTGGCATAGCCCGCCGCGGTCTGGGCCTGCAGGAACTCCTCGTCCTCCACGGCAATGAACTTGGCGCCCAGCGACGCCACCTGCTCCTTGGTGGCCGGGCGCACGTCGGTGGCCGACACGATGGCGCCGAGGCGGCGCGCAGTAGCGATGGCCTGCAGCCCGGCCACGCCAACGCCCATGATGAAGACCTTGGCGGCGGGCACCGTGCCGGCCGCCGTCATCATCATGGGGAGCGCCTGGCCGAAGTGGGCGGCCGCATCCACCACCGCCTTGTAGCCGGCCAGGTTGGCCTGGCTGGACAGCACGTCCATGGACTGGGCGCGGCTGATGCGCGGCATGAACTCCATGGCCATCAGCGAGGCGCCTGTGGCCGCCAGCGCATCGAGGCCGGCCCGGTCGTCGTAGGGCGCCAGCATGGCGGCCACGATCGCGCCGGGCTTTAGGGCATTGACCTCCTCGGCCGAGGGGCGGCGCACCTTGAGCAGGATATCGGCCCCGTTCAGGGCCTCCGCCGCGCTGGCCGCGATCTTCGCGCCCTGGGCCTCCAGCAGGCTGTCGGCAAAGCGCGCGTGCGCCCCCGCTCCCGCCTGCACGCGCACCGCGCACCCCAGCCCGGTCAGCTTTTTGACCGTCTCCGGCGAGACGGCCACCCGCGGCTCCCCGTCTCGCTCTCCCGTGACCGCTATCGTAACCATTGACGCTCCGCCCTAGCCGCTTGCGGGCCGCACGCCGCCGTCCGGGCGAGAGCAGCCGGTGGAACCTCCAGATCGGCCCTCGATCAGGGCACCAGAGCGAGCAGGAACAGCAGCACCCCCACCACGAACGCGATCAGGATCATGGTGGCGCGCAGGAACCCCGAATAGGTGCGCTGGTGCTCGGGATAGTCCATGGCGGGATGCCCGCCCGAAGTGTCGATGGCCATTGGCTACACCCTTGGAATCAGCGAGGGTCGCGATCTGGCATACCGTATACCAGATTGGTTCCCCCAGCAAGCGACCGTCACGTCACGCGCCTACAGAATTTGCGTTGCGCCGGCAAGGGGGCAATGCGGCAGGGGGCGCCGAATCTCGCCGGGCGAATAGGCGTCAACGTTGGTCTCCCCAGCCAAGGCGCGTCCTCCGGGATGGCGACAGGTCGCGCCTTTCCCAGACAGGACTTTCCATTGTAGCTAAGCTATAATTCGCGATGCGGCGGGATCGGAATGGCGGCCCTTGAGACCAACACCAGGAAGATCGTCGCCCGCTTGAAGCGTGAAGGCTGGGTGAACGTCGGAGGGACGAAGCACGACAAGTTTCGTCACCCCAACTTTCGCGAACCGATCCAGGTGCCACGACACCGGACGGTGACACCCAAGGTTGCCCGCAGCATCGCGCAGGCCGCCGGTTGGATCAGAAGGACGGACTTGTGAGCACCTACATCGCGCTCGTCGATGGCAAGCCTGGTGCATTCGGCGTCGTCTTCCCAGACTGCCCCGGCTGTACCGCGATGGGGCGCACCGTCGAGGAAGCTGTCGCCAACGCGGCGGAAGCTCTGGCCGATTGGGCCGAGGACGTTGACCCGATGCCAAAGCCGCGTACCGTGGCTCAGCTTCGGCGCGATCCTGATGTTCGTCAGGCGCTTGCCGAGGGTGATGTGCTCGTGTTTGTCCCGCTGGTACGGCAGTCGCCGCCCGAATTGCGGCGTCGATACGCCTAGCGCGCGACTTCTCTTCTCACTGCCCGGTGGGCGTGCTTCAATTGCCGGCAAAATCAGCGAAGCAGCCCGGAGACGCCCGATGGACCTCGGCATGACGCCCAAGGTGAAGCCGCTTGTCGAGAAGGTGCGCGCCATGGTGCGCGACGAGATCGTCCCGCTGGAGGAGGAGTACGAGGCCGAGATCGGCAAGGCGGGCGACCGGTTCGTCCACACCAAGCGCCAGACCGAGATCCTGGAGGGGCTGAAGGCCAAGGCGCGCGAGCGGGGGCTGTGGAACTTCTGGCTCACGGCCTCCGACAAAGGCTACGGCCTGACCACGGTGGAATACGCCTATCTGGCCGAGGAGATGGGCTGGTCGCGGCTGGCGCCGGAGACCTTCAACTGCTCCGCGCCCGACACCGGCAATATGGAGGTGCTGGAGCGCTACGGCTCGCCTGCGCACAAGGAGCAATGGCTGAAGCCGCTGCTGGAGGGCAAGATCCGCTCGGCCTACGTCATGACCGAGCCGGGGGTGGCCTCGTCGGACGCCACCAACCTGGTCATGGAGGCCAAGCTGGAGGGCGACGAGTGGGTGCTCAACGGCGAGAAATGGTTCGCCTCCGGCGCCGGCGATCCGCGCTGCAAGATCTACATCGTCATGGTCTGCACCGACCCGGACGCGCCCGAGAAGCACAAGCGGCATTCGCAGATCCTGGTGCCGGCCGGCACCAAGGGCGTGGAGATCGTGCGCCCCATGCACGTCTACGGCAGCGACGACGCGCCCCACGGCCACATGCACATCCGCTTCAAGGACGTGCGGGTGCCCAGGGACAACCTCATCCTGGGCCGCGGCCGGGGCTTCGAGGTGTCGCAGGGCCGGCTGGGGCCGGGGCGCATCCACCACTGCATGCGCGCCATCGGCCAGGCCGAGCGCGCGCTGGAGCTGATGTGCCGCCGCTCGCTGACACGCGAGGCGTTCGGCAAGCCGCTGGCCCAACTCGGCGCCAACTATGACATCATCGCCGAGAGCCGCATGAAGATCGAGATGGCGCGGCTCCTCTGCCTCAAGGCGGCCTACATGATGGACACGGCCTCCCCGCGCGAGGCGGCGCCCTGGATTTCCCAGATCAAGGTGGTGGCACCCCGCATCGCACTGGAGATCACCGACGAGGCGGTGCAGATGCACGGCGCCATGGGCGTGACGCAGGATGTGCCGCTGGCCCGCATGTGGACTGGGCTGCGCACCTTGCGCCTGGCCGACGGCCCCGACGCCGTGCACCGCCGCCAGGTCGCCCGGGCGGAGCTCAAGCGGTATTCGAACCAGAAAATGTGAGACGGACGATGCCGCAACCCGTAGGGTGCAATAAGCGGAGCGCATTGCACCGATCCTCATGCGTTAACGGTGCAATGCGCCTTCGGCTTATTGCACCCTCCAGCCACACGGCCGTCCGATGACCACCTTCGCCCATCAAGCCGCGCAGGTAGACACCGCTGTGCTCGCCAGATACCTCGAAGCGCACCTGCCCGGCTTCCGAGGGCCGATCCAGGCCGAGAAAACCCCCACCGGGCAGTCGAACCCCACCTTCATCCTCACCACGCCGGGCGGGCGCTACGTGCTGCGCAAGAAGCCGCCTGGGCAGCTCCTCAAGTCCGCGCACCAGGTCGATCGCGAGCATCGCGTCATGAAGGCGCTGGAGAGCACGGACGTGCCGGTGCCGCGCATGCTGCACCTGTGCGAGGACGATGCCATCATCGGCACCGCGTTCTACGTCATGGAGTTCGTGCAGGGCACGGTGTTCTGGGACCCGGCGCTGCCGGAGCTCGCCAAGCCTGAGCGCGCCAAGCTCTACGACGAGCAGAACCGGGCGCTCGCCGCGCTCCACTCGGTGGACCCGGCCAAGGCGGGTCTCGCCGATTTCGGCCGGGCGGGGAGCTACTTCGCCCGTCAGCGCGACCGCTGGACCAAGCAGTACCGCGCCTCGGAGACCGAGCGCATCGAGGACATGGAGACGCTCATCGCCTGGCTTGAGAGGAACGAGCCCCCCGACGATGGGCGCGCCAGCCTGGTGCACGGCGACTACCGCATCGACAATATGATCTTCACACCCGACGGCTCCCGCCTGCTGGCCATCATCGACTGGGAGCTTTCCACCGTCGGCCACCCGTTCTCTGATCTCGCCTACCAGTGCATGCAGTGGCGCTTTCCCAACCAGGAGGCCATGCGCGGGCTTGCCGGCGTGGACCGCAAGGGGCTCGGCATCCCGACGGAGGAGGAATACATCGCCAGGTACTGCGAGCGCATGGGGCTCTCGCACATCCCACACTGGAACTTCTGCCTGGCGTTCTCGTTCTTCCGCCTCGCCGCCATCGTCCAGGGCGTCAAGAAGCGCGCTCTCGAAGGCAACGCCTCCAACCCGGAGAAAGCGCTCAAGTCGGGCGAGCGCGTCCCGCAGATGGCGCGGATGGGCGTAGAGACCATCAGCGGCTAAGCGCATCCATGCGATAGCCCCAATCGCCGGCTACGGAGCAGCCCGCAACCCTTGTGCGGGCCTTGCACATTGCTCGGCCCGAGAGTGGCTCGTGCTGGCGTCAAGCAGCGTTGGGGATCGCCTGAACCATGGACATCGCGCTTTGGGCATCGCCGCTTTGGTATGTCGTGGTCGCCCTGGCTGTCGTCGGCGCCATGCTCTACTACTACTTCGGCGAAGCCCGGCAGCGCGCGCAGGAGCAGCTTGCCGACGAGCGCGACCCCGTGAAGCGCTGGGCCAAGGGGGTGTACGGGATCATAACCGGCGGCATCGACTATGCCTACAAGGACAAGCGGCGCCTCCGCACCGTCCTCCGGGAACGGTGGGGCATAAAAGACGCCGAGGAGTTCCACGCCTACTATCGCAACCTCAGCGCCGAGCAGCCGCAAGACCAGCCGAAGGCAGCGTGGTGCTGGGTGCGGGCCGTCAATCTCGCCCGCATGGCCGCTGGAGCGCGGTTCATCGACTACGGCGAGTCCTGGCGCCTCATCGCACCGGTTTTGCCCCGCATCCAGACGAGCTTCGCAGGTTGGGAGGACCTGGGGCAGAACTATCAGGCGCGTGATACCTGGCTGCGCGAGCAGAGCATTAACCCGCAGGATGTCGAGAATGTAGAGGACAACCTCAACGCCCTCCGCGCAACCGTGTGGCGCACCATGGCGTTCGATCAGCCGCTGCAGCTCACGCAATGGAGAGCTGGGCAGCATGCGATCGCCGATAGGCTTCGATCGCTTTGGGACATGGCTGCCGCCGCAATCGATTCCGCCATACGGAGAGCCAGGCAGTATGCGACGGCCGATAGGCTTCGAGCGCCTTGGGGCATGGCTGCCGCCACAACCGATTCCTCCACATCGAGAGCCGGACAGCATGCGGTGGCCGATAGGCTTCGAGCGCTTTGGGGCATGGCTGTCGCCGCAATCGATTCCGCCACCAAGTTCTGGCTGCTCTTACTGGTCGCCGCTTTTGCGATCACCGCGGGCTTGCTGTTGGCGGAGGCTTACCTTTCCTCGAACCCCGCCGAAAGAGAGCTTGTCGGCACCTGGCTGGGCGAGCGCGGCGAGAGCGGCTCTATCGACGGCAAGAAGTTCGATACCATGCGCTGGTTGATGGTCATACGGCCCGATCGGACGGCAACCCGAACCGTGCGCTGGTACCTGGGCCGGCGGAAGCAAGCCGAGGTCGTCACGCAGTACGAATGGAGTGTCAGCGCACAGGGGCGGGATCAAGGCCTCCTGTGGCAACTCGTCTGCAAGGAGAATCCGCCGGGCTACGAGTGCACGAAGTCGTCATATCAAGTCGCGGTCAATGCGAACGAAATTCGCTACTCCAGCGGCAAGGCAGCGTTCGTTATGCGCAAGGTCTCGGCCGACTACAGACTGCCGTAGGGCTCGTCGTCACCTGGTCCCGCGGCTGAATGCCGATCATTCCGGGCGCCTGAGTGTGGCGCGAAGGCGACTCTCTCTCGAAGAGAGGCATGGGTGCATTGATTCGACTGGCAGGGGTGCCGGCGGGGCAACTATGCTCTCTTGCCGGTCATTTTGCGCAGTGACCGGGCATATCAGTCGCTATTGCGCCTTCGTGCTGACGGGGGCGGTTTAGAGAGTTGGATTTTGCATCCGTCAGATTGTCAGTAAGCACTATCCTTGGAGATATTGTATGCGATACGCACTCATCTCATCGATATCCGCCGCCTGTGCACTGGGGCTCGTCAGTGCAGGCAGTGCGGAAGCCGCCTCGCCAAAGAAGCTCAAGGGGGAGTATGCCTTCACCGGCACAGGCTCCTGTCTCGTCGCACCCGGGTCCGACCCCGGACCGGGCAACCCTACTCCGGGCGTCCCCCTCCCGAACTCGGGCTTCAACGCCAACTTCCAGCCGCTCGTCAATGCAACGGCTTTCGTCGCGTCGTTCTCGGTTGAAGGGGTGCGCACTTTCAATGCCGACGGGACGGGGACGATCAAAGGGACAAGCGTAGGGATTAACGAGCGCCCAACTCCGGGGCCGACCGGCTTTCCGAGTTTTCCCGCGGGCGCGTCTTCCAGCACCTTTGAGGGGTCGTTTACGTACGTGATCAACAGTGACGACACGATTGACACCCAACTGGTGGGGCCCCTGATCGTAACGGCCGTGCCAGGGCCAGGTACATCCAGCGTGGATGTCCCACCGTTGACAGGTCTGATCTCCAAGGACGGCAACACGCTGACGCTGGCACACGTTGCCCCCGCGGTCGAGACGGTCACCTCTTCCAATGGCAACGTCTGGCCACGCATCTGTCACCGATCGCGCGTCCTCATCAAGATGGACAAGGACTAGGCGGCGGCACCAGGCACGCGCCGTCAGACCCGGGGCGTCTCAGGGCGGCATCAACGATCGGTTGCACCTACGTGAGGCAACCGGTCCTGTACCTTGAAGGGGGTATTGAACGCTTTGGGGCATGCCGATCGTCCGGGCGCCCTGGGTGTGGCGCGAAGGCGACTCTCACTCTCGATGAGAGGCTTGGGTACGTTGATTCGGCTGGCAGGGATGCCGGCTGGGCAATTATGCTTGCTCGCCGGTCATTTTGCGCAGTGACCGGGCATATCTGTCGCTATTGCGCCTTCGTGCTGACGGGGGCGGTTTAGAGAGTTGGCTTTGCTTCCGTCAGATTGTCTGTCTCACTATCCGTGGAGATATTGCATGCGATACGCACTCGTCTCTTCGATATCCGCCGCCTGTGCACTGGGGATCGTCAGTGCAGGCAGTGCGGAAGCTGCCTCACCAAAGAAGCTCAAGGGGGAGTATGCCTTCACAGGCACAGCGTCCTGCCTCTTTGCACCCGGCTCCGACCCTGGGCCGGGCAACCCTACTCCGGGTGTCCCCCTCCCGAACTCGGGCTTCAATGCCAACTTCCAACCGCTTGTCAATGCGACGGCTTTCGTCACATCCTTCTCTGTTGAAGGGGTGACCGTTTTCAAGGCCGACGGCACCGGGACATTCAAGGGCACGAGTGTATCGATCACGGAGCGGCCAACGCCGGGGCCGACCGGCTATCCGAGCTTTCCTGCGAGTGCGTCCTCCAACAGCTTCTCGGGATCGTTCACCTACGTTGTGAACGCCGATGACTCGTTCGAGACCACGATGGTGGGCCCCATTACCGGAACGTTCCTGTCGGGCCCCCGTACCGGTCAGACATCGAGCGTCGATCGCCCGCCAATGACGGGGCTGATCTCTAAGGACGGCAGCTCGCTGACGGTGGCGCACATTGCTCCCACGGTCGAGACGGTCACTTTCTCGAATGGCGACGTCTGGCCACGCATCTGTCACCGGTCGCGCATCCTCATCAAGATGGACAAGGACTAGGCGTCGGCGACGGGCACGCCGGCAGGCGCCAAAGGGTGGCATCGGGGATCGGTTGCCTCTACCGTGAGGCAACCGGTCCTGCACCTCGATGGGGCATCGCCCATGATCCCGCCCAACCGCAAGCGGCTGCCGCGCTGGCTCCCTGCCCTGGTCCTCGTGCTCCTTGCCCTTGCCTGCAGCCCGGACGCGGCCCGCGCCGAGGTGAGCGTCGAGGGCACGGCGGCGGCCCTGCGGGTGGAGGCCCAGCAGGCGCCGCTCACCGAGGTTCTGGAGGCGATCGAGAGGAGCCTCGGCGTCCGCCACAGTGCGCTCATAGCGCTCGACGGCCTCACAGTCGGCGGGACCTACAAGGGAACGCTGGAGGACGTGCTGCGGCGGCTCCTGGCCGGGCTCAACTACATGATTGCGACACGGGAGGGGGCGATCGAGGTCGTCATCCTCAGCCGCCCCAGCGACCCGCCTCCTCCGTTCGTGGACAAGCCGCCGCCGGCTCCCGCGAACGCCAACCCCGCCGCCCAATGGCGCGCGCCGAGGCGGCAGCCGTAGTCCGCAAGGCTCCGAGGGGCGGACTTACTCCGGCACAACCCCGGCCTCCTTGAGGATGGCTGCCCAGCTGGCGACCTC
Source organism: Hyphomicrobiaceae bacterium (assembly GCA_044868325.1). GTDB lineage: Bacteria > Pseudomonadota > Alphaproteobacteria > Rhizobiales > Hyphomicrobiaceae > AWTP1-13. The sequence goes on from JBIOWI010000154.1 coordinate 10,530, forward strand.
CGCCTTGAGGTGGGACAGGAGAGCGGCCGGGGTGGCGCGCTCCTGGGGGACGGGAACCGTGCTGAGCTGGGTGAACCAGTCGATAACGAAGCGGTCCTTGAGGGCAGCCTGCAGGGCCGCCACCAGCTTATTGACGACAGACTGGGGCGTGCCCTTGGGGGCGTAGAGGCCATACCAGGTCGTGACGGCGATGCCGGGGAAGCCGGCCTCGGCTGTGGTCGGCAGGTCCGGCAGCATTGGCAAGCGCGTCTTGCCGGTGACGGCGTAGGCCTTGATCCTCTTGGCCTGGATGTAGGGCGTGGTGCCGGTGGCGGGGTCGCAGTAGAAGTCGATGTGGCCGCCGACCAGGTCGTTCACCACCTGGCCGCCGCCCCTATAGGCCACCAGCGACATCCTGGTCTTGGTGGCGCTCATGAACATCAACCCGCACAGGTGCGCCACCGAGCCGGGGCCGTTGTGGGCGAAGGTGATCTTGTCGCCCTGCGCGCGGATGAGGCTCACCGCCTCCTGCAGCGTATTGGGGGCGAAGCCGGGCTTGCCGACCAGGGTCATCGGCACGTCGGTGACGAGGCCGATGGCGGCGAAATCCTCCACCGGGTCGTAGGGCAGCTTCTTGTAGAGGCTGACGCTGGTGGCCTGGCCGGTGTGGCCGAGGAGGATGGTGTAGCCGTCGGGGCTCGCCTTGGCGACGCGCGCTGTGCCGATGGTCCCGCCGGCGCCCAGCACGTTCTCGACGACGATGGTTTGGCCCAGGCTCGCTTCCATCACCTTCGCCAACAAGCGGCCGATGGTATCGCCCGGCCCGCCCGCGGCGAACGGCACCACCAGGGTTATCACTCGGTTGGGGTACTCCTGGGCCGATGCCGCAACGCTGGCCGCCACCAAGCCAACGCCGGCAATGCCCAGCGCCAGCCACCTCCAGACGCGCATTTCCTCCTCCGTGCGATCCACTTGGTTCGTTGGCAGGCGCGTGTTAGCTAAGTCTAGCTTAGTCAATGGAGACACCTCGTGTCCACCTACACTGTCCATGCAGCCAAGACCAACCTCTCCAAGCTGATCGAGCGAGTGGAGAAGGGAGAGGAGGTCGTCATCGCCCGCGGCAGGAAGCCGGTGGCGCGTCTGGTGCCCGTCCACGCGCCTGCGCATGTCCTGCGCCGCCGGGCGTTCGGCGCTCTCAAGGGCAAGCTGAAGCTGCCAGACTCGTTTTTCTTCGATCCGCTGTCAGAGGAAGAGCTGAAGGCTTGGGAAGGGCGCGACGATTGATGGAGGCATTGCTCGACACGCATGCGCTCATCTGGTGGGTGACGGGCGACAAGCGCATCTCGCCGCGGCTGCGACGGCTCATTGGCGATGCCGAGACCGACGTCTACGTCAGCGCGGCGACAGCGTGGGAGATTGCGGCCAAGGCCCGCATCGGCAAGCTCGAGGCTCCGCAAGGCCTCCTGCTCGACTTCGTGGCCGCTGTCGAATCGCTTGGCTTCCTGCCGCTCCCCATCACCCTGCACCACGGCAGCGACGCCGGCCGGCTCCGCGGCGCCCATCGCGATCCCTTCGACCGTATGCTCGCCGCCCAAGCCAGAGCGGAGCGTCTCACCCTGATGAGCGTCGATCCGGCCTTCGCGGCGCTAGGCGTGGAAACGGTCTGGTAGCTGGCAAGCGGCAGAGAAAGTGTCGGAACTGCGGCAGCCCGCGGCCGTTATGAGATTGCGGGAGGGGTCGGAGGCCTCGATGACTAGACTGCACAACGCCGCTCAAGCACGGACCGTTCAAACCCATACTGCCCATCGCCGTCACAGCATCGCTCCCGCCGAACGGGACATCCTGGAAGCGGAGAAGCGCGTCAAGGAGCAGGAGGCACACGTGCTGCGCCTGATCGTGCAGGGCGCGCCCACCCAATCGGCCGAAGATCTTCTGCGCCAGCTCTTGGCCACAGCCAGGGCCATGAAGGAGCGCCTGGCGCGCGGGTAGCGGACGGAGCTCGGTTTCCCACCGCAAGCGGCTAAGCCTGCGCTTCACGGCTGCGGGTCGGTTTACCATGCGCAGTCGCCGGTCTCGCCCGTCGCGGCTCCCCCTGCTTAAGGCACTGAGGGGCACGCGCTGAAACCGCGACCCCCGAAACGGGGACGAGACCTTGCCATGATCGACCGCTTCCTGACGCGCATCGCCGGCGCTCGCAGCTTCGCGGGCAAGCTCTGGGTGCTGACGCGGCCCTACTGGTACGCCGAGGAGCGGCAGAGGATCGGGATCTGGGGTCTCAGCGTCCGGCTCAAGGAGTGCTGGATCGCGCGCGGCCTGCTCGCCACCACCATCGCCCTCAGTGTCCTGATCGTCTACATCTCCAAGCTCATCAACTCTTGGAACGCCCGCTTCTTCAACGCGCTGCAGGACAGGAATGCGGAGGCGTTCTGGGCCGAGCTGGGCTACTGGGTGGTGCTGGTGGCGCTGTTCATCGTCGCCGTGGTCTATCGCACCTGGCTGATGCAGCTGCTCACCATCCGCTGGCGGCGCTGGCTGAGCCAGGTCTACTTCCGCGACTGGCTGGCGGACCGTACCTACTACCACATGGAGCTGACGCGGCGCGGGGTCGGCAATCCCGAGCAGCGGATCGAGCAGGACTGCAACTCTTTCACATCGCAGACCTTGAGCATCACGCTCGGCCTGCTCCTGCAGGTGATGACCCTCGTCACGTTCACGGCCGTGCTGTGGAACCTCTCCAGCGGCTTCGTCCTGCCCCTGTTCGGCGGCATCGACGTGCCGGGCTACATGATGTGGGCGGCGGTGGCATATGCGCTGGTGGGCTCGTGGGCCACCTATCTGATCGGCCGGCCGCTGGTGCGCATCAACTTCGCGCTGGAGCGCTACAACGCCGACTTCCGCTACCGCATGGTGCGCATCCGCGAGAACGCCGAGAGCATCGCCTTCTACCACGGCGAGCCCGTGGAGGAGCGGCGCCTCAGTGGCGCCTTCACCCGCATCTTCGCCACCTGGTGGGCCTACATGAAGTACAACAAGCGGCTCACCTGGCTCACCTCGTTCTACGGCCAGGCCGCCACCATCTTCCCCTACATCGTGGCCGCTCCGCAGTACTTCGCCGGCCAGATCGGGCTCGGCACCATGACACAGACCGCCGACGCCTTCGGCCAGGTGCAGGGCTCGCTGTCGTGGTTCGTCGACAGCTACACCCAGCTGGCGGCCTGGAAGGCCGTGGTGGACCGCCTCACCACCTTCGGCGAAGCCATGGTGGCGGCCAAGCGCGCCGACCAGGCGAGCGCGATCGATATCCGCCCGCAGGCCGGCCCCGAGTTGCAGCTCCATGGCGTGGACCTGGATCTGCCCGACGGCACGCCGCTCCTGCGCAACGTCAACCTGACGCTGCGGCGAGGCGAGGCGGTGGTGCTGCGCGGGCCCTCGGGCAGCGGCAAGACCACCCTGTTCCGCGCGCTCGCCGGCCTGTGGCCGTTCGGGAGCGGACGCATCGCCACGCCGCTGGAGGGCTCCCGCACTCTCTTCCTGCCGCAGAAGCCGTATCTGCCCATCGGCACCCTGAAGGACGCCCTGTGCTATCCCGACCCGTCCGACCCGGTACCCGACGAGGACGGCCGCGAGGCGCTGGAGGCGTGCGGCCTCTGGCACCTGTCGCCCCGGCTCAACCAGACCGCCAACTGGTCGCTGGCGCTGTCCGGCGGCGAGCAGCAGCGTCTCGCCTTCGCCCGCGCGCTCGTCTACCGCCCCGACTGGCTGTTCCTGGACGAGGCCACGGCCTCGCTCGACGAGCCGGCCGAGAAGCACATGTACCAGCTCCTCAGTCAGCGCCTGCCCGGGACTACGGTGGTCAGCATCGCCCACCGGCCGGCCGTGGTCTCGTTCCACGACCGCCAGATCACCGTCGATCCGGCGGAGCGGCGCTTGCTGAGCGAGGCGGTGCCGGCCCCCGCTTTGCGCCTGACTTAGGCAGGGCGTTGTTTCCCAGTGTCTCCTGGGCTCTGGGGCTTGGACACCTCGCCCGGTCTTGAGCACCTGTACGCATGCTCGGAAAAATCGGGGTTGTTCCCGATTACTGTCCTGCTGGACCAGACATACCCTTGCCTGCCTCAGAAGAGGCAAGTCCACATGTGCAGATTTCCAGCTTCTGTACGGTATGCGGCGGCAATGGCGCTCGCAGTGCTTTGCGTGCAGGCACCGGCGGATGCGGGGTCCGATGCGGTCTCGATCCGCGCGATGGAGCCCTTGATCCAGCATCTTCGTGAAGGCTCGGGCCTCGTGCCCGCTGCTTCACAAGGCAAGGCTGCGCGTCAGGCGCGGATGAGACGATGCCTGCAGAGCTGGGACCCTGCCACGCAGATGTCGAAGCGCGAGTGGAAACAGACCTGCCAGCGTGTGATCATTCAACAGCCCGGAATGTTCGGACCCGATCCGCTGTGAGCAAGGTCGGGCCAGCTTGAGGGTCGCGAGCCTACACGCGAAGGTCAGGACTCGGCGTCATTTGATGGCGCGACCGATGCTGCTCGGAAAGATCTCCTTCCAGTCGTCCTTCATGCTGACGACCGTCCAGCCCTTTGCCTTGGCCTCGTCGTAGAGCGCCTGGGTGAAGGTGCCGACCCTGGTCTCGGGCAGCCCCTGCGCCGGCCCATAGGCATATTCGCGCTCCGCGTCGTCGTGCAGCACCAGCATCGCCAGCCGGACGCCGGCGCCGGCGCGCGCGTATTCCAGCATCTGCCGGTCTCCGGTCGAGTTGCCGAACGCGGCGTAGGGCCGGCGGCCGATCATCAGGTGGATACCCTCGGGCTTGCCCGCGTTGTTGTCGTTCAAGAGCAGCTTGGGCTCCTTGGTCAGCATCGGCTTGCCATCCTTGCCGTAGCCGTAGGTGGTCCCGGAGGCGGTGCCGACGACCTGCTCGGGCGGGATGCCGTAGACCTGCTCCGAGTAGGCGCGCACGAAGTCCTGGCCGCCCCCTGTGACGATGTAGGTCTTGTAGCCGTTGGCGCGGAAGTGGCGCAGGACCTCGAGCATAGGCTGATAGGCGAGCTCGGTATAAGGCCGGTCCCAGCGGGGATGCTTGGCCGTCTCCAACCACGCCTTGGCTTCGGCGCTGAACTCGTCCACTGTCATGCCGGTGAGGGTGGCGGCCAGGATCTCCTCCAGCTCCTTCATCGACAGCCGGGCGATCGCCTCGCGATTGCCGGACAGCACGGTCTTGAACGGCTCGGCGTTGCGCAGCTCCGGTCTTCGCGCCACGACCGCCGGGACACGCTCCAGGCAGTACACGACCTGCGTGTACATCGGATGCTCGACCCACAAGGTGCCGTCCTGGTCGAAGGTGGCGACCCGCACCTCGGTCGGCACGAAGCTGGGGCTTGCCGGGTCGGTGGTGGCCTGGACGAACCTGAGGATCGCCTCTTTCGCTGCACCGTCGTTCCACGACGGCAGCGGATCTGCGCCCTGCGCCTGCGCCAATGTGCGGGGCAGCGTACCGGCAAGCACCGGAAGCGCCACCAGGGTCGAGAGCACGGCGCGGCGGTCGATGCCGCGGGACGGTGTGGACGCCATAGCTGCAGCCCTCCTGCCTGCGCGGACGCGCCAGCCGTCTTGGCGCGCCCGCCGCGGCCCTTTACTGTCCAGGCTTGCTCCTGAGCCTTGCGTCGATCTGTTGCTTCACCGCCTCCAGGTTGAACGAGGCCGGATCCTGCATGGGCGGGAACTCGATCGCCGTCTTGGCCAGATCTGCCACCTTCTGCTGCACGAGGACGAAACGCCAGAACTCACGGGCCATGAACTCATTCACGTAGCCGCCCGCCGAGGCATTGAGACTTTCGCCCCTGATCGACGGGGTGCGCTCGAACGGATCCTGACGGATGTTCACCATGAGCGGCATGTCCATCGTGACCTTGCCCCCCGGCCAGCCGTTTGGCTGCTCGAAGAACTGGTACTTGAAGTCGTCGAGCCGCAGGGCGCCCAGGTTGGCCTCCACGAAGTAGAAATACTCGTGGCGTTGCGACGGCCCCTTGTCCGTCAGCAGGTCCAGCTGGTTGTAGCCGTCGAGGTGGTTCTTGTAGGTCCTGTCACCGAGCGTTGCGCCCTTCTTCAGCTGCTCGACGATGTTGGGATTGCCGGCGGCGGCCACCATGGTTGGGAACCAGTCGAGGCTGGAGAACAGCCCGTTCTGGACCGTGCCAGGCTTGATCCTGCCGGGCCAGCGGACGATGCACGGGGCACGGAAGCCGCCCTCGTACGCGGTGCCCTTGGTGCCTTTGAACGGCGTCATGCCGCCGTCCGGCCAGGTGAATACCTCGGCGCCGTTGTCGGTGCTGAAAACGACGATGGTGTTGTCGGCCTCGCCGATATCGTCCAGGTGCCGCACGAGCGCGCCTACGGAATCGTCGAGCTGCTTCATGCCTGCCTCCTCCAGGCCGAAGTTGGTCTCGCTGTTCATCATCGCCTTGTATTTCGGGGACAGGAACGTCCACACGTGCATGCGCGTGGTGTTGTGCCAGAGGAAGAACGGCTTGCCCTCCTTCTTGGCCCTGTCCATGAAGCGCTTCGAGTTGTCGACCAGCACCTCGTCGAAGGTCGTCATGTCGTACTTGGCTTTTTGGAAGCCCTCCCACATGTCTGGCACGTTGGACATGTCCGGGTAAGGCGCCAGCGGCCCCTCGTCCTCGATGCGCTGCTTGCCCACCCTGCCCCAGCGCGGCATCACGGTCGGGTCGTCGATGTCGGTCGCCCACGAGCGGACCAGGTTGCGCGGCCCGTACTTCTGATGGAAGGCAACCTCCCTGGGGTAGGAGTACCAGTAGGGGTCCGACATGGCGTCGAGGTGATAGAGGTATCCGAAGAACTCGTCGAAGCCGTGCAGGGTCGGCAGGTACTTGTTGAGGTCGCCCAGGTGGTTCTTGCCGAACTGCGCAGTGAGATACCCTTGCGCCTTGAGCGCCGACGCAATCGTGCACGCCTGCGCCGGCATGCCAACGTCGGCGCCGGCCTGCCCCACGGTCGTCAAGCCCGTGCGTAGCGGTATCTCCCCGGTGATGAAGGCGGCACGGCCTGCCGTGCAGCTCGCCTCGGCGTAGTAGTCGGTGAACAGCATGCCCTGCTGCGCCAGCCGGTCGAGGTTCGGCGTCTTGCCCGACATCATGCCCCGGTGATAGGCGCCGATGTTGAACCAGCCGATGTCGTCGCCCATGATGAAGAGGATGTTCGGCCGCTGCCCCGGCCGCAGCGCCGGTGCAGGTATCTGCTGGGCCTGCGCCTGCTGCGCTTGCGCCTGTTTCGTGACGCCGCCCCCCGGCAGCGCCGTCGCGGCCGCGAGCGTGGCGCCGCTCAGCAGCACATCGCGCCGATCCACGCCCTTGCGCTGCGCAGCGTCTTGATCCTTGTCGTGCGGATTGTCGCTCATGCAATTTCTCCCTGGAGGTTTCCCGTCCAGACGCGCATTGGCAAACGTGGGTACCGAGACGCGAACGCCGGGCCTTCGGCAAAACCCCACCAAGCCGGCGCCTCTGCTGTTGCTGACGCGGAAGACTGACGCGGAAGACGTAGACTGCTGCGAGGGAGAGCGCGCTTGGGGTGAACCCTGGAAATGCGGGTACGGACTCCCGAGGTCAATCAGGGAGAACGGCCTGGGCGGACGCGATGGACGGCGGGCGTCGGACTTGCCCACCTGCCGCCGGTGCGCTCACTCGGCGCCGGCAACGCCGTTCAGGACGTCGGCAGGAATGGAAAGCACGTTCGGGATCTGCCACGCGGTGGACACGCGCACCGTGCCCGTGGGCAGCGCCAGCGTCTGGGTGATCAATGTGCTCACGACCGCCACGACGCGCCCCGCGCAGTCGAGCACAGGTGCGCCCGAGGCGCCGTGATCGAGCACCAGCCGGTCGTTGCCGTCGTGCATCTCGATGAGGGCCATGCCGGCGCGGCGGTCGCCCGTCCCATATTCTGCGAAGCGCCCCCTGGCGAAGCGCAACTCGCCGTTGGGGTAGGCAAGGCTGACGAGCCGCTCCTCGGGGACGAGCGGCTCGGTCCTGACGGGCAGGGCGGCGGCACCAGGGAACGCGACCTTGAGCTCGATCACGGCCATCCTCTCGGCTTGGGCGCCTGCGAGGTGGAGGACCCGAGCGGGGATGGCCTCGGCGCGGTCCCTCTCGCGCAGCTCGATCTCCTTCCAGTCCTGAGCGGAGAGGCGCATGGCCTCGGCCACATGCGCGGCCGTGACGATCAGCCGGGGGGAGAGAAACCAGCCGGTGCCGCGAATGCCGAGGATGGCGGGCGCCTCCTTCCTCTCGTCCGCGCCAAACTCCCGCGTGACGTTGACCGTGGAACGGACCAGCGTCGACGGATCGACGCACGCTGCCGTGGCGCCGGCGGGCAGCGCCAGCAGCGCCAGCAGAACAAGCACACCATGACGCATCGCGCCGCTCCCCCGGAGTTCTTCTTGCGCGGTTGGGACCGTTGCGATGGAGGTCCCTACTGAGGCTAGACTATACCTGTGGAGGAGACCGATGTGTGGTCGATGTGCTGCAGGAGAGCCGGATTCTGGCGCTCTGGCAGATGCTTAGCGGCCCCGATCGCCAGGGCGGGCCGCCATATGCGCCCTGCCGACGCGCCGAGGCCGTTCACCGACCGCGAGGCTCGCCGGCCCCGCGGAACGCGAGGCGGGTCCAGGCGACGCCGGCGAGGCGGTTGGCCTCCTGGATCGATTCCGTCGGGAGATTCAGGATGGGGCGGAGGCCCTCCGCCTCGGCAAGCGCGATGGTCTCCTCTGCCGAGACCTCGAACATGCGCCGCCGCCGGGGGACGGGGCCATGTCGAAGGGACATGATCATGACGCCGCCCTCCCCTACCAGGGAGGCGACGACCGGCATGCCCTGCCGGCGCTGCCGCTCGTCGAGATGCATCCAGACCGCCGTCAGCATGACGGCGTCGAACGTCTCGCCCCTCTGCCTGACAAGGGACAGCTCCGGCAGGCTGTCGTCGAGCCACTCGATGCGGGGCGAGGCGCGCAGCGCCATGGCCCGCGTGCGCAACGCATCCGTCGGCTCGACGGCCACGACGCTGTGCCCCATCGCGGCAAAGACGGCGGCATCGCGGCCGGTTCCGGAACCGATGTCGAGGATGCGAGCACCCGCCTGCGGAATGAGGTGCAGGACGACCCTGTGGACGTCGGCAAAGGCGAGACTCTCGTCGTGCCTGAAGAGCCCCTCGGCCTCCTCGGCATACCCTTCCGTGCCGCTCGCTCGATCGGTCATGACGAATGGCTGACGCTCCCTCGCAGATACCACCAAGTCTCGCATGCCATGTTCGATCTATCCGCTAGTCCGTTGACACGCAAATTCAGCGACGGCGGGAGATTGGCCCGCTGCTGACGACGTAGGCGCCCACGGAGATCGACAGGATGGCGGCCCAGTCCATGAGGGAGGGCCACTCGCCGAGAATCGGGATGCCCAGAAGTGCCGTCATTGCCGGGCAGGAGGCGGCGAAAGCTGCGCCGCTCGATGCGCCCAGAATGCTGACCGCGCGGCCGTAGACCATGTACGAGATCACAGCCGTGAGCAGCCCCTGCACAAGCGCTTGGAGCCCAATGGCGCCGAGCGGGGCGTCGAGCAGGCTCAGGCCGGCCGTCAGCATGTAGGGCGGGACATAGAGGAGCATCGAGCCTACCGCCGATATCGCTGCCGCGTGAAGACCGCCGAGGCGGCCGTGCCGTAGCGCAACCGTGTAGCAGGCGAACGCCAGTGCCGACCCAAGAAACATGAGATGGCCGACCGTTTGCGACGTGCCGAAAGCAACGCCCGCGCCCCACGCGATCGCCGCAACCCCGCCGACAATGAGGGAGAAGCCGACGCGCTTCTGAAGCGTGAACGCCTCTTTGAGGAGGAACGCCGCGAGGATCGCCGTCAACAACGGCATCACGCCGGGAAATAGCGCTCCCGCATGGGCGGCGGGTGCGAAGAGGAGACCCGCGTTCGCCAGCAGGACGGTGGGTGCTCCGCCGAGGACGAGCGCGGCGACGCCCAGCCAGCCCAGGCGCTCGAGCGCCAGGCCCGAGCGCACCAGCAGCGGAGCAAGCACCAAGCCGGCGACGACGAACCGAATGGCGGTAATATCCCATGCCGTCAGGCTGGATCGCAGGCCCAGGCTGCCGACAACGATGTTTCCAGCCCAGATGCCGACCGCGGCGAGGCCACAAAGCGCACCCTGCGCATATGCGGTGGCGCCGGTGTCCCGTGCGGTCGTCTCCAGCATCGAGGGCTCCACGGCTTGAACGCATAACCTGTTAAACCCATTTTAATGGTTATGAGGTGCAAGTCAAAAGAAAGGCGCGAGGTTGGCCGGCATGAACCGTCGAGACGACCCGTTCGAGTGGAGCGGCAGCCATCCCGCTCTCGACCTTGTCAATACGCTGGACGAGCGCCCATTCGATACGCCTGTCGAGCACTTGGCCTCGTACCGCGATCTCGTGCGCTTTGCTGAGCTTGCGGGTTTGCTCGAGCGGCCGTTGGCCGCAGCCTTGCGCGATCGCACGGGGCCGGCATGCGCGCTGGTGGCAAGGCGTGCCCGCAAGCTGCGCGAGCACCTGTACGGGGTGCTGAGCGCGGCACACCGGGCCGAGGCGCTTCCGCAGGCCGATCTGAGCGCAATTGCTGCCGCCATCCGGGCGGCGCATGCCGCGCGCCTCCTCGTAGCATCGCCATCCGCAGCGATTGCGGCCCACCGATGGGCTGGCAAGCACCAGATCGACGCTCCGCTGCATGCCTGTGCGCTCGCCATCGAGCGCCTGCTCTCGGAGACGGACCGCACTCGCATTCGAAAGTGCGGCGCGCCCGATTGCGAGGCCTATTTCATGGACACGAGCAAAGGCCGGCGCAGACGATGGTGCAGCATGGGGAATTGCGGCAACCGGGAGAAGCAGAGGCGCTGGCGCTCGGTCAAATCGTCGGCGCCGAAGCGGTAAGCTCCATCCCGAGTGGACCGTTGAGCCGGATGCATCGTCAACCGGCGCTTCGAAAGCTGGTGATAGCGGGGCCGTCGCGGTTGCTCCTCCGAGGGGCGTCCGGCGATCCTTCGAGGAGCGATTCGTTCTCGATTCACCTGGTAGGTACGCGATGACCCAACAGTTTGCCGCGCCGGAGCCGGAGCTTGCCGCGGCCCAGGAGCCCCTCTACGTGCGCCTGGGTGACGCCTTCGTCATTGTGTCGGCCACCTTGATGTCGCTGGCCGCAGGCGCTTGGCTGATCGCCCGCCTGGAACTCAACCTGTCCTACGCAATCCTGGCGGCACTCGGCACCTACTGCGGGCTCCTGCTCCTGCATCTCGCCATGCGCCGCGCGGTCATGGACGACGGCGGCGCCGAGGACGATGCAGACGACGAAGGCGACGGCGACATCCACTGGCAGACCGGCGCCGCGGCTTTCGAGGCCGCGCTTTCCGGCCAGAACGCCCAGTCGGAACGGCCGACGGAGTCCGAGGAGGCGGACCAGCCGCATCCCCGTCCCGACCTCTGGTCCAGCGCCCTGCCGATGCCGGAAGGCGAGGCGGCGGACGCCTCGCAGCCCTTCACCTTCCGGCCGGCGCAGCTGCCCTACTTCGAACCCCTCCCGGAGGCCGATCCGCCACCGGCAAAGGAGCGGGCGGCGGGGGGGATCGGTGCCCTGTCCGGCGAGATCAATGTCGAGGTCATCCAGGACCTCATCAAGAAGCTCGCCGACGAGCTCAATAGTCCGCCGCCCCGCGCCACGGACGCTGCCGCCGGCGAGGGCGCTTCGGGCACAGAGCCGGAGGCCATGATCGGCCGGTCGGCGGCCGCCCTCGACACCGCCGCCCGCGCTATGCGCATCGGCCAGTCCGATGACCGCGCCGCGCTCGGCCCGCCGTCGCCGAAGCGCGGCGATGCGCCGGATGGCCGGCCGGCCG
>JBIOWI010000155.1:0-12705 GCA_044868325.1 Hyphomicrobiaceae bacterium
GGCACCTACCGCATCTTCGGCACCAAGATCTTCATCACCTACGGCGACCACGAGATGACCGACAACATCGTCCATCTCGTGCTGGCCCGCCTGCCCGATGCGCCGCCCGGCACGCGCGGCATCTCGCTGTTCCTGGTGCCGAAGTATCTCGTGAACCCTGACGGCTCGCCGGGCGCCCGCAACGACGTGGTCTGCGCCGGGGTGGAGCACAAGCTCGGCATCCATGCGAGCCCCACCTGCGTGATGAAGTACGGCGAGAAGGACGGCGCCGTCGGCTACCTGGTGGGCGAGGAGAACCGCGGCCTCAACGTCATGTTCATTATGATGAACGCCGCCCGCCTGGCCGTGGGCGTACAGGGCGTGGCGCTGGCCGAGCGCGCCACCCAGCGCGCCGTCGCCTACGCGCGCGAGCGCAGGCAGGGCCGCAGCGCCTTGTCCAAGGGCACCGACATGGCGCCCATCGTCGAGCACCCCGACATCCGCCGCAGCCTGCTGACCATGAAGGCGCTGACGCAAGCCGCGCGCGCGATCTGCCTCGTCACGGCGCGCGAGACCGACATCGCCCGCCGCGCCAAGGACCCGGTGCAGCGTGCCGCCGCCACCAATCGCGTCGCGCTGCTCACGCCGGTGGCCAAGGCCTTCTCCACCGACATCGGCTGCGAGGTGGCCTCCATCGGCGTGCAGGTGCACGGCGGCATGGGCTTCATCGAGGAGACGGGCGCCGCCCAGATCTACCGCGACGCCCGCATCCTGCCGATCTACGAGGGCACCAACGGCATCCAGGCGCTCGACCTCGCCACCCGCAAGCTGCCCCTGGAAGGCGGCAAGGTGGTCGCCACCTACATCGGCGAGCTGCAGAGGACAGTGGAGGAGGTGCGCGCTTCCAACCGCCCCGAGTTCGGCCGCATGGGCGAGCGGCTCGGCGAGGCGGTGGCGGCGCTGGCCCTGGCCTCGCACTGGATGGGCTCCGCCCTGCAGAGCAACCCCGAGGCGGCCATGGCCGGCGCCACACCGTACCTGAGGCTGTTCGGCCTCGCGGCCGGCGCCGTTTATCTGGCGCGCGGCGCGCTGGCTGCGGCCCGTCACAACGGCCAGGGACAATCCATGGCCCAACCCATCGCGATCGCCCGCTTCTTCGCCGAGAACCTGGCCACCGCTGCCTCGGGCCTCAAGGACACCGTAGTCGGCGGCGCGGACTCAACGCTGATGCTGACGCCGGAGGCGCTGTCGGCGTGATCGCGGCGTGGGGCCCAGATGACAACGCGCGTGGTCAGGAGCCTGCACAATGACGAGGTCGACCGCTGTGTCGACATCGTCAAGCACGAGGACGGCACCTTCCGCTTTAAGGAGTTCCGCCGGGACCCCGAGGACCGGGGAGGCTGGACCCTCGTAAGCTACAATCCGCAGCGGATCTACGCGTCCGAGGCGGAGGCGGTGGCCGCCGCCAAGGCCGCCGTGGTCTGGCTGCGCGATCGATAGCCCCGAGAAGCAACTGTGGTGAGGAAGCGGCATGGCACTGGACGCGAACGCCCGCGACACGCTGGAGAGGTGGCATAAGATGGTGGCGGCAGGCGACCTCAGCGAAGTCGCTTCGCTGTGCGCGCCGGAGGCCGTGTTCCGGTCGCCGGTGGCGCACACGCCCTATCGCGGGGCCGAGCTGGTGGCGACCTTCCTGCAGCAGGCGGTGCAGGCGTTCTCCGACTTCCGCTACCACCGCACGTTCACCGGCGGCGAGCGCGATGTCGTCCTGGAGTTCAGCGCCAAGGTCGGCGGCAAAGAGCTCAAGGGCATCGACATGATCCACTTCGACGAGGCCGGCCGCATCGTCGACTTCGAGGTGATGGTGAGGCCGGCCAGCGGACTGCAGGCGTTGGGTGCCGAGATGGCGCGGCGCATGACGCCGATCCTGGCGGCGAGGACGGGGTGAACCATCCGGGGCATCCAGCCATAGGCAGCCCGCAATGGGCGGTTTACCAGGACCGGCCAATCGGATTCCGCTCGCGCGGGCACCCCAATACGCTGCAGCCTAACGATATCCCGGGGGAAGGCGAAACGTCGGGCACTGCCGATAGCCACGCGCGCACGGCCCGCGCGTCAAAGGAAACGGCATGACTGCCATTCCCATAGGCGACGCCGGACGTCGGAACGGAGCGGCGGAGCCCACCCTCAAGCGGGTGATGGGTCCGTGGCTCCTGCTTCTCTTCATCATCGGCGACGTGCTCGGCACCGGCATCTACGCCCTTACCGGCCAGGTGGCGAGGCAGGTGGGCGGCGCGGTGTGGCTGCCGTTCGTCGTGGCCTTCGTGGTGGCCCTGATCACCGCCTTCAGCTATCTGGAGCTGGTGACCAAATACCCGCGCGCCGCAGGCGCCGCGCTCTACACACACAAGGCCTTCGGCCTGCACTTCGTCACCTTCCTGGTCGCCTTCGCGGTGATGTGCTCGGGCCTCACGTCCGCCTCCACCGCCGCCCGCGCCTTCTCGGCCAACATGGCGCAGGCGTTCGGCCTCAACCTCGCCGGCGGGTGGGGGATCACCCTGGCGGGGCTCGCGTTCATGGCCGTGGTTGCGGCCATCAACTTCCGCGGCGTCGGCGAGAGCCTCAAGGCGAACGTGCTCCTGACCGGCGTGGAGCTGACAGGCCTCCTCATCATCATCGTCATCGGCCTCTCGGCCATCGCCGCCGGCCAGGGCGACGTGTCGCGCGTCATCGAGCTTAAGACGCCCGGCGACGGCAGCGCCTGGTTCTGGCCCGTGATCGCCGCCACCACCCTCGCCTTCTTTGCCATGGTGGGCTTCGAGGACTCCGTCAACATGGCCGAGGAATCCACCGACCCGACGCGCATCTTTCCCAAGGTGCTGCTGGCTGGGCTCCTCATCACCGGGCTCATCTACGTGCTGGTGTCGATCTCGGCCATCACCCTGGTGCCGGCCGCCCAGCTCGGCGAGGGCGAGACGCCGCTCTTGAAAGTGGTGGAGGCGGGCGCACCCAACTTCCCCCTGGGCATCTTCGCTTTCATCACCATGTTCGCGGTGGCCAACACCGCCCTCATCAACATGCTGATGGCAAGCCGCCTGCTTTACGGCATGGGCCGCGAGGGCGTGCTGCCCGAGGCCTTCGGGCGAGTGCATCCGGGGCGCCGCACCCCTCACGTGGCCATCGCCTTCACGACGCTGCTTGCCTGCGCCCTCATCGCCTTCGTCGGCGCGATCCCGGCGCTCGGCGGCACCACCGCGCTCCTGCTCCTGTGCGTGTTCGTGGTGGTGAACGTCGCCGTCCTGGCCCTTCGCCGCGACCGCGTCGCCCACGACCACTTCAGGACGCCAACCCTCCTGCCGGTCCTGGGCGTGCTCTCGTGCGCTTTCCTCGCGGGCCCATGGACCGGACGCGACCTCGTCCAGTACAAGATTGCCGGTGTTCTGATGGCGATCGGCATCGGGCTGTGGCTGGCGATGCGGCTGCTGCATCGGGCGGACGGTGGCGATGGGGTCAGACCCCTTGCCTCCGACGTGGAGGCAGATCGATAACGTGCGCGCAAGGGGTCTGACCCCGGTCGCAGTGGGGAGGAAGCGATGACTCAAGAGATCGACATCAAGGCCGCGGAGGGCGTGCAGGTCATCCGCTTCCTGAGGCCTGAGAAGAAGAACGCCTTCACCGGCCCGATGTACGCCGCGATGTCCCAGGCGCTGGAGGCGGCCGAGACCGACGACGCCATCGCCGCCCACGTCTTCATCGGCTCGGGCGGGGTGTTCTCTGCCGGCAACGACATCAACGACTTCCTGCGCCGCGCCCAAGCTGCGACCGGGGCCGTCGCGACGGATGGCCAGGGCATCCCGACGCCGTCGCTCAATTTCATCCGGCGCCTGCCCAAGGTGACGAAGCCCATGATCGCCGCCGTGGACGGCCTCGCCATCGGCGTCGGCACCACCATGCTGCTCCATTGCGACCTCGTCTACGCCACGCCCACCGCCAGTCTGCGCACGCCCTTCCTCGACCTCGGCCTCATCCAGGAGGCCGGCTCCAGCCTCACCGCACCGGCTCGACTCGGCTATCCCCGCGCCTTCGAGCTGATCTGCCTGGGCGAGCCGTTCAGCGCCGAGCGGGCGCTCCAGGCCGGGCTCGTCAACGCCATCGTGCCAGCCGAGCAGCTCGAGGCCACCGCACTGGCGGCTGCGAAGCGCCTCGCCGCCAAGCCGCGCCAGGCCCTCATGCTCTCGCGGCGCCTGCTGCGGCAGGGCTTCCCCGACATCGGCGCCGTGATCGACCGGGAGGCCGAGGCCTACAACGTGCTGATGCGCTCGCCCGAGGCGCGCGAGGCTTTCACCGCCTTCCTGGAAAAGCGCCCGCCCGACTTCGCCAAGGCCCGCCAGAACGGCTGACGGCGCGGCCGAGGTTCGCCGCAAACACGCGCTAGCATTCCCGCAATGGCGAGTTTCGAGACCCTACGCTCGGGCGCATGGCCCGCACGTCTCCGCACGGCCCTGCGGACGGTGGCGCTGGCCACCGTGCTGCTGCTGCCGGTCGCCATTGTGGCCGGGTGGCTCGAGAAGATTGCCGGCACGGCCAGCCGCTCGGGCCAGCCCATCTCGCCGGCCCTGGAGAGCGCCGTACGCTACGTGCGCGGCCTGCCCGCCAGGGGCGATGCGGTGGCGCTGGCCGCCCAAAGCACGCCGGAGGGGCACTGGCGCTTCGTCAACAGGTCGGGCGAGATGTACACCGTCGGCGCGCCGGACGAGATGAAGCGCGTGGTCTCGGTGCTCCATCCCGAGGCGAAGCCCGGCGCGCGGCTGGTCCTCTATATGACCCAGGATACGGTGCTGCGCGACCGCTCGGCGCTCAAAGCCTTGCCCACCGGCATCGACCTCAGCGTGGTCGTCGGGGCGGAGACCTACCGCCTGCTGCGGCGGACCGAGCCCGCCGGCGAGCGTTTCTTCGCCGAGATCCGCCCCAACCTGGTCGTCGAGATGGGCGACAAGCGGCTGTTCGAGGAAACCATCTGGCAGCTCGCGCGGCCGCTCGATGCGGCCCGCGTGCGCGTTCTGGCTTTGGAGCCCGGCGCACCCGCGGCGCTCTTCGCCTCCCCCCGCATCGACCCGGCCAGCAAGCGGGCGCTCGTGGACCAGATCGACCCGGCGAGCCTCTTTCCGGCCATGCGCGGGGTGCCCGGCCAGACGCTGGTGATCGTAGGCCGCATGGAACGCGACCTCATCCATGTGCGGCCGTCGAGCGGACCGGACCATGTCCTGCCCTTGAAGGACCTGTTCAAGGCCGCCGCCGCCGCCGACGTGAACCTCATGCTGCTGCTGGCCCCGTCCACGCCGCGCCAGCCCGGCGGGCGCAACTGGCTGTGGCAGAAGGTCGAGGTACGTGGTCTCGATCAGGCCCTGCGCAACGCGCACATGGCGGATTTCCTGAACGCACTGGGCACACCAAGCCGCCGCCTGTCCGTCGTGGCCTTGCCGCAGGGCCAGCGCACCGCGCTCGACCTGCAGCCCGCCGGCGACCTGCCTGGCGCCGCGCCGGCCCGGCCGGTCGCCGAGTTCTTCGCCAACGCCGTCGCCGACCTCACCGGCCGCGTCGCCGTCGCCTCGATGCAGGCGAGCCTGCGCAGCGCCGCGCGCCAGCAGGAACTGGAATACCGCCTGCTGCCGGGCATCCCGTCGGAGGTGCAGATCGGCTACGGCCTGCTGATCGTGCTGGGGATGCTGGGCGTGCCGGTGTCGCGCACGTGGTGGCATCGGGTATGGCCGCCGGAGATGGCCGACGACTACGCCGGGCAGACGGGCTACTGGGCGGCGCGCGCCGTCCGCGGGCTTGCGTTCGCGCTGGTATTCGTGCCGCTCACGGCGATCGTCAGCGCGCCTTACAGCCTCGGCCGCCAAGTCCGCGAGGCATTGATGGCGCCCGCCCGGATCTGGCGTCGGCGGCGCCCAGCCCCTGCGGCCCCAGAGCCGGCCCAAGAGTCGGCCCAAGAGTCGGCCCAAGCGCCGGCTCGGCCCGCCCTGCGCGCCGCGGAGCCTGTCCTGCCGTCGCCTCCGCCGGTGGCGCCGCCGCGGAGGGACATCGTCGCGGACGGTGCGCCGCCTGCCGTGCTGCCGGGCGAGCTGGGCGAGGATCGACCGAGGTTTCTGAGCCGCCGCTGAGCGGCGCGGGCGACGCCGGCATCGCGCCGGGGTAAAGTCCCGGGCGCCGGGTGCGTGCCGAGAGGAGAGGAAACGCCAATGACCACATTGAAGGGCAAGACCCTGTTCATCACCGGCGCCAGCCGCGGCATCGGGCTCGCCATCGCGCTCCGCGCCGCCCGTGACGGCGCCAACGTCGCCATCGCCGCCAAGACGGCCGAGCCTCACGCCAAGCTGGAAGGCACCATCTACACGGCCGCCGAGGAGATCGAGAAGGCCGGCGGCAGGGCGCTCCCCGTCGTGTGCGATATCCGCTTCGAGGACCAGGTCGAGGCCGCGGTCGCCAAGACGGTCGAGATGTTCGGCGGGCTCGACATCTGCGTGAACAACGCCAGCGCCATCTCGCTCACGCCGTCCACCGCCACCGAGATGAAGCGCTACGACCTGATGCACGGCATCAACGCCCGCGGCACCTTCCTCGTCTCCAAGACCTGCATCCCGCACCTCAGGAAGGCCGCCAACCCGCATATCCTGACGATCTCGCCGCCGCTCGACATGAGCGTGAGGTGGTTCGCCCCGCACGTCGCCTACACCATGGCCAAGTTCAACATGAGCATCGTCGCACTCGGCCTCTCCGGCGAGCTGAAGGGCGACGGCATCGCGGCCAACGCGCTGTGGCCGCGCACCACCATCGCCACCGCGGCGGTGCGCAACCTCCTTGGCGGCGACGCCCTGGTGCGCCGCTCGCGCACGCCCGAGATCATGGGCGACGCCGCGCACGTCATCCTCACCCAGGACGCCAAAGCCTTCACGGGCCGCTTCTGCATCGACGACACCCTGCTCTACGAGCACGGCGTGCGCGACTTGGAGAAGTACCGCGTGGACCCCAGCCTGGAGCTGGCGCCCGACTTCTTCGTGCCAGACTCGATCCCCGCCCCACCCGGCGTCACCGTGGGGACACGCATGCGCCCGGGTCTTTGACCCCGTGCGACCCTTCCGGGTGAGGCCGCGCAGGTCCCCTCTCCCCGCTTGCGGGGAGAGGGTTAGGGTGAGGGGTAGCAAAAGGCTCTGATCTCTCAACGCCTTATCCGGGGCCGCGCGACTTCCTCTTGCCCGCGCTCCCTTCTGGGTGCAAACGTAGCGACCAATACTTCGCCACCACTGCGATTTCGGGGGTTCTCATGATCGTCAGGATATCGCCTGCCGGCAAGCCGCTCGCCGATCTTGCCGCACGCTGCCGCATCGGCCGACCCACGCTCCTTTGCCGGCTGAGTATCGCAGCCGCCCTCGCCGCTGCGGCGACCCTCGCCGGACCCGTGCCGGCGCCCGCCCAGTCAACCAAGACACCGGAGGCATCGTCCGAACCTCCGAAGGCGCCGCCCAGGCGCAGGGGCATCTCCAACCCGGATGCCGCCGCGCCGAGCCCCACCGGCAAGGCATCCAAGAGCACCGACGACGACGGCACTCCCGGCGGCCTGCCTGGCGCCCGGCCCAAGACGCAGCCCAATCCGGGCGGCCCCGCCAACCCGGGCGGCTAGCGGAGCCCGATAGAGCCGATCGGGCCTTCTGGATCGCGCCCGATCGCTTCGCTGCCCGCTCGGGCGGATCGCCCGCCGACGCGGGCAATGGGGGACCTTGCGCATGAGCGCCGTCGTCGAGACGCGACCTCGGGAGAAGGGACAGGGCGCGTGGTACAACGCCGCCGCCTGCGTCGGCAGCCTGCTCGCCCTCATTGCCATCTTCCTCGTTCCGACCATCGAGCCGGCCCTGCTGCGGGCCGAGCACTGGGCCGCTGACTGGCGCACCGCCTGGCTCTCCAATCGGCTGCCCGGCCCCCATCCCAAGGTCGCCATCGTCAGGATCACCGAGGAGAGCGTCGCCGGCTTTCCCTACTTCCTGCCCGTCAACCGCGGCTATTTCGCCGACATCGTCGACGCGGTGGACAAGGCCGGGGCACGGGCGATCGGGCTCGATTTCTATTTCACCCGTGACACCGAGAAGGAGCCCGACGACAAGCTCCGCGCCACCCTGCGCCGGCTCAAGGACAAGCTCGTCGTCGGCGTGTTCGAGCGGCGCAACCCGACGCAGATCGAGTACCAGTACGAGTTCATCGGCGACACGCCGGCCGGACACATCGAGCTGCGGCCCGACACGGATCACATCGTCCGCTACCGGGCCTGGCCCCGGGGCAATGCACGCTTTCAGGAGAGCCTCTCCTCCCGCTTGGCCAGGGCCGGCGGATGGGCGGGCGCCGAGCCGCCCGAGCGCATCGGCTGGCTGCTGCCGCCGGCGGACGGCTCCGGGACCTTTCTCACGATCGACGCCCACGACCTCGTCAAGGCGGCGCCCGATGAGAACGCGGCCCGCCTCAAGGACCGCATCGTCCTGATCGGCGGCGACCTCTACGGGCTCGACCGCCACTGGACCCCGCTGTCGATCCGCACCGGTCGACAGACCGTGGGCGTCGAGGTGCACGCGCAGATGGTGGCCGAGCTGATCGACGGCCGCCGGTCCTACAAGGAGCTCGGGCCGGAGACCCGGACCGTCTTCCTCATAGTGCTGGCCGTATTGGGGATCGTGCTCGGCCTGCGCTTCCAGGAGCGCAAGTTCGACTTCCTCGACTGGCGCGTGGTGAGCTTCGGGGTCATCGCCGTAGACCTGATCTCGTTCAAGTTCTTCTATCTGGTGCTGCCGTTCACGCACGCCGCCGTCGCCTGGGGCGCGGCCGTCGCCTCGGGCACCCATTTCCCGCGCGCCGTCGCCTGGGTCAGGGGCCGCCGCAAGCGGCTGGATTGACGGCGGGCCCATCGTCTTCATGGGCTCTAGCAGCCCAACGACCTAGATACCTGATCTATCACTCCTTTTCACGTGTCCGTGTCGGCATCTTCCCGCCGGAGCGAGCGGGGCCATATTCGCTTGCGAGCCCGGCCTCCGGGCTCGCAAAAAACAGGAGAGACGATCATGAAGGCCATCCTGTCCGCGCTTCTGGCGCTGTCTGTGCTCGCGGGCGTTACCCTCTCGGCCAGCGCCGCGGACGAGTTCGACTACCCGTCCGACGTATTCAAGAAGATCGAGCAGAACCTGCCATAACGAGCGGAAGCTCGATCGGCAGTCGTCAGCCTCGAGAGACCGGTTCGGAGGACGCCGGTTCTCCTCGGGGCCGAAACCAGGAGAGCCCAGGAGAGAACAATGCGCACGCTGCTCGCCACCCTGATTGCCCTCGGCAGCGTTCTCGCGCTGACCTCTAGCGCGGACGCCGCCCGCAAATACAGGCGCGGCCCCGGACCCTCATTGGGACCCTCCTACTACTACGCGCCGCCCTCCTATAACGCCCCGCAGTCCTCTGCCCTGCGCGATCGGATCGTCTGCGAGGAGCGCGCGCAGGCCGCAGACCCGTCCGGCCAATTCGCCGGCTATCCGTGCTGGGCGCGCGAGACCTTCGGCCGCGGGCAGCAGGGCGGCCGCGGCCGCTGACGGCCCCGCCCCCCACCGGAAGATAGCCGCCGACCTATATGCCGATCTGGCGCTTGCCGCCCGCCGGCGGCCGCACGAGCCCGCTGCCCGCTCCGCCGGCGCCGGGCGTGCACAGGGCCGGCAGGTTCTGCAGCTTGCCCTCGGCCTGCAGCTTGCGCATGTCGGCGCACCGGGCCTGGATCTCCGCCATCGTCGGCGGCTCGATCTTGTGCACGGTCATCAGCCGCGTGCGCATCTGGCTGTAGAGGTTGGGCCGCTGCTGCTTGAATCGGTCGAGTTCCGCCACCGGCCAGTCGGTCACCGCCAGGCGCACGTGCAGCACCCGGTAGGACGCACTGACCTGCGTAGTGGCCATCGGAACGAGGTGCAGATAGCCGATGTTGAGGATCTCGCCCGGCGCCAGGCTGAACGTCGCATAGCTCTTCTTGTAGACGCCGCCGCCTGCCGGCTCCGCCAGCAGCACGGAGCCGCCGCGCCGTAAGCAGCTGTAGCTCACCACATGGTACTCGCCGCTGCCCAGCTCCAGCTCCGCGACCGCGACCCCGTCGTTGCGCTGGATGCGGGCGGTCTGGACCACCCGGTAGTCGCTGCCCTCGCGCACGCCGATGCCGGCCGACAGGACGGTGCACTGCGGATCGGTGGCGCCCAGCTTGATCAGCGCCACCGCCTTCCTGGACTGGCTGAGCGAGGTCGTCGTCAGCTCGTCGGCGACACGCGACGTGCCACCGCAGGCGGCTGTCAGCGCGGCAACCGCCAGGACAGCGCAGCGAAGCCAGGCGGTTGGCATTCTCACCCCCGTGAAGATTCCGCCTGCCGACTATAGTCGCTGTCCCGGCCCGCGCAATGCCGCCGGTGCGCTCATCCAGAGCAATGACGGCGCCACTGCGCCGTTCGCGCCACGCCTGTGTGGAGAGCCTTCCGCCAGCAGCCGACGATCAACCGGCGGCCCGGCTCGACAGCCACCACGCCTCGGGCGGGGTGAAGCGGCCCGCCGCGTCCTCGATCACCTGGGCGGCGCGGAACAGCGTGGGTTCGCCGAAGGCCGGGCCGATCAGCTGCAGGCCGAGCGGGGTGCCCTCCGACGACAGGCCGGCCGGCACCGAGATGCCCGGCAGGCCGGCCATGTTCACGGGCACGGTGAAAACGTCGTTCAGGTACATCTGGATGGGATCGCCGACGACCTCGCCGATGCCGAAGGCCGGACCTGGCGTGGCGGGCGTGAGCAGCACGTCCACGGTCTCGAAGGCCTCGTCGAAGTCGCGCCGGATCAGCGTGCGCACCTTCTGGGCCTTGAGGTAATAGGCGTCGTAGTAGCCGGCGGACAGCACGTAGGTGCCGATCAGCACGCGCCGCCGCACCTCGGCGCCGAACCCGGCCGCGCGCGTGGCCTCGTAGGTGTCGATCAGGTCCGCCCCGTTCTCCCGCCTGCCGTAGCGTACGCCGTCGTAGCGCGCCAGGTTGGAGGAGCATTCGGCCGGCGCCACGATATAATAGGCTGGCAGGGCGTATTTGGTGTGAGGCAGCGACACGTCGTGGATGGTGGCGCCGGCGGCCTTGAGCCACGCGATGCCGCGCTGCCAGAGCTC
The DNA here is from genome assembly GCA_044868325.1 of Hyphomicrobiaceae bacterium. Lineage (GTDB taxonomy): Bacteria > Pseudomonadota > Alphaproteobacteria > Rhizobiales > Hyphomicrobiaceae > AWTP1-13. Next base: position 11,183 of record JBIOWI010000155.1, read on the forward strand.
CTCGATCTCCCGCGGCATGCCGTCCACGCGGTATTCCTTGGGCACGCCCACCTTGAGCCCCTTCACGCCGTCGCCGAGCCCCGCCTCGTAATCCGGCACCGGAACGTCGACGCAGGTGGAATCCCTGGGGTCCGGGCTCGCCATGTGGCTGAGCACGATGGCGGCGTCGCGCACCGTCTTGGCGATGGGGCCGGCCTGGTCCAGCGACGAGGCGAAGGCGACGATGCCCCAGCGGGAGCAGCGGCCGTAGGTCGGCTTGATCCCGACCGTGCCGGTGATGGCGGCCGGCTGGCGGATCGAGCCGCCAGTATCGGTGGCGGTGGCGGCGAGGCAGAGGTCCGCGGCCACCGCGGCCGAGGAGCCGCCCGAGGAGCCGCCCGGCACCAGCCCCACGTTCGCCGCCCGATTCGCCCCCTGCCGCCGCCATGGGCTCACGACGGGGCCGAAGCGGCTGGTCTCGTTGGAGGAGCCCATGGCGAACTCGTCGCAGTTGAGCTTGCCGAGCATCACCGCGCCGGCCTCCCACAGGTTCTGGGTGACGGTCGACTCGTAGGTGGGCGTGAACTCGCCGAGCACGTTGGAGCAGGCTGTGGTTCGATGCCCCTTGGTGCAGTAGAGGTCCTTGATGCCGAGTGGCAGGCCCTCCAGCGGCCGCGCCTCTCCCTTGGCCAGGCGCTTGTCGCTTTCCCCGGCCTGGCGGAGGGCGGCCTCCGGCGTGGCGAGCACGTAGGCGTTGAGCGCGCCGTTGCCCGCCTCGATCGCGGCGAGCAGCGCCTGCGTCAGCTCGACAGCCGAGAACCGCTTCGCCTTGAGGCCCGCACGGGCCTCGGCCAGGGTCAGCTTGGTGAGATCGCTCATTGGCAAGACAGGTCCGGCTCTACTCCACGACCTTCGGCACCATGAAGAAGTGCTCCGAGCTCATGGGCGCGTTCTTGACGATGGCGTCCGCCATCTCGCCGTCGTTCACCACGTCGGCGCGGCGCTTCAGCGTCATGGGCGTCACGCGCGTCATTGGCTCGGCGTCGGACGTATCGACCTCGTCGAGTTGCTTCACCCAGTCGAGAATACCCGACAGCTCCTTCTCCAGCGCCTTGGCCTCCACATCGGTGATCCGGATACGCGCCAGGCGCGCAATGCGCCGCACGGCGCCTTCGTCGATCTGCATGCCCACCTCTCCGCTGGTGTCAGACCCTCTGGGTCTGACACCATACCTCCAGCGCCGTGTTTGGCCTGGGTGCTTTTCAACGCGGTTTGCGCAACGGTGTCTGACTCAGAGGGTCAGACACCCGTCAGCCCCTGTCAGCCGCGTCCCTGGTATCGGCTCCAGAAGGCCCCCAGGATATCGGAGTAGTCGTCGGTCCAGGCCCGCAGACCGCCGTCGTCGAGGTCGAGTGCGCCCTCCAGGGACCGGTACGGCTGCAGCGCACCTTCGCTCTTGGCGAAGATCACCACCGAGGAGCCGGATTCCCCGTAGCCTTCGCCGCCCGAGTCCTGCATGGCGATGCCGGCCGTGCCCTCCGGCA
>JBIOWI010000156.1:0-14336 GCA_044868325.1 Hyphomicrobiaceae bacterium
GAGGGAGCGTCGACTGGATCGCTTGCGGTAGACTTGGGGGAGTGGGGAGATCGGAAGTGGGGAATGGGGGAGCGTCGATGTCCCTACTCCCTATTCCCCATTCCCCATTCCCGAACCTAAGCTGAGAGAGCGCTCATGTCCGCAAACGAGATGACCGGCGGCGAGGCCCTCGCCCGCGTGATCCAGGCCCACGAGGGCGGCCCCATGTTCGGCATGGGCGGCTTCCAGCTCTTGCCCTTCTACGACGCGGCGCGCCGGCTGGGGCTTGCGCATCACCTCATCAACGACGAGCGCGCCGGCGTGTTCGCGGCCGATGCCTACGCCAAGGTTTCGGGCCGCGTCGGCCTGGTGGATGCCACGCTGGGGCCTGGAGCGACCAACCTCGTCACCGGGCTGGTCGAAGCGCTCAATGCGGGTTCGCCGCTGGTGGCAGTGATCGGCGATACGCACCGCGACCATTCCTGGAAGAACATGACCCAGGAGGCGCGGCAGATCGAGATCCTGCGCCCGGCGGCCAAGGAGGTGCTGCGCATCGAGTCGCCTGGGCGCATCCCCGAGCTGATGCGCCGCGCCTTCATGATCGCGACCACGGGCCGGCCGGGGCCGGTGGTGGTGGACGTGCCGGAGGATGTGTGCCATGGCCGTCACGGCTACGATGAGGGCGCCTTCGCGGTCGAACCCGTCTACACAGCCGCACCGGCGCTACGCTGCCGCCCCGACGCCGCCTCTGTGGAGCGCGCCGCGCGCCTGCTGGCCGAAGCGCGACGGCCAATCCTGCTGGCCGGCGGCGGCGTGCACCTGAGCCGGGCCGCCGAGGCGCTGACTGCCTTCGCCGAGGCCCTGAACCTGCCCGTGGCCCACACCATGACCGGCAAGGGCGCGATCGCCTGCACGTCACCGCTGTCGGCCGGGCTGTTCGGCCGCTACGACCGCATCGCCAATGGGCTGATCGCGGAGGCCGACCTGATCCTGGTGGCCGGCTGCAAGCTGGGCGAGATCGCGACCAAGCGCTACACCGTGCCGCCCAGGGGCAAGCGCATCGTCCACATCGATATCGACCCGGCGGAGATCGGCCGCACCTTGGCTCCGGAGATCGCTCTGTGGGGCGATGTGCGAGAGACCGTCCGCGACCTTGGCGCGGCGCTTGCGCCGGATGCGGCCCGCATCAGGGAGCGGCAGGCCGGCTATGCCGACGAGGTGGCCCGGCGCATGGGCCTCTGGCGCGCGAGCGTGGCCGAGCGGCTCGCCTCGGACGAGACGCCCGTGTCGATGGCGCGCCTCCTCAACGAGCTGAACGCGCTGATGCCGGCCGACGGCATCCTGGTCGCCGATGGCGGCTTCGCCGCGCACTGGGGCGGGCTGCTCTACGACACCAAGCAGCCGGGACGCGGCTTCGTGCCGGACCGCGGCTTCGCCTCCATCGGCTACGGCCTGCCCGGCGCCATGGGTGCGGCGCTGGCGGCGCCCGGCCGGGCAGTGGTGAGCCTCACCGGCGACGGCGGCTTCAACATGATGCTCGGCGAGCTGGAGACGGCGCGCCGGCTGGCGCTCGACCTCACCGTCATCGTCGTCAACAACGCCGCCTCGGGCTACGTGAAGGCGCTGCAGCACCTGATGTATGGGGCGGGCTCCTACCACGCCTCGGACCTGGCCGAGACCGACTACGCCAGGGTGGCGGAGGCCATGGGCTGCCACGGGGTGCGTGTGGAGACCCCTGCCCAGCTTGCCGCCGCCCTCAAGTCTGCGCTGGCTACCAGCGGGCCGAGCGTCGTCGACGTCGTCGTCACCCGCGATCCGGCCAAGATGCTGCCGGCCGTCGACAACCGCACCGTGGAGGTCAAGAAGGGCGATCGGGTCGCGTGATCGGAGTCCCTCCATTCGCGCCACTTCGGCGCGAATGGCTCCCGCCGTCGGCGATGCGTTCGGTCGATCGTGGCAGCGGCACGCTGAAATCTGCCGTATAACGAAGATATAGGATCTCCTACGTCTCCAAAATCGCCGGGATAATCGCGGCGATTTCTTTGCGCGCTCCGCCCGCATCGCTTATCGCTCCACGATGAAGCCGAGGCGGAGGGAAGGCGATGGATACGATCGAGCCGGGGCGTTCTTTCCTCCTCTCGCAGAGGCAATCCCGGGCGCACTCCCAGCCGCACGGGCCCGCTTCGATCGCCTTCCTTTCCCTCGGCCGGCGGGGCTCTCTCTGCCGCCTCACGCTCGAGCTCGCGCGCGCCGCCCGGGATCTGGACACCATCGATGCCACATATTTCCTTTCCAGCGCCAACGAGCTGATCGAGCGTTTTCGCGACGAGCGGCTCGCCCTCCACGAATGCGAGACCTTCGGAGCCGCGAGCCCGCTCGCCATGGCGCGCAACTTCGCCCGCCTGCGCCGGCAACTCCTCGACTTCGTGCGCCGGGAGCGCCCCCTCGCCGTGGTCACCCTGATGCCGCACCTGTGGACGCCCATGCTGGGTCCGGCCGTTCGCCGCCTCGGCACGCTCTACGCCACGGTCATCCACGACGGGGTGGCGCACCCGGGCGACCCGACCGGCGTCCTCAACGGCTGGCTCAAGCGCGACGGGGCCGGCGCCGACTTGGTCGTCACGCTCAGCCAGGCCGTGGCCCAGCAGCTGTTCGCGGATAGCCGGATCGAGCGGGAGCGCATCCTGCGCCTGTTCCATCCGGACCTCACTTTCGACGGCCGGCCCGCGGCGCGCCGGCACCCGCGCCGGCCGTTCCGGGTCCTCTTCCTCGGTCGCGTCATGGCCTACAAGGGCCTGCCCATCCTGGTGGAGGCCGTGGAGATGCTGCGCCGGGGCGGGGTTGAGGTCGAGCTCGGCGTGGCCGGCTCGGGCGACCTCGGCCCGCTGCGTCCGCGCCTGGAGGCGCTGGGGGCCGAGGTCATCAACCGCTGGGTCGCCGACGGCGAGATCGGTCCGATCCTCGCCCGCTACGACGCCATGGCCTGCCCGCACGTGGAGGCCAGCCAGTCGGGTGCGGCGGCAGCGGCGTTCGGCAGCGCCATGCCGGTGGCGGGCCTGCCGGTGGGCGGGCTCGCCGAGCAGGTGGTGGACGGCGAGACCGGCGTGCTGGCCCGGCGCGCCGGCGCCGCCGCCCTCGCCGAGGCCCTGCACCGCCTGATCGCCGACCCGGCCCTCTACGAGCGCATCTCCCGCCACCTCGCCGCCACCGCTGAGACCCGCTCCATGCGCCGCTTCCTGTGCGAGCTGCTGACGGGACTCAGGGAGACAGCGGAGGGAGGGGTGGGGGCCGGGCAAGCCGGCATGACCGCCGCCGGCGCCGTCGTCGGCAGCCCGATAGCGCGGTGCGTGTAGAGCAGGAGTGGCGGATCGTTCGCTAGCGTCCGTTAAGCTGATCTACCGACGACGGGAGCCACCCGCTCGCGCCCATCAGATTGCACGACCGGAAGGCGGTCTGCTTCGCGTCATGAGCGATCGACGCAGCCGCAAGAGCGCCTCGCCTCCCGGGACATAGTTGAGGATCAAGTCCCTTGTATGCCGCCGGATGGTGGCGCCCGCGTTCGGAACAGCCGGCGGCTGTTTGCCGTCGCGATGCGCCGCCGGCAAGCCGGCCACCAGTTGTGAGCCACAGTCCTGCCCGGCGGGCTCATGGACTAGCCCCGAAAGAATCTGGCGCGCCGGGAATGCCTTCGGGCAGATCAAGCAATAGGCGGAACTCTCCAAAGCGTGCAGAAACTCCCCAACACTCTGCATGGGCTCCACCGCACCGCTTATCGCTATCCGATATAGATTCCTCTTCTCCTCCACCAACGAACCCAACGCATGGCTGGGATCTGCGTACGTACGCCACGAGGCGACATTCGCCTCCAGCACAATCAGCATGTCTGGATTCTCCGCCAACAGGCGTTTTGCACCAGCAAGGATTCGCAGCTCAGACCCTTCAGCGTCGATCTTGGCTAGATCAATGCTTGTGCCCGCTGGAATGCAATGGTCCAGAGTTGATACCTTGACAGCCACTGCAGAGTGGCCGGCTCTTCCTCCAAACAGACTGCCGCCGCCCATGTTTCCGTAGTCGAACCTGAGCTCTCCTGAACCTTCAGCATCGCCGGCTGCTACGTTGAACACCTGGGCACGAGGGGCGAAGCCATTGATCTCCATGTTGTCTTGCAAAAACGGAAGAAGTTCCGGATTGGGTTCGAACGCGAAGATTTTGCCGATGGGGCCGATGAGCCCGCCAACTTTCACGGAGTAATAGCCCATGTTGGCGCCGACATCGAGAAAGTTCATACCCGGCCTGGCCAAGCGGCAGAGGACATCGTCAACGAAAGTCTCCCAGACGCCTCCCAGAATGATCCATGTCGAGATGCCTCGATCGTCGGTGTTAACGAAAAAGGGTTGCCCCGTGGAAAGTTGCGTCAAGGCACGATTGGCTCCAAGGTAGCAGCATTGTCGGGTCATAACTTCACCTCGTTTCGACGAGCGACGTGGCGTGTGTGGGAGCACCCGTCAAAGGCGCCAGCGATTCTGCACGCGTCCGCCCAATGGGTCTCCCTTCAGGCGAGATTGGTGCAAGGCCGATGTTGATGCCGACCTTGCGGTATGCAGCGGCCAACCGCGCGTGGTAGCTCTCCTGACTGAACTTCGCCGCCTGCTGGGGTCCGCGCCTCGCGAGCTCGGCAAGCAGATCGCCGTCTCCGTCCAGGCACCGGATCGCGCTGGCCATCACGGCCACGTCCAGCGGATCGATCAGCACGGCCGCCTCGCCTGCCACCTCCTGAAGCGCGCCGACGTCGGAGGCCAGAACAGGAATGCCGAGCTGCATGGCCTCGAGCACAGGCAGTCCAAAGCCTTCATAGAGCGAGGGGAATACAAGGAAGCGCGCACATTGCATCAGCGCTACCATGTGGCGGCGGGGCAGGTAGCCCAGCCTCCGCACCGGGGGGTGCCCGTCGTTGGACCCCGCAACCACTTTGATGAGGGCCAAATCGTCCTCGTAGAGCCAGCCCAGCGGACCGGCCATCAGCAGCGGTATGTCGACGCCGGAGAGCAGGAAGGCCTCGATCAGGCGCTTGAGGTTCTTCTTCGGCTCGATTGCGCCGAGGAAGAGGGCATAGGCACCCGACTCGGCGCCGTATACGGCCTCGACCAGGCGCTCCGCATCCTGTCCGGGGAGTCGCGGAAGCGGCGGCACCGGCTGATACGTGACGCTGACGCGCTCCTCCGGCACATCGAGCAGGTCCACGATGTGCCGCTTGGAGGTCTCCGATACCGTGACGATGTGGTCGGCGCGGCGCGCAATGGCGGCGTGCAGCCCAGCCGAGCGTCCGCCGACATCGATGACGAAATGCGGGAACTGCAGCGGGATCAGGTCATGCAACGTGTAGATGTTGGGCATGCCGCGTGCCCTGACAGGCAGCGGCCCGGTCCAGTGCGCGACCCGGCAGGGGCCGGGCACGTCGATCTCCGTCAGGCGCTCCTTCATGACGAAGAGGCGCTGGGCGCGCTCGAAGACGCCGTGCGCGTTGAGAACCCGGTCGCAGGGCGGCAGCGTCGGCTCGTACGCCGTCAGATCGACGCCGTCAGTCGGAATGTCGATGGCGCGCGAGCGTCGGCCGCCGCCGAGCGCGGCGCGCGCTAGAAAAGGCAGGTCGCGCAGGAGTCCGATGCGCCGTCCGACCGGCGGCTCGTTGCCGAACACTTGTGCCGCCAGCCTCAGTGGCGCGTCCTTCGCCGCCTGCACGCGCTGGCCGTAGAGCACGGCCACCTGGCAGCCCGACGCCCGCAGCGTGGCAGCCAGAGTGCGCCCGTATGAGCCGATCCCGGTCGCCGTCTTGCTCAGGAAATGCGCGCCGTCCAGCAGGATCGAGGTCACCGTGTCAGCCTCCGCGGCTCAAGTCTTCGCGATGATCAGGCCAATCGACGTGCAGTCGTACGTCGCCAGTCGCAGGCGCAGATGTGGCGCATGATTGTAGGGCGGCATCTGATTGGCGAAGGGCGGCAGATCCACGTATCCGTCGATGAACCCGGTCTCGGGCTCCCAGTCGATCGGCTCCACGCGGCAGCCGGCCCGGTGCAGCCGGTCCACCAGGTCCTCGATGTCGCGGCGGCGGTAGATCGACAGGTCGCGGCTCTCGATCGTGTCGGCGTTCGAGGAAAGGTTGAACTCGGTCGTGTGCACGGCGATGCCGCCGGGCTTGAGGGCCCCGATGGAGGCCTCCACGAACCGCTTGCCGTGCTCCAGCGAGCCCAGGTGCTCGAACGAGCACGTGGACCAGCAGAAGTCGAACTGGCCCGCGAGGTCGGCAGGCACATCGTTCATATCGACGCAGCGGAAGCTGACCCTGCGCCGGAACTCCGCGTCGACGCAGATCCCCTCCCTGTTGAAGTCGCGTGCATCCGTCGCGTGCTGTCCGGTCTGCGCCCAGCCGGCACGCACCGCGTCGTCCAGGCCCTGATCGGTCGCCAGCACGTCGCAGCCCATCGCCGCGAACAGTGCCGGCAGCGGCTCCTGCCCCACGCCGAAGCCGAGCCCACGGCGTTCCGGCCCCAGCTTGCCGCGCTCGTGCAGTGCCTGGACGATGAAGAAATACTCCCACTGCTTGCGGTGAAAGCGCGGGGCCTCGCGTAGCGCGTTGATCCAGTAGCGGTAGGCGTCGAGGGCGAAATCGCCCTGCCGGCAGATGCCCGACGTGAGAGGCAGAGGCGCCGGCGCAGCGGACGGAGGCCTCGGATGGCCCAACACGGCAGCATAGGTGCAGACGTCCCAGGGCAGAGCCGTCTCACGCCTTGCCGGTGCCTCCGGGCCTCCGCCGGGCGTGCCCGGCCTCGGCTCAAGGCCATTCGGCTTGGCTAGTCCGTTCGTCACCCTGTCGAGCTTGTTCTCGACCTGCGCCAGCCGCTCCAGCACCAGGGGCAGCCCCACCACGCGGCGGGAGACGCTCACGGTGGAGCGGAGAATTCTGTCGAGTACCGTCATGTCCTGTCTCCTGTTCCGCGACTGGGTTGGTAGCCTCGGCTCCAGGCCAGCTCTGAGCCAAATCCGGGCCGGACGTTTTCCGATCGAAGAAGCGTCCCCCATCAGCCCCGCAACGAACGCCTCCGCCGTGAGCTGCGCGCGCGCGCTGGCGTGCGCCCGGCACCCCATCTCGCGAACCAGGTCCGGGTCGCGCCGCAGGCGCTGCAGCAGCGCCGCCGCGTGCTCGATGTCGGGCTCGGCCCAGCAGGTGTCGGGCACCTCGTACTTCGCCTCGGGGTCGATGACGGGAACGGGGCGCCAGTCCACGGGAAAGGCGGTGTCCGCGCTCATGAACTGCATGTTGCCCGACCAGCCGGTTGCGACCGCGGCATGGCCCGCCAGCATCGCCTCCGCGATCGGCAGCCCGAACCCCTCGGAGCGGTGCAGCGCCGCGTATACGTCGGGAGCGCCCCACCAGGCGTAGAAGTCGGCGCGCGAGCCCGCCCGCCATTCCACCTCGATGCCGTCGTTGCCGTCGATCGCAGCCTCTATCGCCGCACGCTCCTGGGCGGCGGCGCCGGTGAGGCGCATGCGCAACCTTGCCTCGCGGTCGCGGCCTAAGGCGAGCCGATAGGCCTCGATCAGCGCCAGCGGGTTCTTGCGCGTGAAGCTCGAGGCCAGGTTGGCCACCGTCGCCACGGTGAAAGGGCCCGGCGACCGCGCCGCGCCCTGTGCCGCGGGCGACAGCGGCGGCGGATCGCAGGCCACGGGATGGGGCGCAACGCGCACGCACTGGGAGAGCCCCGCGCTCTCCACCGCGTCGGCGACGAAGCGGCTCGGCACCGCCACGTCGTGCACCGAGGCGAAGCCCTTGTGCCAGCTGGCCGGCAGCCGCGGCAGCTCCCACGCCCAATAGCCGGTCACCCATTTGTCCCGCAGGAAGCCGCGCCCCGCCAGCGTCAAGGCGTAGGGCATGAACGGCGCGTTGACGACGACGATGGCATGCCCGGGGCCGCGGCAGGAGCTGCCGTCGGGAAGGTCGTGTGCCACCACGCCGCCCGGGTCGTAGAAGAAAGGGCTGAGGTCGATGCCGAGCACCCGATAGCCGCAGCGCCGCAGCGCCGCGGCGGCAAGGCGGGCCGACTGGCCGAGGCCGGAGGCGCTCGACAGCAGCCCGACGACGATGCGCGGCACCTCCCGGTCCAGCACGACGTCGCGCGAGATGTGGGACAGCCCGGGCTGCAGCAGGTCGATGGCGCCGTGGATCGCCGAGCGGCGCAGCTGCGCGGGCAGATGCCGCCACAGCGTCCCGGCCCCCCTGCGCAGGACCCGCAGAGCGCTCGCACCGACAGCAGGTTGGGTGCCTCCGGTCACCGGACGAGGGTCTCCTGCTGCCTCTCGCTCCGCTGCGCGACCTGCTGCCGCCAGTACGCCAGGACGTCGGACAGCGTTGCCTTGAACGGGCGGACCGGGGTCCACCCCAGCAGGCTGCGCGCCAGACTTGCCTCGCCGACGCAATACGGGCGATCGCTTGGCTCCATGCGGGCGGCATCCGTGGCTACGGCGATCGGAACGGCGCTGAGCGCGAGCAGGTCGTTGAGAACGGAGCCGATGCTCCTGCCCACGCCCGAGGCGATGTTGAGCACCTGGCCTCTCGGCAGTTCATGGGCGCGCAGGACCGTCTGCACGTAGGCCTCGGCCACGTCCGCAACGTCGAGGAAATCCCGCACAGCCTCGAGGCTGCCGACCTTGATCGCCCGGGGCTGAAGGCCGGCCTCGATGCGCGCGATCTGCGCCGCCAGCCCCGGCACCACGAACGCCTCCGTCTGCCCCGGCCCGGTATGGTTGAAGAGGCGAAGGCGGACGACGTTGAGCCCCTGCAACGCCAGCGTGCCCAGGGCCAGGTCCGCTGCGGCCTTGGTCGCCGCATACTCGTTCATCGGGAACAGCGGCGATGCTTCGTGGAACGCCTCCCCCGGCACGGTGCTGCCGCCGTACACGAGACCCGAGCCCGCAAAGATCAGCCGGCAGCCGGGAAGCTCCGCGAGGATCGTGTGCGCCAGGTTGAGCGTGCCCATCAGGTTCACCGACCAGGCGTCGAGCGCGTGCTCGGCGGCCCGGCGCGGGGCCGAGATGCCGGAGAGGTGGACGACGTGCGTGGGGGCGACGTCGCGGAGCACGCTCCGCACCGCGTCGGGATCGGTCACGTCGAGGCGCACATGCCCGCCGGGCAGGGGACCGCCCGCCGACGCTTGCGCTGTGGGTACGACCGTTGCTGCGCGCGGCAGCCGGTTGCGGAGGGCGATCGCCAGGTGCCGTCCAACGAACCCCGAGCCGCCGGTCACCAGGACGCGCATGTTCCTCTCCTCGGGACGGCACCCTGCCGGCTGCGCAGGTCGCGGCAGCCTGACCGCGTTCGAAGTCTGCCAGACCCGCACGCGTGGCGCGCCCTGCTACGCCGCCCGCGCGGGGCGCTCGCGCGCGGGGCTGAGCCGCTGCAGGTCGGCTTCCACCATCTCCGCGATCAGGCTCTCGAACGAGATCTCCGGCTTCCAGCCCAGCTTCTCCTGCGCTTTCCTGGCGTCGCCGAGCAGCACATCCACCTCGGCTGGCCGGTAGAGGCTCTCGTCGATCTGGACATGGGCATCCATGTCGAGCCCGACGCAGTCGAAGGCGAGACGGCACATATGGCGCACCGAGACCGTGCGGCCGGTCGCGACGACGTAGTCGTCGGGCACGTCCTGCTGCAGCATGAGCCACATGGCCCGCACGTAGTCCTTCGCATGCCCCCAGTCGCGCTGTGCGTCGAGATTGCCGAGCGGCAGCGTCCTGGCCAGGCCGAGCTTGATGCGCGCCACGCCGTCGGTCACCTTGCGGGTGACGAACTCGATGCCGCGGAGCGGGGACTCGTGGTTGAAGAGGATGCCGCACGAGGCGTGCAGCCCGAAGCTCTCGCGGTAGTTGACCGTCATCCAGTGGCCGTACACCTTGGCCGCGGCGTAAGGGGAGCGAGGATAGAACGCAGTCGTCTCCGACTGCCGTGGCTCCCGGACGAGGCCGTACATCTCCGAGGACGACGCCTGATAGAAGCGCGCCTGCGGGCATTCGAGGCGAACGCCCTCCAGCATGACCGCGGTTCCGATGCCGGTGACGGCGCCGGTGTAGAGCGGCTGCTGCCAGTAGGACTTCACGAACGACTGGGCCGCGAGGTTGTAGACCTCGTCCGGCTGGGTCGAGCGGAGCACGCGGACCACGCTGCTCAGATCGGTGACATCGCCATCCAGGATCTGGACTCGGTCGGCAATGCCAAGCCAGCGCAGTCGGCAATCGTTGACCTCCGAGGTGCTGGAGCGTCGGGCAAGGCCGCATACCTGATATCCGTTGTTAATGAGAAAACTGCCGAGATAGGCTCCGTCCTGACCCGTTATTCCGGTAATCAAGGCTCTTCTGCCCAGCATCTCGGGATCCCTCTTCGATCCTGGTCGGGACGGACCGTGCATTTGCAGCGGCAAGGTATTTTCAATACCGGCCACGAGTCAAATCGACAGGCCTCGCACGATCGGAGGGGGATGGCATCGGCTTTTGAGGCACTCAGAACCTGCTCCGAACGAAAACTCTTGAAAAACAGCGGTTAGCGGAAATTCATATGTGGGGTTTATATTATAATGGATGATGACGGATGGCCGGTATGTATCCGTATCGAATACGCCACACAAATGTGTCCGGAATATCTGGAAATGGCTGCTTCCGGCGCCTTTGCCGGCGGATTTCAGGAATTGTCTGTTCGGCGGCGGATGGAAGATGTTGATAACTCTGGTCCGAGGCATCCAAACGTGCACCGCGGCCCTCCTTTCTTGTACTCGGAGGGGCGTCTCCCGGGAGCAAGGACAGGACAGAACGCTGGGACGGAAAAGGTCACCGCTTGAGGTGTATCTCTTGTGTCAGGCGGGTGCGGCTGGCGCCCTGGATCAGGTCGAAGCTGACGCGCCAGGTCCCGGGCATGTGCAACATGAGGCCGGTGAAGCGGTAGCGGCCCTCGCCTGCGGCTTCCGCTGCCGGGCGGTAGTTCATGCCGTGACCGTGCGCGGGCATGGTGGCCTCGAGGAGGATGCGGGTCACGGGCGCCTGCCCCGGCGCGCGGCAGGCAACGACCTCGGCGGCGAAGAACTGGCCGACCCTCAGCTCGGCCGGCTCCCAGCGGTACGCGATCTCCGCATCGGTCGTGTTGAGACGCTGGAAGCCTTGAGCTTCGGACGGGCAGGTCGGCTCAGCATGGGCGGGCGCAGCCACCGCCAGCGCCGCGACCAGCCCGGCCGTGCGCATCACCGGCAGCGGAAGCCTCATTGGTCGCGCCGCTCGCCGGATCGATTGCCCTGGGCCCAGGCGGCCAGCCGCTCGGCGTTGCGGAAGGCGATGTTGTCGGCCACGTCGGCGGGCAGCTCGGCGAGCCAGCCGCGGGAGAACTTGGCGTGTTCCACCACGTAGTACCAGCGCTCCGGCGAGGGCGTGTCGGTGCCCACCATGAACCGGTCGGGGAAGTCGAGCAGCAGCCGCTTCCAGGCCGGGTCGAGCTTGCCGTAGGGGGCGTAGTCGTTGCGGAAGGCGAGGTCGGCCCACAGCATCTTGTGCTTGGCGAGCATGGCGCGCACGTTGTCGGGCTGATCGAAGCCCGAGTGCGCCCACAGCACGCGCGCGTCCGGATCCTGCTTGAAGATCCGCTCCACAGCGTCCGCGTCGGAGTGGGCGTGCAGGAAGATTTTGCGCTCCTTGGCCAGCTCCACCAGGCGCCGCATGACGGCCAAGTCGGCGTCGGCGCCGAACACGTGGAACTCGCCGATGCCGGCGTAGGTGTTGGCCTTGAGGCGGGCCTCAACGTGCGGGACGATCGACGGATCGCGCACCCAGGTGCCGATCTCGCCGCGGCGCCGGTAGGGGCGCAGCACCGGCACGACCAGATCGGGCGCCGCCTTGTGCAGCATCTGCGTGCCGTCGTCGCTGGAGCTCGACACGAACGCCTTCTTGAGCCCGGCCTGGCGCAGCACCTTGATGGCCTCGGCCGGCGGGATCGGGTCCCAGGTGTCGTGGCTGTAGTGGATATGGGCATCCACGAGCGGGCGCTTGTCATCGGCGCGGGCGACCGCGAGGACGGCGCTCAGCGTCCAGACGAGAGCGGTGAGGACGGCGGCTCGCATGATGGGCGGTCCCGTAACCAACGCAGATGGCGTCCTATCATACCAGGTTTCAGGTTCCAGGGATCAGGTTTCAGGGACACTGCCGGCCCCCTGAAACCTGGAACCTGATCCCTGAAACCTCTTTCCTTCAGACCCAGAGGGTCTGACACCTGACTACAGCGCCGCGAAGTCGATGGGCTTTGTCCTATCCAGCGAGCGGCGCACCGGCGGCAGCGGGTACTTGAGGCCCGTGGCGCAGTTGAAGAGCACCGCGCGCTCGCCGCGCCCGACGCGGCCGTCGGCGAGGCTCTGCTTCAAGGCCGCGTAGGTGGCGGCGCCTTCCGGGCACATGAGGAAGCCTTCCGCGCGGGCCACCTCGTCGAGGGCGGCGGAGATGGCGGCGTCGTCCACGGCGATGGCGAAGCCGGCGCTCTCGCGCACCGCCCTCAAGATGAGGAAATCGCCGACCGCCTGGGGCACGCGGATGCCGCTGGCGATGGTGTGCGCGTTCTCCCAGCGCGGCGCGTGCTCCACGCCCTGCGCGAACGCCCGCACAATGGGCGCGCACCCGGCGGCCTGCACCGCGACCATGCGCGGGCGCTTGCGGCCGATGAAGCCGATCGCCTCCAGCTCGGCGAACGCCTTCCACATGCCGATCAGGCCGGTGCCGCCGCCGGTGGGATAGAAGATCACGTCGGGCACGTCCCAGCCGAGCTGCTCGGCCAGCTCCAGCCCCATGGTCTTCTTGCCCTCGATGCGATAGGGTTCCTTGAGCGTGGAGACGTCGAACCAGCCGACGCGCGCCTTGCCCTCGCCCACGATCTTGCCGCAGTCGTCGATCAGGCCGTTGACCCGGTAGACCGTGGCCCCCTGCAGGTCGATCTCGCTGACGTTCACCTCGGGCGTGTCGTCGGGGCAGAAAATCGTGGTCTTGATGCCGGCCCGGCTGGCGTAGGCGGCAAGCGCGGCTCCGGCGTTGCCGTTGGTGGGCATGGCCATGTGCTCGATGCCCAACGCCTTGGCCATGGATACGGCCAACGCCAGCCCGCGCGCCTTGAAGGATCCGGTGGGCAGCCGCCCCTCGTCCTTCACTAGAATCTCGTCGCAGCCGAGGGACGCCGCAATCCTGGGCAGCCGCACCAGCGGCGTCATGGCCTCGCCCAGGCTCACCACGTCCCCCACCTTCCGCACCGGCAGCAGCTCGCGGTAGCGCCAGAAATCCGGCGGCCGAGCCGCCAGCGCCTCCTTGCTGATGGCCTTGCGCGCGCCCGCAAGGTCGTAGCGCACCAGCAGCGGCTTGCCCGTGCGCGACAGGTTGTGGACCTCGTCGGCGGCGTAGCGCTCGCCCGTCGCGGAGCATTCCAGGTGCGTGACGAAGGTGGGGCGCTCGCGCGTCAAGTTGTCGTCGTGCTGCATTTGCGGGTCGTCTCCGGGCTTCTCGCTCGGGAGCCGTCATGCCGGCCAAGCGGCTCTACTGCAAGCGCGAATACGGTAGGTCCGGCCGGCTACCGGCGCCGCTTGGCGGGCGACTTGACTCCTGACCGGGCGAGGTGCCGGCGAAACGCCGCCAGCGTGGCCTCGCTCACATGGTGCTCGATGCCCTCCGCATCGGCATCCGCAGTCTCGGCATCGACGCCCAGAGCGACCAGGAGCTCCCGGACAACGCGGTGGCGCTCGCGCGCGGCCTCCGCCAGCCTCCGCCCCTTCTCCGTCAGGAATATCGAGCGGTAGGGCTCGCTGCTGACCAGCCCCTCGCGCTGCAGCCGCTGGATGGCGCCGTTGACGGTCGGCTTGCTCACGCCCAGGCACTCGGCGAGATCGACCAGGCGCGCCTCTCCCTTGCTGTCGATCAGGTCGGCGATCAGCTCCACATAGTCCTCGGCCATCTCCGTCTGATGCGCATCGCGCACGCGCTGGAAACGCACGGCAACCCTCGCCACGTCGCGCCCGGGGTCGTCGCTGCCCGTCATCTCGCCCTCTTGGTAGGTGTCAGGCCCTCTGGGTCTGACACCGCGGCTGCAACGCCGGCGGCGTAGCGGGGCCACTGCGAGTGCGGCTAGGGTGTCAGACTTGGAGGGTCTGACACCCTTCATAGCGCAGCTCGGCATTTGACAACAAAGTTAGTTGAACCTAACATTTGTCTATTATAAGACGAATGTTGACCGAGTCGTTCGCAGGGGGAAGGCAATGCACGGGGCATGGCTGAGGGAGCCGGGTCTCTACCGATCGGTG
>JBIOWI010000157.1:0-11752 GCA_044868325.1 Hyphomicrobiaceae bacterium
CTGGGTCTGACACCTCTCCTGCGACCCTTGGCCCCTTCTATTTCTGCGACGATGGCCCCACGTCAGCACTGCGGCTCGACGGGCCGGCGCTCACGTCTGGAGGAGGCGATGAGGCCAGCAACTCGCAGTCACCCTGTTCGACCTGGCGTCGACCATGAGCGGGGCCTTGACCATGCTTACGTCCCCGTAAGTCGGGCGCTCCGGTTAACCATGGCGCCAAGAGACAAGGCTGGAGAGGACACGCCGCGCTCAAGCTATGGCACGGTCCCCGGCGCCGAATTCCCCACCTTCGTCTATGTCTCGGTGCTGGCCGCGTTCGCCTGGATCATGCTCGCCTCGTGGCTGGCGTTCGCCGGCGATATGGATGCCGCCCTGGCGCTCGGCATCGCCGTGGTGCTGGGCATCGTATTCTTCGCCTTGCCGATCATCATCCGCCAGGTCGCCGTCGCCAACACGCACAACCGCCCGAAAATGACGGACGATTTCCTGGCCGCGCCGGTCGAGACAGCCACCGGCCCTCTGCCTGGATCGAGCGCGTGGCTGCAGGTGCTGCTGATCCCGCTGGCGCTGGCGCTGGCCGCCACGCTGATCGGCGCGGCGTACGTTCTGATGCGCTGAAGAGGCGGCTGCTCGCGCTGCCGGCGGGAGCTGTAGAGCCGGGAGATGGTGGCATCGCAGCTCTGCTCTGGAAGGCTCGCTCTCTCGCCCTCTCGCCAAGTCACGATGCCCGTGCTCCTATTGTAGTGGAGCCCCGATCCGGGCCATGCTAGGGGATCGGCGCATCATCCTACTCTTGCGAGGGAAAGAGCGGCGATGACCGCACACCAGCCATCCTCCTCTGCCGGCGTCCGCGTTGAGACGGACACCTTCGGCCCCATCGAGGTGGCCGCCGACCGCTACTGGGGCGCCCAGGCCCAGCGCTCGCTCGGCAACTTCAGGATCGGTTGGGAGCGGCAGCCGGCGGCGATCGTGCGTGCGCTCGGCATCGTCAAGCGCGCCGCCGCCGAGACCAACATGGAGCTGGGCAAGCTCGACCCCGGCCTGGGGAAGGCCATCGTGGCCGCGGCGCAGGAGGTGATCGACGGCAAGCTCAACGACCACTTCCCGCTGGTGGTCTGGCAGACGGGCTCCGGCACCCAGTCCAACATGAACGCCAACGAGGTGGTCTCGAACCGGGCCATCGAGATGCTGGGCGGAGCGATGGGCTCCAAGAAGCCCGTTCACCCCAACGACCACGTCAACATGAGCCAGTCGTCGAACGACACCTACCCGACGGCCATGCACATCGCCTGCGCGGAGGAGATCAGTCGCCGCCTGCTGCCCGCGCTCAAGCATCTCCACGCCGCTCTCGACGCCAAGGCCAGGACTTGGGGCCACATCGTCAAGATCGGCCGCACCCATACTCAAGACGCCACGCCGCTCACCCTGGGCCAGGAGTTCTCGGGCTACGCCACCCAGGTGGCGAACGGCATCCGTCGCATCGAGTCGACACTGCCGGACCTGATGCAGCTCGCCCAGGGCGGCACCGCCGTCGGCACCGGCCTCAACGCACCCGTCGGCTTCGCCGAGAAGGTTGCGGCCCGCATCGCCGCCATCACCGGCCTCCCCTTCACCAGCGCGCCCAACAAGTTCGAGGCGCTGGCAGCCCACGACGCCATGGTCATGAGCCACGGCGCCATCAACACGGTGGCGACCTCGCTGTTCAAGATCGCCAACGACATCCGCTTCTTGGGGAGCGGCCCACGGTCCGGCCTTGGCGAGCTCTCGTTGCCCGAGAACGAGCCAGGCTCCTCCATCATGCCCGGCAAGGTGAATCCGACGCAGTGCGAGGCCCTCACCCAGGTGTGCGTGCAGGTGTTCGGCAACCACGCCGCGCTCACGTTCGCCGGCAGCCAGGGCCACTTCGAGCTCAACGTGTTCAATCCCGTCATGGCCTACAACTTCCTGCAATCGGTGCAGCTGCTGGCCGACGCGAGCGTCAGCTTCACCGACAACTGTGTCGTGGGCATCGTGCCGCGCGAGGACAACATCAAGGCGGCGCTGGAGCGGTCGCTGATGCTGGTCACCGCGCTCGCCCCCAGGATCGGCTACGATGCCGCCGCTAAGATTGCCAAGACCGCGCACAAAGCCGGCACCACGCTCAAGGAGGAGGCCGTCAAGGGCGGCTATGTGACCGCCGAGGAGTTCGACCGGCTGGTCGACCCTGGCAAGATGATCGGACCGGAGGCGTGATGGGAGACGTCGTCAACCTCAACCGCTACCGCAAGCAGAAGCAGCGGGCCGAGCGTGAGCGCCGAGCCAACGAGAAGCGCGCGCGCTTTGGCATCCCCAAGGCTGAGCGGGGCAAGACAACGGCCGAGCGGGCGCTTGAGAGCCGCCGGCTCGACGGCGCCCGCCGCGACGAGCCCGGTCCCGAGCGGCGCGACTGATTCCTCGTCAGTCGACGTTCATAGGGGATGTCGCAGATTGGCACAGAGGTGTCTGTCGTGCAGCCCCCGCAACAACGCGACGCCG
This sequence comes from Hyphomicrobiaceae bacterium, assembly GCA_044868325.1. GTDB lineage: Bacteria > Pseudomonadota > Alphaproteobacteria > Rhizobiales > Hyphomicrobiaceae > AWTP1-13. Next base: position 2,515 of record JBIOWI010000157.1, read on the forward strand.
AGCGTGCCGGTCGAGCGTCCATGATCTCCGGCCGCCCAGCCAAGCGCTCCTTCACCATCGACGGCCACCGCACGTCGATCTCCCTGGAGACCGCCTTCTGGGACGCGCTCAAGGCCGCGGCGGCCGAGGAGGGCGTGCCCGTCTCCCGCCTCATCGCCCGCATCGACGCCGAGCGCGCCGGCTGCGGCCTGTCGAGCGCCATCCGGGTGTGGCTGCTGGCCCGATCCCGCAGCGGAGCGTAGCCACAGAGCCGCTTGCCGCCCGCCACCGCAATCGGCGATGCTCCTCCCGCCGGTTCTCTCGATTTGCACGACGGCGACCGGCGGGAAGGAAACACGGGCATGGCAGACGGCAAGGGCAGCGCGCCTGACCTGGCGGAGAACCTAGACCGGGCGGAGCGGGTGCTGGCGCAGTTCAAAGGCGCGCCGGTGCGCCACTTCATTGCGGGCGAGGCGGTAGGAAGCCGGGCCGGCAGCACGTTCGACACGCTCTGCCCGGTGGACAACTCCGTCCTGGCCAAGGTCGCGGCCGGAGGTGCCGCCGACATCGACGCTGCCGCCCAAGCCGCCGCTGCGGCCTTCCCGGCGTGGCGGGCGGTCACGGGCGCCAAGCGCCGCGCCATCCTGCATGACATCGCCGATGCCATCGAGGCGCGGGCCGAGGAGATTGCGCTGATCGAAAGCATGGATACCGGCCAGCCCATCCGGTACATGGCCAAGGCGGCGCTGCGCGGGGCCGAGAACTACCGCTTCTTCGCCGACCGCGCCCCGGGCGCCGGCGACGGCCTCGCCCTCCCCGACACCGACCACCTCAACTACACGCTGCGCCAGCCCATCGGCCCCGTCGGCATTATCACGCCGTGGAACACGCCGTTCATGCTCTCGACCTGGAAGATCGCGCCGGCGCTGGCCGCCGGCTGCACGGTGGTGCACAAGCCGGCGGAGTGGAGCCCGCTCACGGCCACGCTGCTCACCGGGATCATGGACGGCGCGATCCGCAGGCACGGCCTGCCGGCAGGGGTCGTCAACATGGTGCACGGCCTGGGCGAGGCGGCCGGCCGTGCGCTCACCGAGCACCCGCTCATCAAGGCCATCGGCTTCGTCGGCGACAGCAAGACCGGCTCCGCCATCATGGCCCAGGGCGCGGCCACCCTGAAGCGGGTGCATTTCGAGCTGGGCGGCAAGAACCCCGTCATCGTGTTCGACGATGCGGACCTCGACCGCGCGCTGGATGCCACGCTGTTCATGATCTACAGCCTCAACGGCGAGCGCTGCACGTCCTCCAGCCGCGCCCTGGTCCAGCGCTCCGTCTACGACGGCTTCACCGCCAGGCTCGCCGAGCGCGTCAAGCGCATCGGAATAGGCCATCCGCTCGACCCGGCCACGGAGATCGGCCCGCTGATCCACCCCGCCCACGTCGACAAGGTGCTGAGCTTCCCGGCCTCGGCGAGGGAGGACGGCGCCCGCATCGCCTGCGGCGGCGGGCGGGCGCTTGGCGGCAAGGGCAACTATGTGGAGCCCACGCTCTACCTCGACGCCAAATCCAGCATGCGCATCGCCCAGGAGGAGATCTTCGGCCCGGTCCTCACCGTGCTGCCCTTCGACGACGAGGCCGAGGCCGTCCGTATCGCCAACGACGTGCCCTACGGCCTCACCGGCTACATCTGGACCCGCGACGTGGGCCGCGCCCACCGCGTCGCCCGCGACCTGGAGGCCGGCATGATCTGGATCAACTCAGAGAACGTGCGCCACCTGCCGACACCCTTCGGCGGCATGAAGGCCTCCGGCATCGGGCGCGACGGCGGCGACTATTCCTTCGATTTCTACATGGAAACGAAGAACGTGGCCGTCGCCTACGACACGCACAAGGTGCCGCGGATCGGGGGGTGAACGGGGGAAACGGGGTCAGACCCCTCGCCTCAGACGTAGAGATAAGAGAACAAGGGTAGATGCGAGGGGTCTGACCCCACCCGACCCCCTATCGCGCCAGGAAGTGCGCCGCCAGGTCCACCGTGGCTTTGCGGCCGATGCTGTTACGGTGGCGGGCGAGCCATTTCTCGGTCTCGCTGCGGCCGGCATCGAACAGGTAGGTGAGCAGCTCGATGTCGGGCTTGGCCTTGCTCTCCGGCGCCAGTGCACCCGTGAAGCGCCCGGCCTCGATCAGGTGGAAGCGGTGGCTGGCGAGCCGCGCGTCGGCGCCGCTCCTGGGGCCAAGCCAGCGGCTGGGCCTGTGGTTGCGGCGCACGGCCTCGATCACCTCGACGTCGCGCAGCATGGGCTGCATGAAGGTGAGCTGGTTGACGCGCCCCGCGATCTCGCGTGCGCTCATCGGCACGCCGTTGGGATCGAGGGCGGAGAGCTTGACGATCAGCGTATCGGCCACCGGGCTCTCGCGGCCCACGGTGACGAGGTCCGGGTTGGCCGAGTAGCCGCCGTCCCAGTAGGCCTGGCCGTCGATGACGACGGCGTGATGCAGCATCGGCAGGCAGGCGGAGGCGAGCACCGCCTCCACGGTTATCTCCCTGCGGCGGAACAGGCGTGGACGGCCGGTGGTGAGCGCCGTGGCGGCGACCAGCAGCTCCGGCCCGGAGGTCGTGCGCAGGCCCGCGAAGTCGATGTGGTCCTGCAGGAGCTTGCGCAGCGGATCGAAGCCCAGCGGGTTGAAGTCGTACGGCGAGAACAACTGCGCCACCTGGGCCAGCGTGTTGGAGCGGCTCAAGCCCGCGAGCCACGGGTTGAGGCGCACGAGGTCGGGCACGCCGGCCTTGGCCACCGCCTCCCACACTGCGCGCAGCTTCACGCGGGCGCCGTCGCGGCCGTCCTCGGCGAGGCCCGAGGCCAGCGCAACGGCATTGACGGCGCCGGCGCTGGTGGCGCTGATCCAGGCGATGTCGAGGGTGGCGTCCTGGAGCAGGCGGTCCAGCACGCCCCAGGTGAAGGCGCCGTGCGCGCCGCCGCCCTCGAGCGCCAGGTTCAGGCGCTGCTGCCGCCAGAGCATGCTCAAGCGCGATCATCCCTTGCAGCGGGGAGCGGGCCCCTCGCGTCGACGTTGTGCAATACGGGGTCAGACCCCTCGCCCCGATGTCGCGCTAGTATCGACAGCGTTGTGGCGAGGGGTCTGACCCCGTTCGGCGAGGGGTCTGACCCCCGTAGTGGGGCAGCATCATGGCAGCACGTCGATGGGCAGAACAACGGGCACACCGTCGATGGATTGCAGCCGCGCCACGATGCCGTAGGCGGCGGCAAGATGCCCAGGAGTTAGCACGCTCTCCGGCGGTCCGGCCGCCAGGGTGCGTCCCTCGTGCACAAGCGCGATGGTGTGGCAGAAGCGCGCGGCCAGCGACAGATCGTGGAGCGCCACGATCACCGTGCGGCCGGCTGCCGCCAGCGCGGCGAGATGCTGGAACAGGGTAAGCTGGTGCGCCGGATCGAGGCCGGCGGCGGGCTCGTCGGCGAGCAGGATGCGCGGGTCCTGGGCGAGTGCGCGCGCCACCAGCACGCGGGCGCGCTCGCCGCCCGACAGCTCCGGCACCGGGCGCTGCGCCAGGTGGTCCACGTCCATGGCCGCCAGCGCCGCGTCGATGGCGGCGCGGTCGGCGGCGCTCTCTCCGGCCCCGAACGGCTGGTAGGGCAGGCGGCCCAGGGCCACCACGGCGCGGGCGGTGAGCGCCCAGTGCACCAGGCGCTCCTGCGGCAGGTAGGCCAGCGCGCGCGCCAGGCGCCCGCGCTCCCAGGCGCCGATGTCCGCGCCGTCGAGCAGGGCCGTGCCGGCGCGGGGGGCGACGAGTCCGGCCAGCACCTTGATGAGCGTGGTCTTGCCGGCGCCGTTGCGGCCGATGATGGCGGTGAGCCGGCCGGGCTCGGCGGCAAGGTCGAGCCCGCGCAGCACCTCGCGGCCCTTGAGGCTCACGCGCAGGCTTCGCGCCTCGACCCTCATGACACCCTCATGCTGTTCTCACGGCGCCAGCTCCGCCCGCGTCTTGAGCACCAGCCAGACGAAGAACGGCGCGCCGATCAGCGCCGTGAGCACGCCGATGCGCAGGTCCGTCCACGGCGATGCCAGGCGCAGACCGATGTCTGCCACGAGCAGGAAGACGGCGCCGGCGAGCGCGCTCGCCGGCAGGAGAAGGCTGGGCCGGTGTCCGGTGAAAGGGCGCAGCACGTGCGGCACCAGGAGGCCGACAAAGCCGATCACGCCGGTGACGGCGGTAGCCGCCCCCACCGCCAGCGCCGTCCCGCCCACCAGAGCGAGGCGCGTGCGCGCCACATCGATGCCGAGGCTCCTGGCGGCATCCTCGCCCAGGGTCAGTGCATCGAGGGCGCGGCCGAGAACGAGCAGCACGACCATGCCGGCGAGGATCGGCGGGGCTGCCAGCCACACCTGGGTCAGGCTGCGGTCGGCGAGCGAGCCCATCAGCCAGAACACCATCTCCACCGAGGCGAACGGGTTCTGCGACAGGTTGAGGGCAAGCGAGATGAGCGCGGTGGCGATGCCGGACACGGCCAGGCCGGCGAGGATGAGAGTGACGGGTCCGCCGTGGACGCCGGCCAGGGCCACGACGGCGACCATCGCCACCGCGGCGCCGATCAACCCGCCCAGCGGCAGGGCCAGCGCGAACGCATGCGCCAGGCCCAGGTGGATGGCCAGCACGGCCCCCAGCGCCGCGCCGCCGGACACGCCGACCAGGCTCGGCTCGGCCAGCGGGTTGCGCAGATAGCCCTGCAGCGCCGCCCCGGACAGCCCGAGCGCCGCGCCGACCAGCGCGCCCAGCACGGCGCGCGGCACGCGGATCTCCCAGAAGATCAGCCCGGCCGCATCGCCGGCGCCGCTCAGGCCGAAGCCGGAGGGGCCGATGGCCAGCGACGCCGCGAACGCAACGAGCGCCGCAACGGCAAGGCTGGCGATGAGGAGCGGAGGCGCCATGCCGGTCCGCGCTGGCCCGGTCGTCATCGCCGCTCCGCCTCGACGCCGGCGCGCGCCACGGCCAGCCGCTCGACCGCATCGGCGATGTCGGGCGTGCCGCACTGCCAGAGCCGCCACGGCACCTCGATGGAGGGCCGCTGCCGGCGCAGCAGGCCGAGCACTGGATGGCGCAGGTTGTCGCCGACCACGGTGCGGTACTCGTCTGCGGAGCTGGTGAGGACCAGGAGATCGGGCGGGGACGCCGCCAGCAGCTCGATAGGCACCTGCCCGCCGCGGGTGAGCCGGTACTCGGCCGCCTTGTTGCGGAAGCCGGCAGCAGCCAGCACCGCGTCTGCGAGGTTGCCCGCAACCGACACCGCGCCGCCCACCTGGTAGACCACGGCGGAGGGCGCGGCTGCCCGCGGGGCTGTCGCGATCGCCGCAAGGCGGCGATCGAAGGCGCGGATCATCGCCTCGCCGTGCGCCTCCTCGCCGACCGCGGCAGCGACGATGCGGACCGCGGTGCGCACGCCGTCGAGGTCCGACGCCAGCGGCACCACCACCACGTTCATGTCGAGCCGCCGCAGGAGGCCCACTGTGGCAGCGACGCCGAACGGGCCGGCGAGGATGAGGTCCGGCCGGTGCCGCAGCACGTCCTCGGCGGCACCTCGCGTGAAGGGGATGCCTCTGGCCTTCTCCCAGATGGCCGAGACGTCCGGGTCGTCGGCCAGGTGCGTCACCGCCGCGATGCGCTCCTGCTCCACCAGCTCGATCAGCAGTTGATCGGCGCACAGGTCGAGCGAGACGATGCGGGCGGGCTTGGAGGGCGCTTGGGCGGCGGTCTGCGCCTGAGCCGGTGCCGGCGTGAGCGCGTGTGCCAGGACAGCCCACATCCCTAGCGCCGCCGCGGCAGCGCGTGTCACGAAGCGAAGTCCCGGTCGCACCCTGCTGCTGCTCCTGTTGCGGTCGCCACTATCTGGCCGCGTCGGGCGACATGCCCTCCGGTCCGCCGAAGGTGAAGCGCACGCCGGCGAAGGCCGTTATGCCGGGCGTGTTGAAGCCGAACGCCTCTTGATATTGGGCATCCAAGGAGTTCTCAACCCTGCCGAACAGCTCCACGCCCTTCTGCAGCTTGTAGGAGGCGGCGAGGTTGACGAGCCAGTAGTCGTCAAGCGCGACACGGGACGTGGTGAACGTGAAGTCCGGGGCGAGGAAGAAGGCGTTGTCCTGCATACGGCCGTTGTAGATCGCCGCGAGGTTCACCGAGCCACGCCCGTCCGCAAAGAGGTAGGTGAGATCCGCACGTCCGGCGTGGCGCGGGCGCCGCACCTCGGGAAACAGGACGGTCCCGGTGGGATCGAGATTAAGATCGGCCCCCGTGGCATCGAGATAGGTATAGCTTGCGCCGAAAAGCAGCGACGCCGTCAGTTGCGCGCGCAAAGCTACCTCGATGCCGCTGCGTTCGCTCTCGCCAGCCAGGTTGGCAAGGGTGGTGCCGAAGCCGACAATCTCGTTGGTGAGGTTGGCGTGAAAGTAAGTCACGTCGAGGAACATGCGGTCCTTGACCAGCGCAAGCTCGACGCCGGCATCCCAGCCGAGCGATTCCTCGGGCTTTAGGTTGGGATTGCCCTTGAATGGCGGCGAGCCGAGAAAGAAGCCGAACTGCTCGAACATGCCCGGCAGCGCCACGCCGGTGCCGACGCTGGCATGTGGGCGGATCTTCAGCTCCGAAAGGTGGAGCGATGCAGCCGTGCGCCAGGTGGTGAAATCCCTGAACGTGTCGTTGTCGTCGTGGCGCACGTTGCCGGTCACGTACAGGCGCTTGAAGAACTCTCCCCGGTACTCGCCGACGACCCCGACCTGGCTCCTTTCGCGCTCCAGACCGTCCGAGCTCGGCGTGAATCTCTCCGTCGCCGTATCGACCTGTGCGCTGATCGCATGCCTGGCGGCGAGAAATGTGGGGGTATCGAACCGGTAGGTGAGGAGATACGCGAGCTTGTCGCGCTCATTGTCGTTGTCGCTAGGTCCGAAGAGGTCGGACTTGGTTTTCACCTCGGTATGGTTGCGGTTGAAGCTCAGGACTTGGCTCCACGCGCCGTCGAGCGTGTCCCACTTGAGCTTGACGCCGCCAAGGAACACGTTGGTATCGCTGGTGGCGAAGCTGTCGAAGGGGACAAGCAGCCCGAAGAAGGGCGCGTCGTCGGTGTTGGTGAAGTTCCGGGAATTGCGCAGGCTGAAATCGAGCGTGACCCCCTTCAGAAGGGTGACGCCGCCCTTGAGGCTCAGGGTAGTATTGCGCCAGGGGTCTTCCTCAGACCCGGTCTCGGACCAATTGAGGAATTGCGCGCCGCGCCGCTGGGCGGAGGCGTAGAACCACGCGCGATCGTTGCCGCCCGACACCCGCCCGCTCACGTCGTACGTCCCGAGGCTCCCGCCCTCGGTGCGCACGCTGGCGGTGAACGGCCCCTTGCCGGTCTTGGTGATGACGTTGATCACGCCGCCGATCGCCTTGGAGCCGTAGAGGCCACTTTGCGGGCCGCGAATGACCTCGATGCGCTCGATGTCCTCGACAAGCAGGCTCGAGAAGTCGAACTCGCCGCCGGCGTTCTCGCCGGCATCGATGCCATCGATCAGCACCAGGGTGTGGTTGCCCTCGGCGCCGCGGATGCGCACCTGGGTGAAGCTGCTGGGGCTACTCGTCCGGTTGACCGCCACGCCGGGCAGACTGCGCAGCGCGTCCGCGGCGTGGCGGATCTGCTGTGCCTGAAGCTGCGCGCCGGTGACGACAGTGACAGCCGACCCTATCGTGTCCAGCGGAACGCCGCTGGCTTCGCCCTCCTCGGCACCCTTGGCGCTGTCCGGCGCAGGCTCGCCGGGCTCCCCTCCCTTGCGGGTCGAGGCCCGCGGCGCCTCCAGCGTTGCGCCCTGGACGTAGATGCCGGGGAGCTGGGTTTGGGCCAGGACGGCGGTGGATGGCAGGAAAACGCAAAGTCCCGATGCTAACGCGACAGCAGACTTGGCACACGAACGCATGACGCCTCTCCGAACGCAAGGAGCGGAGGCGCGGTGCGCCCTTCAGGGAAGCTGGCGTAGGCTGGGTTAGCGCGGCAGCGCGTAACCCAACACTGGTGTTTCGGACATGTTGGGTTACGGCCTTCGGCCTAACCCAAACCTACGCTCGCCCTTGGCGGACATCACCGGCGCGACCTCCAACTCACGACACACAAGAGTCGTCGCCACTACGGTGGTCCGCTCGCCCGCACGCCCCGCGCGGGAGATGGGCGACACGTGCCGGCAGGTCTCCTGGCTCACGGCTCTCGGTTTGACACCTTGCGCGTCGCCTCCGCCTTCCCGCCGGGTTGCCGGCAGTGGCTTCTGGGGCGACGCTCGCCGCTTACAGTTGCGGGGGCAGCCGCGGCTTTGAGGCACCCTTGCCCAATGGAAGGAGCCTCGCACCGCGTTCCCTTTTCACCGTCGCGACCCGTAGTGAACCGACCGTAGTGGAACCCTTGGGGCCGCGACGAGACCGTCACGCTGGAGCAATCGAAGCGGGGCAGGCTACTTCCTGTCAATACGGATCTGGCTGCATGGCGCCTTTTTCGTCGTGCATGCTGACCAAGCCGCCACGGCGCCGCCGCTCCGTTGCTGCCGGCGTCATGGATCGGGGATGGAATGGATCGGGGATAGAAAAGACGCGCTGCCGGAGGCAGGATGCAGACGATCCGGCTTCCGCATGCCGGCACGCGTCGGTTGAAGAGCTGTAGGGAGGGAGGGTGCGATGGGGAGTCCGACAGCGCTCGATGCGCTCATCGTCGCACCTGCTGCGCTCCTCGCGCTGCTCGGGGTCTGGCTCGGCTTCGTGCGGTCGTCGGTGGCCTGGCCGATGCGATGGGTGCTGCCGCTGCTCGGCGCTTACCTCGCGGGCAGGCTTGCCGAGATTGCCTTGCTGATCGTCTGGAACGTGGCGGATCTGGCGGCCCTCATAGGACCGCCCGTCGCCTGGGCGGCTTTCATCGTCGCGTTCCTGGCGGCGCTCGTGCCGCTGCTGATGTTCGTGGACAATCTGAAGGACCGGGTCGCTGTCTGGACCGCCGGACGCCGCGCCGGGCTTACGGAGCGCGTGCTTGGCGGCTTCTTCGGAGCGGCATGCGGCGTGGTTCTGGCGGCGGCTGCCATCGAGCATGCGCCGATACGGCGTGCGACGGCAGGCGAGCCTGCCTGGGTCCGCGAATCGGTCCTGCTGCCCTGGCTCAGGGGCGCATCCGAGGCGGCCGAGAGCGCGCTGTCGCTCGCGCTGCGCGCGGCACCCGGCCCACGGCGGCGATAGCGGCGGTGT
>JBIOWI010000158.1:0-9422 GCA_044868325.1 Hyphomicrobiaceae bacterium
ATTCCCTACTCCCCATTCCCCATTCCCCATTCCCCTTCTAAAACTTCACCTCGGGCACCCTCTGCACGGCTGCGCGCTCGCCCTCCTCCAGGTTGAAGAAGTCCTGCGGGCCGAAGCCCATGGACTGGGCGAACACCACGGCCGGGAAGCTCTCGCGGGTGGCATTGTATTCCGCCGCCGCGTTGTTGAAGAACCGCCGCGCCGCCGCGATCTTGTTCTCCAGGTCGGACAGCTCCGCCTGCAGCTGCTGGAAGTTCTGGTTGGCCTTGAGGTCGGGATAGGCCTCGGCCAGCGCGAACAGCTGGCGCAGCGCGCTCTGCAGCATGCCCTCCGCCTGGGCCTGGGCCGCGGGCCCCTGGGCGGCCATGGCGGCGTTGCGGGCCTGCACGACGGCATCGAGCGTGCCGCGCTCGTGCGCGGCGTAGCCCTTCACCGTCTCCACCAGGTTGGGAACAAGGTCGTGCCGCTGCTTGAGCTGCACATCGATGTCGGAGAAGGCCTGCCGGCAGCGCTGGCGCAGGTTGACCAGACCGTTGTATGTGATCATCAGCCACAGGCCGGCAAGCACGAGAAGCGCAAGGACGATCCAACCGGCGGTGCCCATGGGGTTGCCTCCGAGCTCGTCGCCAGGGGGATCGGGCGGCGACGGCATGGACTATCGCCGAAGTCGCACGGGAATTGCAGGATCTTGCGCCCCTTGGTTTACTGATCCAAAACCGGGGCGTCGAACGCCTGACTGCCGGTTGGGGATCGTGTGGGGGAGCTTGGGGGAGGTCGAGCATGCCGAGCGCCAGCTCTCTCTCGTATTGGTATTTTCAGGGGCCGAGTCTGCTGCTGGCGGCTTTCATCTACCTCCTGCTTGCCCGGCTCGTCCTTTCGCCTCTGCTGGGCTCGGACACGCTCGTCATGCGGCTGCTGGTGGCCGTTACCGACCCGGTTGTGAAGGCGGTGGGGGCCGTCACGCCGCGCGTGGTGCCATCGGCGCTCGTTCTCGTGTTTGCCATCATGTGGCTGTTGAGCGCGCGCATCCTGTTGCACCAGGCCTTCCTTGCGCGCCGCATGTTCGGGTAAGTCTCATCAAGGGGTTCTCGGGGGGATATCCATGGGCGATCTCGATCCGGGGCGTCGGGGACCGGAGCTCTTGGGGCAGGGCGTGCCGCTGATCGGCGTGGCCGCGCTCGCGGCATTCAACGGCTCGCTGCACGCGCTTGTCACCGAGAGCGCCGTCTACTCGCCGGTCTTCGATTCCGTCGCCTACTTCGTCTCCAGCTTCGCGCAGGGGAGCTATTTCGACGCGTTCGTGCGCGGCGTGCTGCTCGCCGGTCCGCAGCTCTACCAGAGCATGACCTCGGTGTTCGTCGCCGCCATGACCCTGCTGATCGCGGGCATCCCGGCCGCCCTCTATGAGCGCATCAGGGGGCTCAAGGCGAGCACGCCGGTATCGCTCGGAATCTGGCTCCTCGCCGCGCTTCTGTTGTCGCTGCCCACCATCATGCGGCTGATCGATGGCGACGAGTTCTCCTGACCGGCACGTGAGGGCTCAGCGCGGCTTCGCTTGGCGGGACTTGGCAGAATCGTAGGGTGCAATAGGCCGTTAGGCCGTATTGCACCGATGCACCCGCCAAGCGTGCAGGACGGTACTTTCGGTGCAATGCGGCTTCCGCCTTATTGCACCCTACCCCTCTTCGCAGCCTCGATCTGCTGCCGCGCGCCGTTCTCCCATTCGGCGATCTCGGGCAGAGCGAAGATGGCGTCCACGTAGGCCTGTGCCGTGCCGTCGTCGCCGTAGGGAGAGAGATCGGGCAGGTAGGTGCGGAACCGCGACGCCACCGGCGCGTACATGGCATCGGCCGCCGAGAACCGGCCGAACAGGAACGGGCCGCCGGAGCCGTACGTTGCGCGGCAGTCCTGCCAGATCGCCACGACGCGCCGCACGTCGGCCGCGACCGGCTTGAGCAGCCGGGCTTTGGGCTTGCGGCCGAGGAAATCCATCGGGCAATGCTCGCGCAGCGCCTGGAAGCCGGAGTGCATCTCGGCCGAGATGCTGCGTGCGTGCGCCCGTGCGGCGGCCGCCCTGGGCCACAGGGCCGGATTGTCCTCGGCCAGAGTCTCCACGATCGCCAGGCTGTCCCAGACCACGCGACCGGCGCCCATCAGCAAGGCCGGCACCTTGCCCGAGGGCGAAAGCTCCAGGATCTGCGCCTTGGCGTCGGGGGCGCGCAGGTCGATGTCGACCTCCTCGAAGGGGATGCCGGCACGGCGCATGGCGAGCCAGGGCCGCAGGCTCCAGCTTGACGTATTCTTGTTGCCAATGACCAGTTTATACGCCATGCGATGCTCCCCGTGCTATCCAAGCCGGCGCCGAATTGCGGGAATTGTGATGCCCTTGCACGCCGCCGCTCGTATGCGGTCCTAGCCAGCGGTCCTGTTTCACGGTCCAGCCATGACAACAAGAGAAAAGACGCCTGCCTCCGAGGCCGCCGCCCTGCTGGTGCCGGCAGACAACAAGGAGAGGTCGGTCCCGATCTGGATCGTGCGCGGTGCCGCAGCGTTGCGGGAGGCGCCTCTGACCGAGGCGCAGCGGGCGTGGGCCGAGGCGGCCGGCTTCAAGGGGAGCGGCAACAAGCACCTGCTCGTGCCCGCCGAGGACGGCACGCTTGCGGGCGTGGCGTTCGGCATCGGCGAAGCGCGCGAGCCCATGGCCAGGCCGGAGCTTCTGCTCGGGGCTCTGGCCGGCACCCTGCCGCCGGGGCTCTATAACGTGGCCGGCGGCGTGGAGGATGACGAGCTGGCGGCCGTCGCCTGGGGCCTCGGCGCCTATCGCTTCCGGCGCTACAAGACGGGCGACCGCGAGGGGGCGCCGCCGCGGCTGAAGGTGGGCTCCGGTGCGAGCCTGGCGCGCGCTTTGGCGACCGTCGAGGCGGTGTGGCTCGGGCGCGACCTGATCAATACGCCGGCCGCCGACCTCGGGCCGCAGGAGCTGGAGGACGCTGCCCGGCTGCTCGCCAAGCGCCATCGGGCCGGCATCAGCAGCGTCGTCGGCGACGACCTGCTGGCCAAGAACTTCCCCATGATCCATGCCGTGGGCCGCGCCAGCAGCCGCGCTCCGCGCCTGATCGACCTGACCTGGAGCGGCCCCACGAGCCGGCCCAACGCGCCGCGCGTCACACTGGTGGGAAAGGGCATCTGCTTCGATACTGGCGGGCTCGACATCAAGCCGGCGAGCGGCATGCTGCTCATGAAGAAGGACATGGGCGGCGCGGCCACGGCGCTGGCGCTCGCCCACATCGTCATGGCGAGCGGGCTCGACGTACGCCTGCGCGTGCTGATCCCGGCGGCTGAGAACAGCGTCGCCGGCAACGCCTTCCGCCCCGGCGACGTGTTGACGAGCCGCGCGGGCAAGACGGTGGAGATCGGCAATACCGACGCCGAGGGGCGCCTGGTGCTGGCCGACGCGCTGGCGTTGGCGGACGAGGAAGCTCCGGACACGATTCTGAGCTTCGCCACCTTGACGGGCGCGGCGCGTGTGGCGCTGGGCCCAGAGCTGCCGCCGTTCTATACCGACGACGACGCCTTTGCCGGTGCCATTGCGTCCGCCGGGCTCCGGGTGGGCGATCCGGTGTGGCGCATGCCGTTCTGGGGCGGCTACGAGGCGAGCCTGGACAGCCCGGTGGCCGACATGGGCAACGTCTCCGACGGGCCGTTCGCCGGCTCGGTGACGGCCGCCCTGTTCCTGCGCCGCTTCGTCAGCCAAGCGCGCCGGTTCGCGCACTTCGACATCTACGGCTGGCGTCCCTCGGCCAAGCCGCTCGGCCCCAAGGGTGCCGAGGTGCAGGCGGCGCGCGCGGTGTTCGAGGTGTTGCGGGCGGAGAGGCGGGGGAAGGGCGAGTAGGCAAGAAAAGAGGGGAGTAGGGAAATCGGGAGTGGGGAGTGGGGAATACGGAGTGACATCGAGCGGTCTCCTACCCCACTCCCTACTCCCCATTCCCCACTCCCCCTGTCGCTTCGACCGAGGAGAGCAGCCCGTTGACCAACCCCGCCCTCGACCCTCGCCGTCACCCCTACCGCGCCGATCTCGCTGCGGCGAGCCTGCGCGGCCGGGTGGATGCGCCGCGCTTTGTGGAAGGCGAGCTGAAGCAGGTGGTACACGGGGCGGGTCCGCTGTGGTCGCGGCCCGATGCGTCCGGGGGCTGGGCCAGCCAACTGCTCTACGGGGAGACTGTGAGAGTCTACGAGGAGAAGGACGGCTTGGCCTGGGTGCAGGCGGAGCGGGATGGCTACGTCGGCTATGTCCCTGCCGGCGCGCTCTCGGCGGAGGTGACGGCGCCGACCCACCGCGTCGGCGTGCCGGGCACCGTCGTCTATGCGGAGCCAGACGCCAAGGCGCTCACCGGCCTGCAGTTGAGCCTGAACGCACTCGTCCGCGTTGTGGACATAGGCCCGGCCTTCGCGAGGCTGTCCGCCGCCGGCTTCGTGCCTACGCGGCACATCGTCGAGATCGGTGCGTTCGCCCCCGACTTTGTGGCGGTGGCGGAGCAGCTAGCGGGAGCGCCCTACGTCTGGGGCGGCAGGACGCGGCTGGGGCTCGACTGCTCGGGGCTGGTGCAGGTGGCTCTGCACGCCGCCGGGCTCGACTGCCCCCGCGACAGCGACATGCAGATGGCGGAGCTCGGCACGGCCGTTGACGTGCGGAGCGACCTCGGCCTCAAGCGCGGCGACCTGGTGTTCTGGAAGGGCCACGTCGGCATCCTGACCGATGCCGCCACGCTGCTGCACGCCAACGCCCACCACATGGCCGTCACCGCCGAGCCGCTGAAAGGCGCCGTTGAGCGCATCGCCCGCTCCGGCTCGGCCATTGCGGCGATCAAGCGGATGGCGCCGAGGGGAGAGTGAGATGCAAGGCGGCACGGGCCAGGCGGCCATGCGCCCGCAGGGGCCGCTGACGCACGAGGAGATGGCGCCGCTCTGGCGCTGGGAGCGCCAGGTCGGCTGGTTGAACATCGCCGCCATGTTCGCCTTCCTCCTGGCCAGCGCGGCAGGCTATCGCGAGGGCGCGCTCGCCTGGTTCTCGCGCCCGCTGCTTGGATTGGTCCTGGTTCTCCTCCTGGCTGCCGCGCTCCTGCAGTACCGTGCGCGCTGCCCCCGCTGCCGCACACGGCTGCGAGCCAAGATCCTGAGAATGCTGCCCGACAAATGCGCTGCCTGCGGCGTCGAGCTTCCCCGCCCGCCGTCGGCGAGCGGATGATGTTGTGCCGTCTCCGGTCTGAGCCTATCGTGGCCCTGCAAGCTCACGAACAATGCTCAAAAAGGTCCGCGCGGGCCGCCGCAGCGGCGGCACGACGCGAGACCGCCTGGGGAGGCTTCCAGCATGACGACGATATCCTGGATCTGCAGGATTGCCCTGACGTGCGCCGTGGCGATGGCGTTGCCGGGCGTGCGCGCGGAGGCGCAGGAGTACCCGACGCGCAACGTCACCATCGTGGTGCCGCTGGCGGCCGGCACCGGCATGGATGCCATCGTGCGCATCTACGCGGAGGACTTGGCCAAGGCGCTGGGCAAGCCTGTGGTGGTGGAGAACCAGCCCGGCGCCGCGCTCATGCTGGCGCTGCAGAACGTGTCCCGCGCCGCCCCGGACGGGCACACCCTCGTCGTCTCCACCTCGGCGCCGATGGCGATCGCCCCGGCGCTCTACAAGAAGATCAACTACAATCCCGAGGAGCTCGTGCCGCTGGCGCTGTACACCAAGTCGCCGTTCGTGGTGATCGTGAGCCCGGGGCTGGGTGTCGCCACCATGAAGGAGTTCATCAAGAAGGCCCAGGACAGCGCCGCGCCCATGACCTACGGCACGCCGGGCCCCGGCACCCTGCTCAACCTGACCATGGAGACCCTGAGGCGCGACTTCAAGTTCCAGATCAACCACGTGCCCTATCGCAGCTCGCCGCAGATCGTCACCGACGTGGTGGGCGGCCACATCAGCGCCGCCGTCTCGGAGACCGGCGCCGCCCTGTCGCTGATCCAGGACGGCAAGATCAAGGCGCTCGGCATCACGTCCTCCACGCCCCATCCGTCCCTGCCCCAGGTGCCGACGATTGCGGATGCCGTGGGCATGCCGGGCTTCGAGGCCGTCTCCTGGCACGTGCTGCTGGCGCCCGCGGCCACGCCCCGGCCGATCGTGGAGCGCCTGCACGCCGAGATGAGCCGCATCACCGCCGACAAGGCGTTCCAGAAGCGTGTAACCGAGATCGGCCTCATGCCGCTCGACCCGCGGCCGATGCCGGAGATCCTAGAGTACATGAGCCGCGAGCGCACCCGCTGGGGCGCCGTGGTGACCGAGCTGGGCCTTGCAGGGTCGCTGTGACGGGTATCGGACCGAAGCCCGGAACGAAACTTGGACGACGAGGCAGCCTCCGCGCGGATTCCCCTCCCCCTTGTGGGGAGGGGTTAGGGGTGGGGGGAACCACGATCTCCGAGGTTCGGGATTTCCCCCCACCCTAGCCCCTCCCCCACAGCATTGGGGCGCGCCTCCGGCGCGACGGGGGAGGGGACCCTGCGGCCCGGCCCCGTTTCGTTATCGAGGGTCGGCGCTGACACCAGGCCACGACCTGGCGTTGGAGCTACGGCCCCAGGTCAGGAGCGTCGAACACCTGCTGCCCATGCAGCACGCCCACCAGGGCATCCCAGAGATTGGCGGGCGAGAAGGGCGCGTAGGTGAAGACCACGCGGTGGCGGCCCTCGCTCACCTCGACGGCGCGGAACAGCACGTTGGCGCGCAGCATCCGCGCCGGCTTGCCGTCCACCTCCACGACCCAGCCCGGGTAGTAGGCGTCGTGCAGCACCAGCACGCCGGGCTCGGCGCTGTCCACCTCCACGTCCACGCGGTCGGGACGCCAGGCGACGATCTGCGCGGAGTTGCCGCCACGGCGCGTGAGCATCGGCCACTGGCTGCGCAGGGGAGCCGTGTCGTCGTCGATGATGGCGATCTCGGCGGCGGGGTTGACCTGGAACTGCCCGGCCTTCACCAGGGCGTCGGCGTCGGCCACCACGATGCGGGTGATGAGCTTGACGCGGGGCTCCGGGTCCGTGAGCCGATAGACCCACGCCTTCGGCCCGGCGAGCAGCACGTCGGCCACCGGCTTGCGGGCGAGGTGCGGGACCTTCTCGATGGGCTGGCCGAGCACCAGGTATTCGAGGCCCAGCTCGCGCGCCAGCGCGCAGTCGTAGCCGTCGAAGGACGACGGGAAAAAGCGCTGGTCCACGATGTGCGTGGTCTCGCCTGGCGAGACCAGCCGGTCGTAGCTGCCGATGCGCAGCGGGTTGTAGCCGTTGATGGCCTCGATGCCCTGCGTCATGGCCAGGTTCTGCCAGGGTCCGCTCACGCCCATCGCCTCGACGCGCGGACGCTCGCCTTCGCTGCGGCGGGCCGCGATCTCCCGCTGCAGCACGGCCAGGATGCGGGCGTCCTCGCCCTCGGCCTGCCGCTGCAGCACCGCGTAGTAGCCCGGCCGCTCGGCATTCAGGCTGGAGGCGGCGTTCCACCAGACGAGCTCGGCAGCCGTTGTCGCGGCCACCACCGCCGCGGCCACGGCGCGCGCTCTGGGCGAGCGGGCGCAGGCGAGTGCGCCGATGACGAGGAGGACGATGGGCACGGCCTTTAGCACCTGGAGCGCCGCGTCCCAGCCATGGCGCGTGCGGGCCGAGAACAGCACGGCCCAGGCGACGATGGCGAGCGCGCCCGCCGCCGTCGCGACCAGGCGCCAGGCCGGCACCCGCGGCGGGCCCTCGCGCACGTAGTCCGCCAGCAGGTGGCCGAGAAGGAGCGCCAGCGCGGCGATCAGCACGAAGGCGCCGTCGATCGGCCGCCGGAACAGATCGATGCCCGGCACGTACTGGAAGGCGAAGGCGTAGACCGGCGTATAGCGGCCCAAGGTATAGAGCAGCGCCACGACAAGGACGCCGGCCAGCACGCGCCGGCCGCGCCTCAGCATGCCGCCACCGGCCACCCCGAGCCACAGCAGCACGACGCAGGCGGCGGCACCGATGAAGAGGTAGTTGAACGACCGGTCGGTCGTGCCGACCTCGGGCAGGGTGTCGTGGTTCGGCCCCCAGTAGACGGCGGTCGATTCCAGCGAGCCCATCACGTTCGCGACGGCCATGGTGGCGAGGTTGGCCGGATAGAGCGAGGCCTGCAGCGCCTGCTCGAGGTCGATGCCGGGGCGGTTCGAGAGGGCTGCGAAC
Organism: Hyphomicrobiaceae bacterium; assembly: GCA_044868325.1. Taxonomy (GTDB): domain Bacteria; phylum Pseudomonadota; class Alphaproteobacteria; order Rhizobiales; family Hyphomicrobiaceae; genus AWTP1-13. The sequence continues at coordinate 8,236 of JBIOWI010000158.1, forward strand.
TGCAGGGTGAGGAGCAGCGGCAGGGCGACCAGGCCCGCCGTGGTGAGCCCCATGGTTGCCAGCACCCAGCGTCGCTCCTTCAGCCATGCGGCGCGGCGCGGCGCGCTTGCGATCTCGCCTGCCAGCACGGCGAGGAGGACGAAGCACAAGAGGAGCGCCTCGTGGTTGCGGCCCAGGGCCAGCACGGTCGTGACCAGGCCGAAGGCGGCGGCGAGCGGCACGGAGCGCCGCTCCAGCGCCAGCGACATGAGCAGCAGGGCCGGGGGGAGCATGGCGTAGCTCAGGATGATGCCTGTGTGCTGTAGCCGCCCCGACGCCGGCCCGCCCAGCATGAACACGACGGCCGCCAGCACCGAGGCCGCCAGCGGCCAGCCGGCCCGCCAACCCATGGCGCCCACGGCAAGCCCGCCGACGAGGAGGTGGGCATAGACGATGAGGTCGAAGGCGCGCATCGACGGCGCCGGATCGAGCCACGCCCAGGCGAGGAAGGCGGGCGCGAAGATCAGCGATTGCGGGTCGGCGACGCTGGGGTGCCCGCCGTAGTGATAGGGGTTCCAGAAAGGCGCGTGGCCTGTGTGAACCGCCGAGGCGAGGAAGCGGAAGAAGGCATAGAACTGGTTCTTCGCATCCCACGGCACGACGGTGTCGGTCACGATCCAGCGGCCGGCGGCGACCGCCCAGACGGCGGCGATCAGCAGGCTTACGATCAGAAGCGACCGGAGGGAACGGCGCGCGAGGAAAGTGCCGCCGGTATCGACCCAAGCAACAGACCAAGTACGGAACACGCGCCCCACCCGTCGCAGCGAGGGCCGGCGGCGTGCAAACCACCCCTCGACGCACCCAGCTTCCCCTGCCGGAGATGCTATTCCGTCTGCGTGGATGGGACAAGGTGTCGGGCTGGTGTCGGGCTGGTGTCGGCCATTCACCGGCTAGCCCCGACCCTTGAAGACGAAACGGGAGCGCGCCGTAGGGTCCCCTCCCCCCTTGTGGGGGAGGGACAGGGTGGGGGGAAATCCCCAACCTCAGATGCCGGGAGTCCCCCCACCCCTAGCCCCTCCCCACAAGGGGGAGGGGAATCTGCGCGGTGGCTGCCTCGAGGTCCAAGTTTCGTGTCAGACCCAGAGGGTCTGACACCTAGAACGCCTAGAACGCGATGACGCCGCGGGCGACCTGGCCGGAGGTGAGGA
>JBIOWI010000159.1:0-8360 GCA_044868325.1 Hyphomicrobiaceae bacterium
ATGACGAAGGAAGGAACAATGCCGACGAACTTCTTCAAGACCGGCCTGCTGCTCGCCGTGCTGACGGGCATTCTCGTCGCCTTGGGCGGTCTCGTGGGCGGTGCCACCGGCGCACTGGTCGCCCTGGTGGTGGCGGCGGGCATGAACCTGTTCAGCCTGTGGCAGTCGGACAAGCTCGTGCTCAGGATGTACGGCGCCGAGGAGGTGGACGAGCACTCGGGCGGCGAGTTCTACGCCATCGTGCGCGACCTGGCGCAGCGGGCGCAGCTGCCGATGCCGCGCGTCTACATCATGAACAACCCGCAGCCCAATGCGTTCGCCACCGGCCGCAACCCGCAGAACGCCGCGGTGTGCGCCTCCACGGGCCTGATCGAGATGCTGACCCCCGAGGAGGTGGCGGGCGTGATGGCGCACGAGCTGGCCCACGTGAAGAACTACGACACGCTGACAATGGCGGTGGCGGCCACCATCGGCGGCGCCGTGTCGATGCTGGCCCAGTTCCTGCAGTTCGGGGCTCTGTTCGGCGGCAACCGCGAGAGCAACAACCCACTGGGCTGGATCGGCGTGCTGGTGGCCATCATCGTGGCGCCGCTGGCGGCCATGCTGGTGCAGATGGCGGTGAGCCGCTCGCGCGAGTACCAGGCCGACCGGCTGGGCGGGCTCTTCTGCGGCAACCCGCTCTGGCTCGCCTCGGCGCTGCGCAAGATCGAGCACTACGCGCGCGGCATCCCCAACGAGCAAGCCGAGGCGGCGCCGGGCACCGCGCACCTGTTCATCATCAATCCGCTCACTGGTCAGGGCATGGACAACCTGTTCTCCACCCACCCCAACACCGAGAACCGCATCGCCGAGCTGGAGAAGCTGGCGGCCGAGATGGGCACCTCCGCCTCCTCTTACGGTGAAGCGCCTGCGAGCGGCAGCCCCTCCGGTCCCTGGGGCGCCGCTGCTGCACCGCGGCGCGGACCTTGGGGATAAGAGGTGTCAGACCCAGAGGATCTGACACCATGTCTCCACCTTGTTGTGCGAAGCGCGAATGGCCTCGGGCCCCCTCTCAGTCCGGCGCCATTGCACCAACGCAGGAGCGATTCGCGTGAGCACGAGCAGGTTCCCCCGCCGTACTGGTCCCAGCCGGCGCGAGGTGGGGATGATGGGTGTCGCACTGGCCGTCGGCAGCCGGGCCGCCTGGGCGCAGCAGGCCGCTGCGCCAGCGCTGCCGCCGCTCATTCCGCGGGCCGTGCTGTTCGGCAACCCGGAGCGCACATCGGTGCAGCTGAGCCACGACGGGCGCTGGCTCGCCTGGCTTGCGCCCGCCAGCGGCGTCCTCAACGTGTTCATGGCCCCTATCGACGACATGGGCGCGGCGCGGGCCGTCACCCGCTCGGAGAAGCGGCCGGTCTACGGCTACTTCTGGGCGTACGACAACCGCACCATCGTGTTCGCCGACGACGTGGACGGCGACGAGAACATCCGCATCTACGCGGTGGACATCGCCACGCTCGCCAAGCGCGACCTGACCTCTCTCGCCGGCGTGCAGGCCCAGATCCTCGGCGCCACGCCGAGACACCGCAGCCTGATCGCCGTCGGCCTCAACGACCGCGACCCCAAGTGGCACGACTTCTGGCACATCGATCTCGCCACCGGCGAGCGACGGCTGGTGCGCGAGAACCGCGACGAGATCGGCAGCTACCTGGTGGACCGCGATCTGGTGCCGCGTCTCGTCACGCGCAGCCAGCCCGACGGCAGCGACATCGTCTATGCGGTGAAGGGCGAGAAGCTGGAGACGCTCGAGCCGGTCCTCACCGTTCCCTTCGCTGACAGCATGACCACGGGGCCGCAGCACATCACGGCCGACGGCAAGGCCTACTACCTGACGAGCTCCATCGGCCGCGACCGCGCCGCCCTGTTCCGGGTCGATCTCACGACCGGGGCACAGACGCTCGTGGCCGAGCACGCCAAGGCCGACATCGGCGGCGCGCTTGTAGACCAGCGCACGCTGGAGGCGGTGGCCGCGTCGGCGACGCACCTGCGCCAAGAATGGATCGCCATCGACCCCAGGGTGGGAGCGGACCTGGCGTGGCTGAAAGACCAGCTCAAGGCCGACTTCAGCATCGTCAGCCGCACCGAGGACGACACCCGCTGGACGGTGGCCGGCGACAGCCCCGAGCAGCCCGCTGCCTACCATCTGGTCGATCGCGCCGAGCGGCGCCTGACGCGGCTGTTCTCGGCCCGGCCGCAGCTGGAGGGCCATACGCTGGCGCCCATGCAAGGCCACGTCGTGCGCTCGCGCGATGGCCTCGACCTCGTCTGCTACCTGACGCTGCCGCCGGGCGAGCGTGGCCCGCGTCCGGCGCGGCCCCTGCCCATGGTGCTCTCCGTGCACGGCGGCCCGTGGGCGCGCGACACCTACGGCTACGATTCCGAGCACCAGTGGCTCGCCAACCGCGGCTACGCGGTGCTGTCGGTGAACTACCGGGGCTCGTCCGGCTTCGGCAAGGCGTTCGTCAACGCCGGCGATATGGAGTGGGGCGGGCGCATGCACGGCGACCTGCTCGACGCCGTGCGGTGGGCCGTTGCCGAGGGCATCGCCGAACAAGGCCGGGTCGCCATCTACGGCGCCTCCTACGGAGGCTATGCGGCCCTCGTCGGCGCCACCTTCACGCCCGAGGCGTTCCGCTGCGCCATCTCCATCGTGGGGCCGTCCAACCTGGAGACCTTCATCGCCTCCATCCCGCCGTATTGGCAGTCGTTCTACGAGAACCTGGTGCGCCGCATCGGCGACCCGCGCACCGAGGCCGGGCGCGCCCTGCTGAAGGAGCGCTCGCCGCTGAGCCGGGCCGCTGCCATATCCAGGCCGCTGCTGATCCTGCAGGGCGCAAACGACCCGCGCGTGAAACAGGCCGAGTCCGACCAGATCGTCGCCGCCGCCCGGGCGCGCGGCCTGCCCGTCACCTACGTGCTCTACCCCGACGAGGGCCACGGCTTCAGCCAGCCGGCCAACCGCATCTCGTCCTACGCCGTCATCGAGGCGTTCCTGGCCCAGCACCTCGGCGGCGCCCGCTACGAGCCGTTCGGAGAGGACCTCAAGGACGCGACGCTGCAGGTGGACGGCGCGCTGCACGTGCCGGGGCTGGAGGTGGCGCTGAAAGCGCGATGAGGCGAGGGAGTTTGCCCGACGAGAACGGGGTCAGCCCCCGGTCTGACCCCTCGCATCCACCCCGATCTCGACGTTGGACGCGAAGGGTCGGTTTTCCGCTACTTCGGCAGCGTGCCTTCCATGCCCTCGACGTAGAAGTTCATGCTGGCGAGGTCCTTGTCGGAGGCCTTCTCACCGGCTTTCAGCCAGGGCGCACCGTCCTGCTTGTTGATGGGGCCGGTGAAGGCGTGCAGCGTGCCGGCGACGATGCCGTCGCGGGCCTTCCCGGCCAGCGCCACCACGTCGGGCGGGAGCTTCTTGGACCAGGGCGACATCACCACCGTGCCTTCCTTCATGCCGCCCCACACGGCACCGCTCTTCCAGGTGCCGTCCAGCGCCTCCTTCACGCGTTTGAGGTAGTAGGGGTTCCAGTTGTCGACGATGGCGGTGAGGTGGGCGTTGGGGCCGAACTGCGCCATGTCGGAGGCTTGGCCGAAGGCGTAGATGCCCTTCTCCTCGGCGTACTTCACGGGCGCCGGGGAGTCGGTGTGCTGCATCAGGATGTCGGCGCCCTGGTCCACCAGCGTCTTGGCTGCAGCGGCCTCCTTGCCGGGGTCGAACCAGGTCGAGACCCACACCACCTTGAACTTCACGTTCGGGTTCACCGACTTGGCGGCGATATAGGCGGCGTTGATGCCCATCACCACCTCGGGGATCGGGAACGAGCCGACGTATCCGATGGTGTTGGTCTTGGTCATCTTGCCGGCGATCAGGCCGATGACGTGCCGGCCCTCGTAGAAGCGGGCATCGTAGGTGGCCACGTTGGCCGCCTGCTTGAAGCCGGTGGCGTGCTCGAACTTCACGTTGGGGTAGCGGGCGGCCACCTTGATGGTCGGGTTCATGAACCCGAACGAGGTGGTGAAGATGAGGTCGCTGCCGGTGGCAGCCAGCTGGTCGATGACGCGCTCGGCATCGGGACCTTCCGAGACGTTCTCGACGTAGCTGGTCTCGACCTTGTCGCCGAACTCCTTCTTGATGGCGAGCAGGCCCTGGTGGTGCTGGTAGCTCCAGCCGTGGTCGCCGATCGGCCCCACGTAGACGAAGCTCACCTTGGCCTTGTCCTTTGCTTGCGCGAGCGCAGGCGGGCTGGCGGCGAGCGTGGCGGCGGTGGCGATCAGAACGGCCGTCGCAAGTTGGCACAGCGCCTTACCGGTGTCAGACCCTCTGGGTCTGACACCATTGCGCAGCCCCCCCTTGGTGTCGAACCCAGAGGGTTTGAGACTTCCCCCAAGTCGAGAAAGCATCGGCTTCATCCTCCTCTTTGTGGAGATATCGGATCTTCCGGATCCGACATCGCTGCACTGTCCTCCTATGGTGTCGGACCCAGAGGGTCTGACACCGGCGATCAGGTGTTGGCATGGAACGGCTTGCCGAGGCAGGCCGGAGCGTTGAGCCGCAAGCGCATGGTATCGCGCGAGATGAGCACCAGCACGGCGATGGTGGCGAGGTAGGGCAGCATGGCGAGGAGCTGGGCGTCGATCTTGGCGCCGAGCGCCTGGCTGTGCAGCTGCAGCACGGTGATGCCGCCGAACAGGTAGGCCCCGAGCAGCACGCGCCACGGCCGCCACGCTGCGAATACGACGAGGGCGAGCGCGATCCAGCCGCGGCCCGCCGTCATGCGCTCCACCCACAGCGGCGTCACCACCAGCGACAGATAGGCGCCGCCGAGCCCCGCCATGGCGCCGCCGAACATGGCGGCGAGATAGCGGCAGGCGATGACGGGGTAGCCGATGGCATGGGCCGCGTCGTGGTTCTCGCCGATGGCGCGCAGGACGAGGCCGATGTGCGTACGCTGCAGGACCCAGGCGGCCAGGGCCGCCATGGCGAGGGAGAGATAGATGAGCAGGTCGTGACCGAACAGGAGCTTGCCGACGACCGGCAGGTCGGTGAGGCCCGGAATGTAGAGGTGCGGGAAGGCCGGCGCGGAGAGACCGCTGTAGCCCTGGCCCCAGAGCGCCGACAGGCCGAGGCCGAACATGGTGAGGGCGAGGCCCGAGGCCACCTGGTTGGCGCGCAGCGTGAGGACGAGCAGGCCGAACAGCGCTGCCATCGCGGCACCAGCAACCCCTGCCGCCAGCAGGGCTAAGGGAACGCTGCGGGTGGCGATCATGGCCGAGAAGCCGGCTATGGCGCCCACGATCATCATGCCCTCGACGCCCAGGTTGAGCACGCCGGCCCGCTCGGCCACCAGCTCGCCGGTGGCCGCCAGCAGCAGCGGCGTGGCGGCGATCATGGCGCCGATCAGGATGTTGACGATCAGGTCCATATGTGGCGTCACCCTCGACGCCTTGGCGAATGGCCAATAGCCAATGGCGAATGGTACGGCATGGCTAACCTCCACTTCCCATTCGCCATTCCCCATTCGCCATTCGCCAATTCCAGCGCAGCCGGTAGTTCACAAGCACATCGCATGCCAGCAGGAAGAACAAGAACATCCCCTGGAAGACTGCTGTGGCGGCGCTGGGCAGGCTCATGCCGATCTGGGCCGTCTCCCCGCCGATGTATGTGAGCGCCATGAGGAGGCCGGCGAGCACGATGCCGGCGGGATGCAGCCGGCCGAGGAAGGCGACGACGATGGCCGTGAAGCCGTAGCCCACCGGAAGCTGTGGCACGAGTTGGCCCACAGGGCCGGCCGCCTCGAACAGGCCGGCCAGGCCCGCGCAACCGCCCGAAAGGAGAAAGCAGAACCAGACGAGCCGGCGCTCCGAGAACCCGCCGAAGCTCGCCGCCTTCGGCGCCCGGCCCAGCACCTTGATCTGGAAGCCGACCAGGTGCCACTCGAGCAGCACCCAGACGACGGCTGCTGCGAGCAGCGCCACGACGAAGCCGAAATGCGCCCGCGTGCCGGGGATGATGAGCGGCATGGCGGCCTGGAAGAGGCGGCTCTCGGGAAAGTTCAGGCCGTCCGGGTCGCGCAGGGGGCCGTGCACCAGGGAGCCCAGCAGCAGCACCGCCACATAGGTCAGCATCAAACTGACCAGGATCTCGTTGGCGTTGAAGCGGGTCCGGAGCAACGCCGGGAAGGCGCCCCACGCGGCCCCGCCGGCAATGCCGGCCAGCGCCATCAGCGGCACCAGCCACCAGCCCGTCGCGGGGTAGAACGCCAGGGCCACGCTGCCTCCGGCCAGGGCGCCGGCCACGTACTGCCCCTCCGCGCCGATGTTCCAGATGCCCGCGCGAAACCCGGCCGCCAGCCCGACGGCGATCAGGATGAGCGGCGTGGCCTTCACCGTCAGCTCGGCGATGCCGCGCAGCGTCGTGAGGGGCGCGATGAAGATGAGGTAGAGCGCGTCCAGCGGCGGCTTCTTGAGGGCCGCGAACAGCACCACGCCGGCCGCCAGCGTGAGCAGCACCGCGAGGAGCGGCGTGAGGTACCACATCCCCCGTGAGGGTTGCGGACGCGGCTCAAGGCTAAGCAGGGGCCTAAGCACGGGCAGCCTCCGCGGCGTCGCCGCCCATACTGAGTCCGATCTCGTACGCGGTCAGCTGCTCGGCCGGCTTCGCGGGCGTCAGACGGCCGCCGGCGATCACGGCGATGCGGTGGGCGACGGCGAACAGCTCGTCCAGGTCCTGCGAGACGATCAGCACCGCCGTCCCGGCCTGCGCCAGGGAGAGCAGGGACCGGTGGATGGCCGCAGCCGCGCCCGCATCCACGCCCCAGGTCGGCTGGGCCGCGATCAGCACCGAGGGGGCTTGGAGCATCTCGCGGCCGAGCACGAACTTCTGCAGGTTGCCGCCGGAGAGGCTGCGCGCGGCGCTGTCCACGCCCGCGGTGCGGACATCGAAGTCGGCGACCACCCTGGCGGCGAGCTCCCTGGCCTTGGCGACGCCGAGGAACCCCAGCCGCGAGAGCCCCATGCGGGGAGCGGCGGTGAGCGCCGCGTTCTCCCACAGCGTCATATCGGCTACCGAGGCGTGGCCCAGCCGCTCCTCCGGCACGAAGCACATCCCCAGCGCACGCCGCGCCGAGGGGCCGTCGCTGCCTACGGGGATGCCGTCGATGACGATGGCCCCGGGCGACCCGGCCGGCCGCTCGCCGATCAGCGCCTGCATCAGCTCGGTCTGGCCGTTGCCGGCCACGCCGGCGATGCCCAGGATCTCGCCGGCTCGCACCTCCAGGCTCACGTCCTTCAGATCGACGCCGAACTGCTCGTCGCTGGTCAGCGAGAGCCCGCTTACCTTGAGGCGCACGGCGCCGGCGCCACTGCCTTCGCGCCGCGGCGGCGCGAGGGTGGTGCCGATCATCGTCTCGGCGAGGCTGCGGGCGGTCTCTTGGCGCGGATCGCAGCTCGCCACCACCTTGCCACCCCGCAGGATGGTGGCGCGGTCGCACAGGGCGCGGATTTCCTCCAGCTTGTGAGAGATGTAGAGGATGGAGCAGCTCTCCGTAATGAGCCGGCGCAGTGTCGCGAACAGCACCTCGATCTCCTGGGGGGTCAGCACCGAGGTGGGCTCGTCCATGATGAGAAGCTTGGGCTCCTGCAGCAGGCAGCGGACCACCTCGACGCGCTGGCGCTCACCCACCGACAGGGTGCCCACCAGCCGACCGGGGTCGAGCCTCAGCCCGTAGGCCGAGGAGACGGCGGCGATGCGGTCGCCTAGGTCCTTGAAGGGGCCGCTGCGGGCGCGGCGGGCACCGAGCCCGAGAGCGATGTTGTTGGCGACGGTGAGACCCTCGAACAGCGAGAAGTGCTGGAACACCATGCCGATGCCCCGCTCGCGCGCCTCGGATGGGCGGGCGGGAGCATAAACCTCGCCGCTCAGGCGCATGGTGCCCGCATCGGGGCGCAGCACGCCGTAGACGATCTTGACCAGCGTGGACTTGCCGGCGCCGTTCTCGCCCAAGAGAGCGTGAATCTCGCCAGTGCCGACGGCGAGCGACACGTCGTCGTTGGCGAGCACGCCCGGGAACCGCTTGGCTATGCCCTGAAGCTCCAGCAGGGGGCGGCTCATGGCGCCCCCTCGCCCGCCCGGCGCTCATGCCCGGCCGCGCACCGTGCCCCTGTCCCGCAGGTCTGCCTCAACACGCTCCCCCACCCCACGTTCTCGGGCGACAAGTGTATCTCAGCTGCCGGACAGACCCAATGCTTGGCTCGCCCCCGCGTTTGCAATGGCTTCGCGCCTGCGGAGGTGGGCAGTGCCTGGAGGCTGTAGGTGTCAGACCCAC
>JBIOWI010000160.1:0-6385 GCA_044868325.1 Hyphomicrobiaceae bacterium
GTGGGTCTGACACCTAACCTCAGTACCCCTCCTTCAACAGCGGGTAGGCGCTGTCGAGCCAGCCTTGGCGGGGGATGGGGGCGACCGGGGCGACGTAGCTGGGGTCGAGCTCTGCGAACGAGGTGACGCCGAGGAGGCCCAGCGTGCGCGTCGCCTCGTCCTGCAGCAGGGTGAGCGCACGCACCAGGGCATCCTCGCCGCCGGCGGACAGGGCGAGGCCCTGCAGGCGGCCGATGCCGACAGCGGTGGCGCCCAGCGCCATGGCCTTGACGATGTCGGCTCCGCGCATGAAGCCGCCGTCCACGTAGACCTCGGCGCGGCCAGCCACCGCCTCCACCACCTCGGGCAGCACAGCGATGCCGCCCCTTCCGTGGTCGAGCTGGCGCCCGCCGTGGTTGGACACGTAGATACCCTCGATGCCGTGCTCCAGGGCGATCCTGGCGTCCTCGGCGGTGGCGATGCCCTTCAGGATGAACGGGAGCTTGAACTTCGCCTTGAGGCGGGCCACGTTGGCCCAGGTGAAGCGGGCCTGGTAGAAGTCGTTGGGCCGGGTGCGGCGCGAGGTGGTCAGGTAGCGCATGGCGAGGTCGCGCTCGCGCCGGCCGTAGTGGTCGAGGTCGATGGTGAGGGCGAGCGCCACGTAGCCGCTGGCCACCGCGCGGGCGATGTGGTCCTCCACCCAGGCGTTGTCGCCGCGGATGTAGAGCTGGAAGACCTTGGGGTGCTCGGGCGCGGCGGCGGCCACCTCCTCCAGGGTGGGGAGACAGGCCGAGCTCAGCATGTGCATGACACCGAACTTGGCGGCGGCCCGCGTCGCCGTGGCGCCACCGCCTGCCGTCATGTCCTGCAGCGAGCCGATCGGCGCCAGGATCGCCGGCAGGCGCAAGGCGTGGCCCAGCACCTTGCCGCCGGTGTCCACCTTCTCCACGTCGCGCAGCACGCGCGGGCGGAAGGCGATGGAATCGAGCGCCACGCGGTTGCGCTCCTGGGTGGTCTCGGTCTCGGCACCGCCCATCAGGTAGTCCCACGTCCCGCGCGGAAGGTTACGGCGGGCAGGCTCCACGAGCTCGTGCAGGACGGCGTATTGCAGGTCTTCGTTCATTTCTCGTTTCTCTCCGGGAGCGCGATCGGGCGGGACACAGCTGTCAAACATAGCCGGACCTGAGGCAAGAGGCGGGCACGACAGACTGCCGCGCTTGGCGGCCAGTGTGCTATCAATCGGCCGCGGAATGGGAGGATGCCATGACCCTCGGACTGTCATTGTCGGCGTTCACGATGCTGCATGTCATCATCAGCCTGATCGGGATTCTCTCGGGCCTCGTCGTGCTCTACGGCATGCTGGGCTCGCAGAGGCTTGGCGGCTGGACCGCACTGTTTCTTGCCACCACGATCCTGACCAGCATCACGGGCTTCATGTTCCCCTTCAACGGCCTGCTGCCGTCGCACGTCGTCGGCGCCATCTCGCTCGTACTGCTTGCGGCGGCGCTGCTCGCGCTCTACGCCTTCCGGCTGCACGGGGCGTGGCGCTGGCTCTACGTCGTCGCGGCGGTTGCCGCGCTCTATCTCAACGCGTTCGTCGGCGTCGTGCAGGCGTTCCAGAAGGTGGCGTTCCTGCAGTCGCTGGCGCCGACGCAGTCCGAGCCGCCCTTCGCCGTTGCGCAGCTGGTCGTACTGGCGGTCTTTCTCGTGCTTGGCTTTCTCGCGGCTCGGCGGTTCTATCCGGGCGCCAGGATGGCGGCGTAAACCGCCGCTGAACCGGGGTCGGGAGCACCTGGACGGCCCGAGGCGCTGCGCGAGCCCGATCGCCGGCGACCGAGATCCTCGATCTCCTCCGGGCAGGTACCTGCCGCCTGCCACACCCATGCCCCAAACTTTGTGAACATCCCACCCCTGCTTGCTGCGCTGCGACGGACGGCGCAGCGGGGCGATGCGGGACGTTCCGGGTTTCCGAGGGGCTCCGGGGCGGCCAGGGCGCGGGGTGATAACGGCCCTTTAAGGGTTAAGGGCTTATAAATAAACGAAGCCGCCTTGAGTGTGGCTCGGCGCCAGAAAACGGGTGGGACCATGCTTCGTAGAGTAGGGGCGTTCGTCGTCTTTGCCGTCGCTGCAGCGACGGGCGTGTCGGCTGCCGGATCCGATCTGCCGGAGATTGTTGCGGGGTCGGGCAACGCGGTGCCGCAGTGCGTCACCCCCGGCCGGCTGATGGCGTTCCTGAAGCAGCGCAACCCGGAGCTCAACTCCCGCTACGACGGCATTGCCACGCAGTACATGCGCTTCGGGGAGCAGCTCGGGGTGCGCTGGGACTATGCCTTCTACCAGATGGTCGTCGAGACCGGCGCCTTGAGCTACTGGCGCGGCAACCGCCACGGCGACGTGAAGCCGGAGCAGAATAACTTCGCCGGCCTTGGCGCCACCGGCGGCGGCGAGCGTGGCGAGAGCTTCAAGGACCTCGAGAGCGGCGTCCGCGCCCACATCGAGCACATCCTGCTCTATGCCGGACGCCCCGTGGCCAACCCGGTCGCCGAGCGCACGCGCAAGGTGCACGAGTGGGGCCTGCTCAACGCCTGGCAGCGCTCGTTCAATCGACCCATCACCTATGCCGACCTCGCCGCCAGGTGGGCGCCGGGGAACAGGACCTACGCCGGCATGCTGCAGACGGTGGCCGAGCGCTTCAACAGCGACGTGTGCCGCACGGCCGACCCGCGGCCGCAGCTGGTGCAGGAGGCGCGTGCCCTAATCGCCGGCGAGGCTACCAGCAGTGGCGCGCCGGCCGCCGAGGCGTCCACCCCGTCGGTGCTCGCGCTCGGCAAGGAGCTGATGCAGCGGGTGTTCGACCCGAAGACCGACCCCAACCAGGGCCGCTCCGCCCTGGGCGCTCCGCCGCCGCCCGCAGAGCCGCCAGCGTCCTCGGCAGCAACGGTGCCCTACAAGGTGCTGAACGCGCCCTCCGTCGAGCCGCAGGCGCAGGTTTCCAGCGCCGCCCCGGCAGCGAGCGCCCCGGCAGCGAGCGCCCCGGCAGTGAGCGCCCCGGCAGTGAGTGCCATGCCGGCCAAGTCCGTGACCTCGGATGCGGCCGTTGCCCCCACCAAGGCCGCGGCAGTCGATATCGGCGCCAGCAACGCTGCGGTGGCGCCCAAGGCCGGCGTCGGCGACAAGGCCGCCGATAGGGCCGCCGACAAGGCCGGCACGCGCTTTGCGCTGGCGGGCACCGCGGCGACGGCCGCGCCGAAGGCCAAGCTGCTGCCCGATACGGCTGTGCCGCCGGCCGCCAACCAGAAGTGCCGGGTGTGGACGGCCAGCTACGGCGGGCAGAAGTCGATCATCATCCGCTCGGTCGTCGACCAGGTGGTCAACTTCACGGTCCTCGACGTGAACGCCGGCCAGGAGCAGCGCGAGGCCGAGGCGTTCATCGCCGCCTACGCCAAGAACGGCAAGATCGCGGGCGAGTACTCCAACCAGGCCCAGGCGCTTGACAAGGCCTTCGAGCTCTGCCCAGAGGGCTAGGCTCGGCAGTCGGGCGTCGGCAGTCGGCAGTCGCAAGGTGTGCAAGATGAGGCTGAAAGGCTTGGCGGAGAAGCAGCTCGCCTGAGACAAAAACCCGACTGCCGACGCCCGACGCCCGACTGCCGAAGCTCGTCTCCGTGAGACTTGGACCCTCATGCACCCAGGCAAGGCTCTATTGGCGCTGACGGCTGCGCTGGCGCTGGCCCAGGCGGCGGCTCCGGACGCACGGGCCCAGCTGCCGGCCCCGGCCTCGGCTCCGGCCAACTGCCGCAACACCGGCAGCTTCGACGTCTGGCTGGAAGGCTTCCGCAAAGAGGCCATCGCCCAGGGCATCTCGCGCGCCACGGTGGCGGCGGCGCTCGACGGCACTACGCTCGACCCAAGCGTGATTGCGCGCGACCGCAAGCAGGGCTTCTTCGCCCAGGGCTTTCTCACGTTCTCCGACAAGCTGATCTCGAAGAACCGCATTCAGAACGGCCTGGCGCGCCTCAAGCAGCACCGCGAGTTGTTCGCGAGGGTCGAAAAGGACTACGGCGTGCCCGGCCCCGTCATCGCCGCGCTGTGGGCGCTAGAGAGCGACTACGGCGTCATGATGGGCAAGTACCCGGTGCTGCGCGCGCTGGCCACGCTGGCCTACGACTGCCGCCGCGGCGAGAAGTTCACCGCCGAGCTGATGGACACGCTGCGCATCGTCGACCGGGGCGACTTGAGTCCGGGCGAGATGATCGGCGCCTGGGCCGGCGAGCTCGGGCAGACCCAGTTCCTGCCCTCGCACTATCTCAAGCACGCGGTGGATTACGACGGGGACGGCCGCCGCGACCTGATCGCCAGCGTGCCCGATGTAATCGCCTCCACCGCCAGCTTCCTGGTGCACTTGGGCTGGCGGCGGGGCGAGCCGTGGCTGCAGGAGGTGCGGGCGCCGGGCGATCTGCCGTGGGACCAGGCCGATCTGGCCGTTCAGCACCCCCGCTCCAAGTGGGCCGCCTGGGGCGTCACCCTCCCCGACGGGCGGCGGCTGCCGGCCGACGCCATGCCGGCGTCGCTGCTGCTGCCCATGAGCCGGCACGGTCCGGCGTTCCTGGCCTACCAGAACTTCCAGGTCTACCTGCAGTGGAATAACTCGCTGATCTACTGCATCACGGTCGCCTACCTGGGCACCCGTCTCGACGGCGCGCCACCCGTGTTCCGCGGCACCGAGCCGATCCCGGAGCTGAGCCTCGACGAGGTGAAGGAGCTGCAGCGCCTGCTGGTGAAGCGCGGCTACGAGGTGGGTGAGATCGACGGCAGGCTGGGCGCTGCCACCCGCGGCAGCGTCAAGGCCGTGCAGATGAAGCTCGGGATGCCGTCCGATTCCTATCCCACCGCCGAGTTGATCGAGCGGCTGCGCCGGTAGAGCGGAAATCGGAAATCAGAAGTCGGAAATCGGCACGCAAGCGGTTCCGATTTCTGGCGGTTCTGACTTCTGATTTCCGACTTCCGATTTCCGACTTCTGATTTCCAACTTCTGCCCGACTCAGGCTAGGCCGCGTCGGAGGCTTGAGCGGCCGACCGTGGCAGGTGCAAGTAGCCCGTTGCGCACCGAGAACAAACAGTGTACAACGTGAACAATCAGAGTCGCGTTTTGCCTCCATCTGCAACTCGTGAAATAAGGGGCCAGCCCATGGAAAAGCCGCAGCTGCGCGTGGTCGAAGGGGGTAGCATGGACAAGCAGAAGGCCCTGGAGGCCGCGCTCGCCCAGATCGAGAAGCTGCACGGCAAGGGCTCGATCATGCGGCTCGGTGCCAACGAGCGCATCGAGGTCGAGGCCCTCTCCACGGGCTCGCTCGGGCTCGACATCGCGCTCGGCATCGGCGGGCTGCCGCGCGGCCGCATCATCGAGATCTACGGGCCGGAATCGTCCGGCAAGACCACGCTGGCCCTGCAGGTGGTGGCCGAGGCCCAGAAGAAGGGCGGCATCGGCGCCTTCATCGATGCCGAGCACGCGCTCGACCCGGTCTATGCCCGCAAGCTCGGCGTCAAGGTCGAGGACCTCTTGATCTCCCAGCCCGATGCCGGCGAGCAGGCGCTGGAGATCGCCGATACCCTGGTGCGCTCCGGCGCCGTGGACGTGCTGGTGGTGGACTCGGTGGCCGCCCTCACGCCCCAGGCCGAGCTCGAAGGCGAGATGGGGGATCTGCAGCCCGGCATGCAGGCGCGCCTGATGAGCAAGGCGCTGCGCAAGCTGACGGGCTCGATCTCCAAGTCCAAGTGCATGGTGATCTTCATCAATCAGATCCGCATGAAGATCGGCATCATGTTCGGCAACCCGGAGACGACCACGGGCGGCAATGCGCTGAAGTTCTATGCCTCCGTGCGCCTCGACATCCGCCGCATCGGCCAGATCAAGGAGCGCGAGGAGGTGGTGGGCAACCAGACCCGCGTGAAGGTGGTGAAGAACAAGGTGGCCCCGCCGTTCAAGCAGGTCGAGTTCGACATCATGTACGGCGAGGGCATCTCCAAGACTGGCGAGCTGGTGGATCTGGGCGTGCGCGCCGGCATCGTCGAGAAGTCGGGCGCCTGGTTCTCCTTCAACGGCGAGCGCATCGGCCAGGGCCGCGAGAACACCAAGGCGTTCCTGAAGGAGCACCCGAAGGTGGCGGCCGAGATCGAGAAGGCCATCCGCCAGAACGCCGGCCTGATCGTGGACCAGATGCTGCAGGCCGCGCCGGAGGGCGACGAGGCCGCGGGCGCCGAGGAAGGCCCCGACGGTTTCGCCCCGGCCGACGGGCCCGACGCCGACGCCCCCGGCCGCAAGGGCCACCGCGGGAAGCGGTGAGGCGGTGTCAGACCCTCTGGGTCGCATGGGGTCAGACCCAGCGGGTCTGACCCCCTACCGCGCCGG